>JAJDAD010000001.1 GCA_029262055.1 Candidatus Zhuqueibacterota bacterium
GCTCTGCCTGTCGATGACCGGTCACACAATTGGTGCAGCAACCCATCGGGCTTTCGAGCAGAGCGGTAAAACGCCAAACGCAATTCAGTCCGACAATGGCAGTTGCTATATCAGCAGTGAGTATCGAGCCCTGCTATCGAAATCACAAGTGGAGCACAGGCGTATCCATCCGCATTGTCCCAATGAGAATGCCGAAATCGAGCGCTACCACCGCACGCTCAGGGAGCTGGTCGACCCTGGTGACGCCAACGACTTTCAAGAACTGGACGAACTTATCAAAGAACGAATCGACTACTACAATTACACGCGCTATCACTCCGCTATCGGGTATGTAACTCCGAATGCTAAACACACCGGCAAAGCGGAGAAAATCATCGAACAAAGAAAACGTAAATTAGAAAAAGCCAGAAAAAAACGTATTCAACAAAACACCATTCGATTCGTCAATCAACAAGAAATGCAAATACCAAAGGCGGCATAAGTCCCTAACTTAAATTTTTCAAAATGTGCGGTTTTTGGCTGAATCAATTGGGACCGTCTTGCAAACGCTGTTGAACGAAGCTGCTAAAATTGAGCGGACTGAAGCTCTCAGAGCGGCTCCCTACGAGCGGACCGAGGAGCGCACCGGCTACGCCAATGGCTTCAAAGACAAAGCACTGCATACCCGCACGGGAACGCTCAGACTAAAGGTGCCGCAAGTCCGGGGACTGGAGTTTATCCATCCTGTCTGGAAAAAGGTATCCGCTCGGAGCGCGCTCTTAAACTTGCCATTGCCGAAATGTATGTGCAGGGCGTTTCAACCCGCAAGGTGCGTAAGATCACCGAAGAACTCTGCGGACTGGACATCAGTTCCACCCAGGTCTCGAACCTGGCTAAGTTACTTGACAAAGAACTCGAAAATTTCAGGGCTCGTCCGTTAGGCTGTTTTCGCTAGGTTTATCTTGATGCCATGTACGAGAAAGTGCGCATCAACGGCGTCGTTCAAAGCGTCTGTGTCCTAATCGCTCTCGGCGTCAACGAAGAAGGCAAACGGGAAATACTTGGCGTCTCCACCTCACTCTCTGAGGCTGAAGTGCACTGGAGAACCTTTCTTGAATCTTTAGCGCACCGTGGTCTGCAAGGCATTGAATTATTTATAAGCGATAACCATGCCGGACTCAAAAAAGCAAGACTCGCGGTCTTTCCCGCTGTTAAATTCCAGCGCTGCTATTTCCATTTGGCGCAGAACGCGCAGCATTACGCCAGAAACAAAGACATGCAGAAAGAGCTCGCCGACGCGGTCAGGGAAATCTTTGCCGAAAATTCGCTCGAAAACGCCCACCAGAGACTCAAAAAAGTCGTTGACCGCTACCACGACAAAGCGCCCGAATTTGCCGCCTGGCTGGAAGAAAACGCGCCTGAAGCATTCACATACTTCGCCTTTCCAAAAACGCACTGGCGCAGAATCCGAACCAACAATGCCATGGAAAGAACCAATCGAGAAATCCGAAGAAGAACAAAGGTCGTGGCCATCTTCCCAAACCAGCAAGCCTGCCTAAGGCTCGTAACCGCCGTACTCCAGGAAATGCACGACGATTGGGCTACTGAAAGAAAGTACCTAAAGATGGAAACGTAACTCACAAAATCCAGGATGCCTGACCAATTTTACAGAAAAACGTTTGCTTTATCGTGACAGTTCTTGTCGCCTATCAAAATACTGGCTAGTACTATAAAAACAATCTTTTAACACTGGAATCTCCATTGGACTGAATGAAAACACAAATGGCCTGATTCGACAATACTTCCCCAAAAATTCGTCTCTGGCAACCATAAACATACGCAAAGTCCAACAGGTAAAAAAAAACTTAATGAACGACCCAGAAAATCGATCAACTTTGACACGCCAAATAATTTATTCTACAAAACTATTGTTGCACTTGAAACTTGAATCCACCATTTTCAATTAAGTGCAGTACGAAGATATTGTGGTTCATCTTTGATGAACTTAGTTCTGGCCGTCTAATGCCGTTCTTCTAATTTCTTTAGAATTTCATTGCCATTTGTATTTTCCGGGTTTAGCTCAATGGATTTTCTATAATTTCTGATTGCCAGTTCCTTGTCTTCGTTCACCATATATGCTTCTCCAAGGCTATCATAAACATTCCAGGATAACGGATACCCCTCGACATTTAGCTTAAAAACAGCGACTGCCTCTTGCACTCTATTCAGATCATAAAGGAGTTGGTAACCAAAGACATTGATTTGATCTTCAGTGTTTACATAAGTGTTGATTGGATTGTTTTTGAATTCCCAATACAAAGTGGAAGCAGCTTTAATTCCATTGTTTTCAATAGCTTCCATCATTCTTTCTGTAATGGGCCTTTTGAATGCATAGTTAAATATAGCTTCAAGAGCTGGATCGCGGTTAATACCATAATCCTTGAATGTGAGATCTGCAGCGATATCCGGCGCAATCCAGTTTCGGTTATCCCGAGGATCGGAATACTGCCAGTATAAGCTAGAAATGCGAACTGTTACTCCGCTGTTGGGCAGTTTCATTTTGCGGGAATCGCCGTAGTGGTTAGGTGTCGATCCTGTAGGCTCACCCACAAATAGCGTGTTTGTATGATGCTCAAGATCGAGGGATAGCATCATAGCAGCTGAAAATGTGGAACGACCAATTATGGTAAATAGTCTTCCGCGTTGATTGATCTTATCAGCCTTTATCAAGCCATGTAGCAGCGGTAAATTGAGACCGTTGTTTCCACCAAAATTTCCTCGTAGATCCAAAATAAAGCGCTCGGCTGGTTTGCTCTTCACTAAACTGAAGACTTTGTCAAAAAATGCAGAAACGGATTCATCCTTTTTGTCGCTGACCTGATTGTATTGAACGTAAAATGTCTTTGACTCTTCCAGGTATTCATACCAAAAGTAATTTTCAGGATCCCTTAACCAAAGAGGAGCGATGGCGGTCGTCATCTCACGCGCATCCAACCATTTTACTTCCTTAAACAGGGGAAGAGGATCTAATTCAATTGTAAATTGGTCTCCGCTAATATCCTGCAGTAAAAAAGCAGCATTATCCTTATTGTCAATTATATTTATGGAATGTAGAACCTCCGGTATCACTAGACGAGTTGGGGCAGTTAATTTAAAACCCATCTCATTGTCATAATGCACAATACTTCGTGCAGCTTCCAATGCTTGTGCCGTTGTAGCATTCCCGATTTTGATTACTTTTGCTCCAAGTGCTTTAGCATATTCAGGAGTAGTCTCTTTAACAAACAAGCCGTCTTTGAATAAGTGCAATCTTATTGGATAATTGCCCAAAACCAAACTCGAGTCTTTCGGAAAAGGTGTTTTGGAATGCGCCTGTGAAAAAGCTATCTTCGGATCTTGTGGTAAAGTTAGGCGTGAATGCCCATCCCCGACCATAGATACAATTCTGGCCAGCTCGATTATAACTTCCTTGTCATTTAAATCCGGGATACTTTGTTCCAGTTTTTCTACCGCGTTTCCAAACTGCTCCCTGGACATCTTAAAAAAAAGGTTGGGGTGTCTCTTTGGTAGTTCCTGGGCAAGATAATGTAAATCCTGTTTCCATTGAACGGGAGATAATACATTTTGAGCAAAGCTAAGGTCTGGTTGTATGATCAGCATTAATATGAATGAGAGGATCCTGGTTAAGAAATCTTTCTTGAATAGAAACATGCATACCTCTTTCTTTGAGAACGTATTCATTACGGATGGCAAAAGTGATTGATTCCGCAGAACGATGATTTGGCTTGTGGGATGTCGATATCGGCGTTTCTCTCTCCTCTATGTTTTGATACAGATTAAACTGACGGATGCAATCAGCGGGTGAAACCGCATCAGGCTGTCTTCATAGAATCTAATTTGCTTCTTCGATTCTCGCTTCATCTTGATGAATTTTCTCCTTAAGTGCATCAATGCTTGATTCACGGTCCCCGATAGGTCGCAGTATGTACCATTTCAAATTCTTCGCTATTGCTTGCCTTAAATCTGGCAATGTTTAACGATCCTGTCCTTGCTTCATGGCTAATTCTGGCAAACATTATCTGCAAACAAAAAAGCACATAAAGAAAGAGCGATATGAATGGTCAGTGGCGGTAGAAGTATTTGACACAAACTGAGTCATTTGGTTGTCACTCTGAACTCAGAAATTTCTAAGCAGAGGGTCGGATGCTGGTAATCCCACTGGAATTACTGCAAAAGTAAGAGCTAAAACTACTATCCATCGAAGGTTAGAAAATAGAGAGGAGCCTGGGGTAGGTGTTCGCTTTCAGGCGGTCTTGCGTGATTGAGTGATATGTGGTCAATGATATGTTCTGATAACCACAGTCTCTAGCGCCGCGTGGCACCCGGCGCTTCTGTCAAATTCATTTTGTCAGGCGCTTGTGTGGTCAACGGCACGGTCTGCCTGGCACGGGCTGAAGCCGCGTGGGACACAGGCCTTTGGTCATGTCCGAGGCACCCGGCGAGGATCTTGCCATTCCGGGCTGTTTCATGAGAATTGGTGCCCGTGAAGAAGGCGGAGAGGTCATTCCGGCCCACTTTCCACAGTTTTATGCAGCGGAAGAATCGGCTTTTGTTGGTCGCGCTGTTTTGGCTGAGTGTGCTCACCAGCTTCCATCCCGGAGACATGAAGGGTAACAAACTTTGAGACAGTTTGCTGTTGAAAAAGAGGGGCAAAAAAAAGAGCAACACTGTGGTTGCTCTTTTTTTGATTACAACTTCTTCTTTGTTTTTTAATCAGTCCATCGGAGGGGGTGGTTGTACTACGGTCCGCTGCTCCATTTTCATTTTCCAGGCATCGTCTTCCTTTACAAAAATTGCTGTAAATACAGCGGATTCCGATACAGGGTTGCCATCAAACTTATAACTGGTTTTTTCATCAAACGTCGCCCAGGCCATAGTCGCATCCCCGGAAACATGAACTTGGATGTTGCTAATCGCTATGGTATGCTCCGTT
>JAJDAD010000002.1 GCA_029262055.1 Candidatus Zhuqueibacterota bacterium
ACGGCGTACCTTCTGGACGGTGGCATAACTTATCCTATCCTGGCTGGTTACTACCGGTATTTGCAGCTTGGTGAAGAAATACCCAGCGCCATCATCGTGGGCATTTCCTACGGCACTGACGACTGGCGGAACGGCAACATGCGCAGCCGGGATTTTACAGCAAAATCGGTTGAAAGATCGCATTGGGGCGGTGCCGGCACCTTCCAGAACGTTTTGAGCGAAGAGATACTGCCGCTGATTGAAAGCCACTACTTGACGGACCCTGAGCGCCGCATTATTTTCGGCCAATCGCTGGGCGGGCAGTTCGTCCTTCATGCGGCGCTAACGGCGCCCAAACTGTTTTGGGGCTACATCGCCAGCAACCCTGCCCTGCATCGCAATCTGGACTTCTTTTTGAATACGGACTCCGTTGAGATCGAAAAACAGAATCTGCCACGGCTGTTTGTCGCAAGCGGTTCAGAGGATGATCCGAGATTTCGTGAGCCCGCCCTGGCGTGGATGAAATTTTGGAGCGAGCAAAAGGACCCTCCCTGGTCACTCAAGACCTCGACACTAGAAGGCCAGAGCCATTTCTCAGCAGCGCCGATGGCATTTCGACAGGGAATGCGTTGGATTTTCGCAGGCGAATAGCATGAAAATGAGAACGGGCTTTGTCGTCACTGCAGCGATCTTTTGCATCTTGTCCGGGTGTCGTGACCGGACTGAGAATTCACTCAATGCGTGCGGGATTGCTCGTACGTCCATTTCCGGCGCGGACGTCGAGTTGAGACTAAATGAGAAACCGGAAAGTCCGGGATTCGGCGCCCTGGAGCTGGTTGGCCTGGGCCACTCCACCCTTACCGCCTTGAACAAACGTGGACTAAGTCGTTCGGATTGGCAGAAAATCTTCCCGGTGCAGACCGGCACCGCTGTCAGCAAAGATACTAGCGTCAAAGCCGCAATGCTCGGCAACTATGTAATCGAACCGGATCTGATTCGATTCACACCGCGGTTCCCGTTCGTCCCCGGTTTGCAGTACGTTGCGGGATTTGATTCCCGAAAGCTAAAGGAACATCTGGGCCTGGACATAGAACCGGTCGACTTGGATTTTTCATTTCAAGGCTTTGGCGCGAATAATATGCCGGCTACTTTTGTTGAAAAGATCTATCCAAGTGCGGCACGACTGCCCGAGAATTTGTTGAAGATGTATGTTTATTTCTCCGGCCCGATCGGGTTTGGTAACGTTCACGACCACATTCGATTATTGAACGCAAACGATGAAGCGGTGCCGCTGCCATTTGTAGAAGTTGAACAAGGACTGTGGGGACCGCACCGGAAACGCCTGACCCTGTTTCTGCATCCCGGTAGAATCAAGAGAAATGTCGGTCCGAACCTGGCAATGGGGCCGGTCTTGCAGGCTGGTGAAAACTATCAGCTTGTGGTCGATCGAGCTCTGAGGGACGATGCAGGCGCTCCGTTGGCCGCCGATTTCACAAAGAGATTCATCGTACTACCGGCGGACCGGCAGGAGATCGCGTATCAAGACTGGCGCGTGGAGCGCCCTTTGGCCGGAACCCGGGATCCTCTGCTGGTGTACTTCGGCGAGCCTCTAGATCACGCTTTACTCGAACGGTGCATTCTGGTTTGTGCCCAAAGTGGCACGCCCGTTTCCGGTGAGATTTCGATCGCAGATGCAGAGCAGCGGATGTTGTTTAAGCCGCAACAAGCCTGGGTGCCGGGCGAGTACGTAATTCGGGTGAAGGCATCGCTCGAGGATTTGGCGGGGAATCGTATCGGCCGGCTCTTTGACGTCGCGACAAACACCGGCAGGCAAACGAAGACAACCCCTCCGGAAGTCAGAATAGAATTTCATATTCCCGCGCGTCCGACTAGTTAATCCGGATCGTGCAAGGCAGAAACTGCAAGCAGCATTGAAACAAAGTGCGGATGACAAAAAATGAATGATACCCGAAACAGTAAAAATCTTAAACCAGGCCGCCGGGACTTTATTAAAAAACTTGGTAAAGTTACACTCGCCGCAGCGGCTGCCCCGCTCGTTGCGACGTTCAGTCCGGTCTTGGCCCGAGGTAGAAATGAACCCGCCGAGCAGATGGTTCTGGAACTGTTGGAAAGTTTGACCGGCCGTCAGAAAAGAAGCCTGCTCCTCTCCTGGGACGACCCTCGCCGGTTACAGGCACGAAATAATTGGCACGTCGTCCGCAAAAGAATTTCCGGAATTTACACGAGATCACAGCAGGAGATCATCCGCGAAATTCTTCGCGGGGCCTTGAGCGAGGTCGGCTTCGAAAAGACGATGCGTGCCATGCAGGATGATGGCGGCGGCCTCGGCAACTATTCCGCGGCGCTGTTTTCCGACGTGAGGGACAGGCTGTGTTTTCTGTTGGCCGGCCGGCACCAGACCATCCGGGTTGACGGCGGCAATGAGAGAAATGCAGTGTTTGGCGGTCCGATGTTTTATGGTCATGCCGTTGACTTCAATGAACGTCCCGACCATCCCGGAAACGTCTGGTGGCACCAGTCTCGGCTGGCGGGCAAGGTTTATGACGCACTCGATGGCAAGCAGCAAAATCTGGCACTCGTTCGCGCCGGTTCTCCAGCGGACGCACCCTCATCAGTGGTTCTGCGGGGGAACCAGGGCCGGTTTAGCGGCTTGCCGGTGAGTGAGCTTTCCGCCGACCAGAAAGGTTTGGTTGAGCAGACCTTGCGCTCTCTACTCGAACCTTATCGTGAATCAGATGTCGCAGAAGTTCTTGCTTCCATCAAGAGCAATGGCGGACTCGGGAAACTGCACATGAGTTTCTACGAAGAAGGAGATCTCCCGGACCAAAACGGCATCTGGGACAGGTGGAAACTGGAAGGACCGGCCTTTGCGTGGTATTTTCGCGGATCCCCACACGTCCACACGTGGGTGAATGTTGCGCACAAAGGCGTTGTCGCCTTATCGAACGGGAGGCCGGGATGAGCCACTTCAGAGCACAGGAAAACATGTACCTGGCAGCCCCGATCAACCGGTTCTTTGAACCCGGGATCAAAGTCGACGAAGGAACTGCGGAAATTACTGTTCCGGTGAAGGAAGAGCTCTTTCACGCCGCCGGTGCAGTTCACGGCTCAACTTATTTTAAAGTACTGGACGATGCTGCTTTTTTCGCCGCAAATTCCCTGGAGCGCGATTTTTGTAAGGAGTAAAATTGCGCTTAAATCAGCCCTGGGATACGGAGGTAAATCATGAGGAAGTATTGGTCCGGGAGAATACCGTTTGAATATCTGAGTTTTTCGAAACTCAGATATTTTTATCCGAAAATCGTCTGTTAAACCTATTGATTTTCAAAGGGTTTAGACTTATGTTAGCCGAAACTTTTGATAGACAGGTGCGTAAAAGTTACTTCACGCCTGTTGCTGATTCTTTTCAAAAAAATATGGAGAGGGAGAGAATGCCGCGAATGCAAGTAAAAACGCTCTGCATCGCTCTTGTCTTGAGTGCTGTGTGCTACAGCTTGGGCTTGGCCTCGGATTGGCCCGGATGGCGCGGGCCGCACCAGAACGGTGTTTCAGATGAGACGCGTCTCTTGTCGAACTGGTCGCTAGATGGCGACAATCTCATTTGGCGTTCTGATTTTGTCGGCCGGTCAACGCCAATTGTCCTAAACGGCAAAGTCTATGTCGTAGGCCGGACCGGCGCCAAGAGTGGCATGCAGCGTGTCATTTCCTGCTACGACGCAAAAGACGGCACGCTTTTGTGGGAAAACAAAGAGAACGTATTTCACACCACAGTTCCGTTTACCCGGGTTGGCTGGGCAAGCCTGGGGGCAGATCCGGAAACCGGCAACGTCTACTATCTGGGCGTTGGAGGTATGTTTACAGCCTACGATGGCGTCACTGGCAAAATCGTTTGGCAGCATTCTCTAGTTGAAGAATTTCATCGGTTTGCAGGCTACGGCGGACGCACAATCACGCCGCTGGTGGACGAGGACCTGGTGCACATTTCCTTCTGGACCTGGAGCGCCTGGGGCGAAAAGGGGCCGCCCAAACCACGGTTCTGCGCCTACGACAAGCGCACGGGCGAACTGGTCTGGGAATCGTATTTGAAGACACCTCCGCGCAATACCAATTACTCAAATCCGGTCATCAGCGTCATCAATGGCGTTCGTACTTTGATCGGCGGCGCGCCGGACGGTGCGGTTTACGCCCTGAAAGCCCGGACCGGAGAGCAAATCTGGAAGTTCCGCCTCACTAAGGCTGCGGTGCAGTCTTCTGTCGTGGTTGATGGCGACAAAGTCTATGCAATGCACGGCAAGGAGAATCTCGACACCGAGAGCCGTGGCCGAATTGTCTGCATCGATGCCAACGGCACCGGCGACATCACTGAAACCAATGAAGTCTGGCGCTACGATGCGGTGGAATGCCACTATACATCGCCGCTGATTCATAAGGGCCGTTTGTATGCTGTGACCAACGCGGGTGACCTGCTCGCCATCGATGCCGCCAGCGGTGAAGAACTGTGGACGTTTAACCTGGGAACGGTCGGCAAGGGGTCGCCGGTTTGGGCCGACGACAAGATTTTTGCGACAGCGGTAAATGGTCGCTTCCATATTATTGCTCCGGGCGACGGGGGCGCGGAATCACTGGACGCAAAACAAATCGCCTTTGATGAGAAGCGCTCTGCCGAGATATACAGTTCCCCGGCCATCGCTTACGGCAGAGTCTACTTCACCACCGAGGAAGGGCTCTACTGTCTTGGTGACAAGGCAGCGGACTACAAGGTAAGCTCCGGGAAAATGCCTGTGCTGGACGAGCCGGCGCCGGATCCCGCTGCCGCGGCGACGCGCATTCAGATTGTACCGGCGGTCGAGTGGATTCATGCGGACAGTCACATCGACTTCAAAGTCCGGACATTTGACGGCAACGGGCGCAGGTTGCCCGATGCCAAGGCCGAGTTCAGTCTGCAGGGTTTGCAGGGTACTCTCGGCAATGGCCGCTTTACGCCCGATGCCGGTGCGGGCATTCAGGCTGGTTATGTCAAGGCCAAACTCGGAGAACTGGCGTCCCCGGCGAGAGTACAGGTCTTCCCGGGTCTGCCTCTGGCCATCGATTTTGAGGGATTCGAAGCTGACAAGAATCCGCCTTATTGGCCCAATGCTTCCAAATTTATGGTGAAAGAAATTGACGGCAATCGCGTTTTGCTGAAACCACCGTCACGGCGCGGCCTGAACCGTCACAATCTCTTTCTCGCTCCACCGGACTTGAGCAATTATACGATTCAGGCAGATATGAAAGCAGTCAAGGTCAAGCGGCGCAGTCCGGACATGGGTCTGATTTCGCATCGCTACTATCTGGATTTCATGACCAAGAAAAAGAAATTACAAATCCGCACCTGGCCGGCGGAGTTGGAACGCCTGAGTGCTGAGGTGCCTTTTGTTTGGAATCCTGAGCTTTGGTACACGATGAAAATGCGTGTGGATATCGTCGACGGCAAGGCTGTGATCAAAGGCAAGGTCTGGCCCCGGGACGAAAGCGAGCCTGCCGCGTGGAGCATCACGGCAGAGGACCCGCACCCTAATACGCATGGCAGCCCCGGATTGTATGGGGATACATCGACCAATGTCTATTTTGATAACGTCAAGATCACGGAGAATAACTAAATGAAATCAGGAAAGCCCATTAGCCAAAAGCGATTCTCACCAGCCCACATAGTGCTGGCGATCGCAACGTTTGGAACGATCGGTTTTTATTCCGTGGTCGATACCGCGATGTGGGGCGGTAGCCCGGCGCGCAACATGGTGTCCGGCGAGACCAATATCGTCTCCGAGTGGGATACGGAAAGCGGTGAAAGCATAAAATGGTCTGCGCAACTTGGGTCGCAGACCTATGGCAACCCGGTGGTTATCGGAGGAAAAGTCTTTGTCGGCACCAACAATCAAGCTGTGAGAAACCCAAAACTCACCGGCGACCGGGGCGTTGTGATGGCGTTCCGCCAATCTGACGGCGAATTTCTGTGGCAGGCGGCGCACGCAAAGTTGCCCTCGGGCCGGGTCAATGACTGGCCGCAGCAGGGGATCTGTTCCGGGCCGTTTGTTGAGGGTGATCGCGTCTACTACATTTCAAATCGTTGCGAAGTGATTTGCACGGATGCCGAGGGTTACCGTGACGGCGAAAACGATGGCCCCTTTGTCGCCGAAGAGCATACGTCTGAGATCGATGAGGACATTATCTGGCGCTACGACATGATGGATGAGCTGGATGTGTTCCCACACAATCTGGCCACCTGTTCGCCCCTTGTTGTGGGCGACCTGGTGTTCACGGTTACGGCCAATGGCGTCGACGAAACCCACATCAATGTGCCTTCACCCGATGCGCCAAGCTTTATTGCCTTGAACAAAAAGACTGGCGAGCTGGTCTGGGAAGATGCTTCGCCCGGCGAAGATATTCTACACGGGCAGTGGTCCAATCCAGCCTACGCCGTCATCAACGGTACTCCGCAGATTATTTTTCCGGGCGGCGATGGCTGGGTCTATGCCTTTGTGCCCGAAACAGGTGAGCTGCTCTGGAAGTTCGATTGCAATCCAAAAGACGCCGTCTGGGAACTTGGTGGTTCCGGAACGCGCAACAACCTTATTTCCACGCCGGTTGTCTGGGACAACAAGGTCTACATCGGTGTTGGGCAGGACCCCGAGCACGGTGAAAGCGCCGGCCATTGGTACGCCATCGATGCCGGCAAGCGCGGCGACATTACCGAAAGCGGCAAAGTCTGGCACCGTGGCGGCGAAGACTTCAATCGCACGCTATCGACTGCAGCGATCCATGATGGCCTGATGTACATAGCTGATTTGAGCGGCTTTGTTTACTGCTGGGATGCTCTCTCCGGAGAAGAATACTGGAGGTACGATGCGTTTGCCGCGATTTGGGGTTCGCCGTACTATGTTGACGGCAAAGTCTATATCGGCGATGAAGACGGCGACGTCGCGGTTTTGAAAGCCGGGAAGAAACTTGAATTGCTTTATGAAACAAACATGGAAACAGCGGTTTATACAACGCCGGTGGCCAAAGACGGTGTGCTCTACGTAACCAACCAAACAAAATTGTTCGCGATAGCGACTCAGTAAAATCACCTGGGTTGACCAAAGAAACAGCTAGAGAGGCTTATGAAAAGTTCGCGCGATTCGCTGCAGGAAAAAGCTAAGGAGGCCCGCACAAAGCTGGACGCGCACGTGCGTGAAATCGTCGACTGGCACTTTGATCCTGAGACCGGCTGCGAGTTTTGGCTGGACTACGCCAGGAAGTTAGATTTCGATCCGCGCAAGGAGATCGGCGGCTACAGCGATTTGAAGCTCCTGGGTCATTTTGAAGACCAGTGGCTGCGCGGCGGACCCGTGCTTAAGTGGGTGCCGAAAGCGTTGATGGATCAGCCGAAATACATTTTTGAGACCGGCGGGTCTACCGGTGTGCCCAAATCTCGCGTCAACGTCAACGATTTTCAAACGGATTATGAGCTGTTCAGCGCGACTCTGTCGGACGAAGGTTTCCCGCAAGGCGCGGACTGGCTCATGCTCGGGCCTACCGGTCCGCGGCGACTGCGCCTGGCCATTGAACATCTGGCGCAACATCGTGGCGGGATTGCCTTTTTCGTAGATCTTGATCCGCGTTGGGTCAACAAACTCATAAAACGCAGCAATCACGAAGAGCTCGAACTTTACAAAGAGCACGTCATCGGGCAGGCGCTCAACATTTTGCGGGCACACGATAATATTCAATGCATCTTTACCACGCCGAAGCTGCTCGAGGCTTTGTGCGAAAAAATAAACTTAGTAAAAATGGGTATCAAGGGCATCTTCTGCGGTGGCACGGAAATGAACGCACAGTTCCACCGGTTTGCCCGCGAAGAGCTTGTGCCCGGCGTGGATTTTGTGCCGACTTATGGCAATACGTTGATGGGCCTGGCAGTGAATAAGCCTTATGACCCCGCAGACAATTACGCGATTATTTATTATCCACCACAACCACGCGCTCTGTTCGATATTGTCAATCCGGACAATCCGGAAGAAACCGTTGCTTACGGCGAAACCGGCCGCGTCATGCTCACAACTTTGACCAAAGAGTTTTTTATGCCGCGTTTCTTAGAGCGGGATGAGGGAGAGCGCGCAGAACCGATCGAAAAGTTTCCGTGGGACGGTGTAAGAAATCTGCGACTTCTGTCTTCACTGCAGCAGTCGGTTGTAGTCGGGGTGTACTAGCGCGTTGATGAAAAGACCTATTCTTGAGATAATGGAGGAATGTCGGACGCGATGCTCGCAGGTATGTTTTTCCTTCCGCTTCCAGATTTGGAACTAAGCAAAAGATGATGCACATCCCACTGATCAGGGCCGGGCAACCGTACAAGAGCCTGAACACTACCGGCGTCTACGACTTCAGGACTGGCCGGCAGGTGGCGGAGTTGAGTCAGGCTAACAGTGGCCTGATCCGCAAAGACTTTGCTCTGGCCCAACGAAACAAGCAAAGCCTGGACGCGTTGCCCGTGCACGAGTTGCTCACCATTTGCAAGAATGCCGCAGACTTGTTTGCGACAGCAGACTTGCCGCTCGATGGTGAGACGCAGTCTCCGGACGACTATGTGCGCGCGATTTCGATGACTACCGGGATGCCCCAGAGTCTGGCCCGCAGAAACATGGAAAAAGTATGCGTGGTCCTGAGAGAGATGGCTGCCGTTCTGGGCGGGCTTACCCGCGGCCTGGATTTGTCAATCCTGGATCAGGGTTGGGGCACGCAGGACGATCGTTCACTTAGCTATCTTTGTTGCGCAAATACACTGGGCGCCATTCTGCCGAACAACTCACCGGGCGTGCATTCGCTTTGGCTGCCGAGCATTCCGTTGAAAGTTCCGCTGGTTCTCAAACCGGGCAGTCAGGAGCCGTGGACCCCCTACCGCGTGGCCCAGGCATTTATGGCTGCCGGGTGCCCGCCCGAGGCTTTCAGCCTGTATCCAACTGATCACGCCGGAGCAACCGAGATTCTCCTGCGCAGCGACCGTTCCATGCTGTTTGGTGACGTCAGCACGGTGCGTGCCTGGGAAAAGGACCGGCGTGTACAAATCCACGGGCCGGGCTGGAGCAAGGTTGTGGTCGGACAGGACAAAATAGCCGACTGGCCGCAGTTCCTGGACGTGATGGTAGACTCGATTACAATCAACAGCGGCAGGTCATGCCTGAACGCTTCCGCTGTGTGGGTCCCGTCGCATGGACGCGAAATCGCCGAGGCCCTGGCGCAACGCCTGGCCGGGATCAGCGCGCGGACGATGGATGATCCCGAAGCCGAGCTTGCGGCATTTGTCAACCCGATAGTGGCTGAACGGATTTCCAGCCTGGTCGACAGTGGCCTGGCACAAGGCGGCGCGCAGGACTTGACCGCAAAGTATAGAGATGGCGGCCGTCTTGTCGAAGTAGATGGTGCTACGTTTTTGCTGCCTACGATCATATGGTGCGAAGATCCCGAACACCCCCTTGCAAACATGGAATTACTTTTCCCATTTGCCAGCGTTGTTGAAGTACCGCAGGATAATATTTTGGAGAAAATGGGATCGACCCTTGTCGGCACGATTATCACTGAAAACCGCTCTTTCGTCCAGGAAGCGCTTGCCGCACCCAATATCGACCGGCTCAATCTAGGCCTCATACCGACAAGCAGGATTAGCTGGGATCAACCACACGAAGGCAACTTGTTTGAGCATCTGTATAAACAGAGGGCCCTGCAATCGACCATCCCAGTTGCTGTCTGACAGCTTATCCCATATTTTTGAAACCCAAAAGAGCTAACCTGGATAATTCATGAGGCTGCGCATTGGGCACCAATCTAACCCGAAAAGATTCCTTTTGCGTGACGGGGAAGCTATTCATGCATAGTGCAGGCTAACAGGACCGGCCATGCTAATGAACTTCGATTTTAATCCCACGACGCGGGTCCTGTACGGGGAAGAGAGTATAGAACAGGTTGCGGATCTGGCGCGCAATCTGGATGCCGGTCGTGTTCTGCTGGTTACGGATCCCGGGCTGGTCAAAGCCGGGCATGCGGCCAATACCAGCTCGCTTTTGAATAAATCCGGTTTTGATGTTGTCGTTTTCAAGGCCGTCCATGAGAATCCGACCACGGCGCAGGTAGAAGCCGGTGTGCGCTTCGCAAGTAGTCAGGGGCCGATCGACAGCATCATCGCGCTCGGTGGCGGCAGCGTAATGGATTGTGCCAAGGGCATCAATTTGCTGCTGACCAACGGCGGCGAGTTACAGGATTACGAAGGCAAGGGGAAGGCAAAAAAAGAACTTCTGCCGGCCATCGGCATCCCAACCACTGCGGGAACCGGTAGTGAGGCGCAATCTTTCGCCTTGATCGCCGATGACAAGACCCATAGAAAAGCGGCATATGGCGATATCAAGATACGTTTTGACGCCGTCATATTGGATCCGTTACTGCTCTTGAGTGTGCCGCCGGCGGTTCGGGCTGTAACCGGCATGGACGCAATTTCTCACGCGATCGAAAGTTTTGTATCAAAGAAACGCAATGCTCTTTCGCAGATGTTCAGCCGGGAGGCGTGGCGGCTGCTCGAGGCAAACTACGAGGTCACGCTGGATCAGCCTGACAACATTGCCGCGCTTGGCGCCATGCTTTTGGGGGCGCATTTTGCCGGCGCTGCAATCGAAAATGCCATGCTGGGTGCTGCGCATGCTTGTGCCAATCCGTTGACTGCCAGATTCGGGATCACGCACGGCATTGCTGTTGGACTAATGCTGCCGCATGTGATCAAGTTTAACGGACAAGCAGTGAATGGTGATTATGCCCGGCTTCTGGAACCGCTCAGTCTGATCCGCCGGCAAGAATTTTCCGGAGCCAGCCAACTGGCCGAACGCGTCTTCGAGTTGCGGAAAAGATGTGGCCGGGCGGAGCGATTGCGTGACTTTGACATCAGAGAAGACGATTTGCCGGAACTGGCCGCGGACGCCGCACAGCAGTGGACCGGCGGTTTTAATCCGAGACCGGTTGCAAAACCGGAAATGTTGCAACTCTATCGACAAGCTTTTTGACCGATATTTCGCAGGTCGCGATTGGGCACTTCCCGCGCGAAGTGGCGGATTGTCAGGTAGGAGGTCCGTCGCAGCTTGAAAAATCTTCGCACGGCTGAGGAGTTTTTCCACCTATCTTCGATCCTTGCGGAAACAAAAAATCGCGTGCTACGTGTTCAGAAAGAGCATGGCCATGATTGCTAGAAAACAGGTATACCAGTCGACATGTTCGTTTTTAAGAAAATACTAATTCTACTCCTGCTGCTTCCGGCTCTGTCAGCCAGTGCTCAAAACGAGCCCAGCGTAGCCGACACATGGCAGATGTTCCGTGGCAATGCTGAACAAACCGGAGTTGTCGCCGGGCGCTTGCCTGAAGATCCGGAAGTCCTGTGGACCTTTCAGGCGAGCGATGTTATCGAGTCCAGCCCGGCAATTGCCAACGGAGTCGTTTACGTGGGATCGTTGGATGGATTTCTCTATGCCATCGATTTTGAGACCGGTGAACTTAAGTGGAAAATAGAAGCCGAGGACCAGATCAAGTCCTCACCGCTGGTGCGTGACGGTAGAGTATTTTTCGGAGATGAAATCGGAAGATTCCATGCCGTTGACGCAGGTACCGGCGCAAGAATTTGGTCTTTTCTGGCAGGCGGCGGCATTACGTCCTCCGCCAATTATTATGAGGGACGAGTGCTGTTCGGTGCTTATGATAACAATCTCTATTGCCTGTCCGCAACGGACGGCGCCCTGCAATGGCAGGTTGAAACCGAAGGCTACGTGCATTCATCCCCGGCTATCGTCGATGGCGCGGTGCTGAGCACAGGCTGCGATGGCTTTTTACGCATAACCGACATCGCGGACGGGCATGAGCGCCAGCGGATCGAAATCGGTGACTATGTCGCAGGCAGTCCGGCTGTTCGCGACGGCCAGGTGTTCTTCGGCACATTCGGCAATCAGGTTTGTGCGGCAAGCCTGGCGCAAAACCAGATAGTCTGGCGCTACGAGCACCCCAAGCGAAAATTCCCGTACTACTCTTCGGCGGCGGTCACAAAGGAAGTGGTCATCATCGGTGGGCGCGACAAGCTGGTGCATGCCCTCGATCCAGCAGACGGCAAGGAGTTGTGGACTTTTTCCGCGGGCGCAAAGGTGGAAGCGTCGCCGGTGGTGGTTTCCGACCAGGTTATTGTCGCAACGGCGCGGGGCAAGATATTCATTCTAAATATTGAGACCGGTGCGGCGCTCTGGCAGTTCGACACCGGCAGCGGAGTAGTTTCCTCGCCCGGCTTTGCTGCAGGGCGCTTCGTCATAGGTTCGGACGATGGCATTCTCTATTGTTTTGGCTCTAAACAAGAATAAGAAAATATGATTTCATCTGAAGACAAAGTTCGGTTCGATCCGGCAACCTCGCGCTCCGAGCTCAAACAGACCGAGGGTGGCAGCGTGTTCGTTTCCAACTACCCGCCCTTCTCTTTTTGGAAAGAGGAGGAAGTGGATTCAGCGTTGAGCGCCTTAAACACGGCGCCGGTCGCAGACAACACGCTCGGTCTCTACCTCCATATTCCGTTTTGTCGCAAGCGCTGCAAATTTTGTTATTATTTGGTGCACACGGACAAGAACTCCGAGCAGATAGATAGTTACCTGGATGTGCTGGCACGCGAAGTTGAGCTGTACAGCGAGCTGCAGTCGGTCCAGGGCCGGCCGCTGAAGTTCGTCTATTTTGGTGGCGGCACACCATCCTATATCAGTGTCAATCACCTAGAAAAGCTGGTGACCAGGCTCAAGGCTGCCATTTCCTGGGAGGGAGCTGAGGAGATCACGTTTGAGTGCGAGCCCGGCACACTTTCTCAGAGTAAAGTCGAAGCCATCCGGCAGGCCGGCGTTACCCGGTTGAGCCTGGGCATTCAGAATTTTGATGATGATATCCTGCAGGAAAACGGGCGGGCGCATCTGAGCAAGGAAATCTACAAGTCTTTGCCCTGGATTGAACAGGTTAGGTTCGACCAGGTCAATGTTGATTTGATCGCGGGTATGGTCGGCGAGACCTGGGCAACCTGGAAGGACAACGTCAAGCGGGTGATTGAACTCGACCCTGAGAGTGTCACTATCTACCAGATGGAACTGCCGTTCAATACAGTCTATGTGAAGGAGCTTCGGGATGGTGGCAGCGTGCACGTGGCGGACTGGCAAACCAAACGTGATTGGCAAGCATACGCATTCTCAGAACTGAAATCAGCGGGCTATGAGATTTCAAGTGCCTACACGATGGTTAAGAAGGACAAAGAATGCCGGTTCGTATATCGCGACTCGGTCTGGCAGGGCACCGACGTGCTGGGTGCCGGCGTGGCTTCTTTTGGCCACATTAATCATGTGCACATGCAAAACACCGCATCCTGGAGTCAATACATCGAGACGCTCAAGGCGGGCAAACTGCCACTGAACCGTGGCTATACTACCAATGCGAATGAACGCCTGGTGCGCGAAGCGATTTTGCAGATGAAGCTTGGACGAGTGTCCGCTGCTTATTTTAAGCAAAAATTTGACACCGACATCATACAGCATTTTGGCCAGTCTTACGAGAAGCTCCGGCGCGAAGGCATGCTGATATTTGACCGCGAGACCGTCGAACTGACCGAAAAGGGTCTGCACCAGGTGGACCAGCTCTTGCCGGAGTTTTACAGTGAAGCGTTTCGAAATTCACGCTACACCTAGAGTATAGGTTTAGTCCGAACATGTCCCTGTCCAGGACCGAAGCGTTGCGGCGCCGTGCGCTCGCGCCGACAGATATTCCCGAGTCATAGCGGGCGATGCTATCTCTGTGCTATGTATTCGCCTTGACTGAAAACGGGCACCCGCGTTAGGGTGAGGAAAATCCCAGGAAGTCATTCCGGGCCCATGTCCGTGCATGCACGCGCTTTCAATCTTAATTAACCGTGACTCAAGAAAGACATCCAATCAACAAGAACCCAGAGGCAAAGGAGTAAAAAGATGAACAGTTTACGAAGCATGATCCGAATATCAACCGGCATCGTTTGGGCGGCTGCTCTCCTCCTGATTGCGACAACGAGCGTACAGGCAGGAGAGAAGGGGGCAGACTGGCCACGCTGGCGCGGCACAAATCTAAATGGCACTGCCCTGGATACAGACATTTTTAAATTTGACCAGGGTTACGGTCTTGCGATCGCTTGGAAGGCATCGTTGGGTTCAGGGTATTCTAGTGTTTCCATAGCGGATGGCCGGGCAGTGACCATGTTTTCAGACAGCACATTTGATTTTGTGGTTGCATTGGATGCCGACACCGGGGAAGAGCAGTGGCGTTTCAAGATCGATTCAACTTACGTCGGGCATAATGGCTCTCATAACGGGCCTATTTCGACGCCACTGATCGATGACTCCACGGTATATGGCCTCGGACCGAAGGGACAACTCTTTGCTCTCGACGTCCGAAGTGGTAAATTGGTTTGGTCAAAACATATCATCAATGATCATGAAGCAAAAATCCCCTTTTACGGTTTTTCGACGGTCCCACTGGTTGTCAATGATGTTCTTGTAGTTGAAACAGGTGGCGGGGCGACCACGATATCCGGTTTTGATAAGAAGACCGGCGAATTGCTTTGGGCCACGGGCAACGATGTGATTCGGTACCAGTCACCCATCGTGATGGACATACATGGACAAGAACAGCTGCTCTGCGCTGGAGATAAGTATGTTTATGGACTGGACTCACGGACCGGCAAAAAGCTATGGGATTTCGAGCACGGTGGCCAGGGACGTTCAAGGGGAGGTCGGAGCATAAACCCGGTGGTTGTGGCCGACAACCGGGTGTTCCTCGACAACAAACGCACCGGAGGCGTACTATTTGAAGTAAAGAAAACAGAAACCGGCTTCAGTCCGGAGGAAGTTTGGACCACCGGCGATATCAGGCAAAGCTACAACACCTCGGTCGTACATGATGGCTATCTCTACGGTTACAGCAATCGCTTTCTCTCTTGCGTCGATGCCAAAACCGGAGAGGGAGCCTGGAAATCACGCACGCCCGGTGATGGTTTTGTCATCCTGGTTGACAGCCATTTGGTGATTTTGACCAAACAGGGCACGTTGCACGTCGCCGAACCCACACCTGAAAAGTACACCGAATTGGCCAGTCTGCAACTTTTTGATAATCTGACCTGGACACCGCCGAGCTTTGCACATGGCCGGATATATGCGCGCAGCCTGCGTGAAATTGCGGCCGTTGACATAGCTAAAGTTGATAATCTTACTCAACTTGAAAAACCGAAGCTAGAGCTTCTGAATGAGAGCGGCAAGTTTGCGCAATTTATAAAACGCCTGGAGGCCGCCGAAGTAAGCGCCAGAAAGCAGATGGCGGCCCAGTTTATCGCGGAGCAGAAGCAATTTCCAATTATTGAGGATAAACGCTTCGCCCACATCGTTTTTTTCGGTGATGCCGACGACCTTGCTATGCAAGGCGATATGTTGAATGCCGGCCAGGAAGTGGCGTTGCAGCAGATAGAGGGCACGGGGCTTTTCTTCCGATCTTTTGAGCTGGAACCGGATGCCCGGCTTGACTACGTTTTGAGACAAGATTTTGATAATTTCGTGACAGATCCCCGCAACCCTCACAAAGTGCCGTCGTACGTTCTACCTGCTGCCGAAGTCTCTGAGCTGCGCATGAGCGAGTGGCAACAGCCATCCCACCTGGACGAACCAACCGGCGCGCGCGGTACCATCGAGACCCTTGAGTTTGAAAGCAAAATTCTGGAAAACAAGCGCAATCTGCATGTTTATTTGCCGGCGGGTTATAGCGCGGGGGACAAGCGCTACCCAACGGTTTATGTCAACTATGGCAGGAATGCGAAAGACATGGGCCTCATGCCGAACACATTGGACAACCTCATTGCTGCCGGGCGGATCCGGTCGGTCATCACAGTGTTTGTGGAAGCGCCAAACAGCCGACAGGAGTATTCCCGCAATCAAAGGGATCAATATGCTCAAATGTTCGTACAAGAGCTGCTTCCCCATATCGATGGTAAATATCGCACGGTCGCCGGCCCGGAAGGCCGTCTGTTCATGGGAGGCGATGAGGCTGCATTTGCCGCGTTTTATGCGGCGTTCAAATATCCGGGGACGGCGAGTATGCTCGCTGGGCAGTCGTCCCATCTCTTTCCCACGATCGGAGGCGATGAACTCACTGCTTTGGTTAGGGACTCCCAAAAGCTGGATATCAGATTCTATCTGGATTACGGTGTCTATGATTCCCGCGGCCCCGGCTTTGATTGGAAGGACCTCAACAAAAATTTCGTGAAACTGCTCACGAAAAAAGGATACGATCTGACCAGCAAACAAGTGAACGAAGGTTTTGGGTTTGCCAGTTGGCGTAATCGCACAGACAAGATATTGGAAACATTCTTCGCCGCAAAATAGCAGAATAGAGCAGGAGGTCTGGCGGCTTGAAAGTCCACCAGCGGCCTGCAAACCAGAAGAGGATTAGGTATGAGAAAAATGATGACGATCATTCTCTCCGGCATAGCCTTTCTCGGCTGTTTGGGCTCCGTGGTTGTTGCGGGGGGCTCAGGATCGGATTGGTCTACGTGGCGTGGTCCGAATATGGACGCCACGGTCGATGCTACCGGTAGCATCCCCGCTGACGCCGGACTGAAACTGCGCTGGCGCACCCCCCTGGGATCCGGCTATTCCAGTGTGTCCATCGGCGCTGAGCACGCGGTTACAATGTTTTCGGATGGAACCTTCGATAATGTGATTGCTTTTGATGCTGATAGCGGTGCAGAGCTATGGCGGCAACGGACTGACTCAACCTATGTCGGTCACCACGGTTCACATGATGGCCCGATTTCGACGCCGGCCATCGCCGGTAACGGCGTATATCTGCTCGGGCCCAGGGGACAGCTACTCGCATTTGACCTCAAGACCGGTGAGCAGCTCTGGTCTCAGGATCTGGTGGCAGAGTACGGAGCGGTCGCGCCTTTTTACGGTTTCACTACCTCGCCACTTGTCATAGACGATCTGTTGATAGTCGAGGTCAGTGGCAAGGACGGCACCATCGCGGCGTTCGAACGGGAGACGGGCAAGCTGCTTTGGAAAGCCGGAACAGACACCGTGAGCTACCAGTCACCCATGATCATCAATTCTCAGGGTCAGCAGCAGCTTATGTGTGTGGGAAATAGCTATCTCTACGGCCTGGATCCCCGGAGCGGGAAGTTGGACTGGGAGTACAAACACCAGGGTGGCAAGCGCGGGCCGGACGCAGCGAGCATGCATCCCGTACCGGTCGGCCATAACCGTTTCTTCCTGACCTATAAACGAAATGAATCTGCGCTTATCAAGTTCAACCGTGACCCGGCAGAACATGAGATCGAAGAAGTCTGGAAGAACCGGGAAATCCGGGGTTCGTATGACACGCCCGTTTACCACCAGGGATACTTGTATGGCTACAGCAACCGTTTCCTGACCTGCGTGAATGCCGAGACCGGCGAAAGGGCCTGGCGCTCACGCCGGCCCGGAGACGGTTTTACCATTCTGGTAGACGGCCATCTGGCCGTGGTTACCAAGAAAGGTGGCTTGCATATCATCAAGGCCAGTCCGGAGAAATATCAGGAGGTGGCGAGCCTTGACCTGTTCCCGGAGCATGCTTGGTCTCCTGCGAGTTTTGCGCAGGGCAGGTTCTATGCAAGAAGTTTCGGCGAACTGGCCGCGGTTGATATTTTGGGTCAGGGCCCGCAGGCTGCGAGCGGAGCCGAGGAAATGGACAGCGCCACTTCGAGTTTCTCCAGGTTCCTCGCACATGTGGAGCAAGCAAATGACAAGAAGGCGGTCGTCGATGAATTTATCAAGGCACAGAAAGCCTTTCCAATTATTGAGGGCGACGATCGTGTTCACCTGGTCTATCGCGGTCAGGCAGAGGACATTTCTTTGCAAAGCGACATCTTGGGCGATCGCCGCGAGGAACCGCTCTCACGGGTTGCGGGAACTGATCTGTTCTACTATTCCACTACCCTGGAGCCGGATGCGGCCATAAGCTATCGCTTTATAAAAGACTATGAGACCACGGTCATCGACTCCCTCAATTCGGAAAGTGCACCGTCTACCTGGGGGGAGTACTCGGTGCTGCACATGCCAAAGTGGCGCCGGCCGCCGTACATGATGGAAACCGCTGCCGGCCTGACCGGCACTATCGACAGCGTGCACTTCGAGAGCAAAATCATTGAGGGCAGCCGCAGACTTGATGTGTACCTACCGCACGGCTATCACGGCAGCGAGCAGAGGTATCCGGTCGCTTACGTTAATGGCGGCACAGCAGCGCAAAACTGGGGGCAGATGAAAAAGACCCTGGACCAGGTCATGGGAAAAAGCGTTGCACCGGTCGTTGTGGTTTTTATCCCGCAGACCGAACCTGCACGAGGTGGGGAATTTTTCGGGGACCTGAAGGAGAAATACGTAGATATGGTGGTCACGGAGTTGGTACCCTTCATTGAGCAGACATATCGTGCCGAACCCGCTGCGAGCCATCGGGCAGCCGTCGGCATGGGGTTCGCCGGTATCCCGGCGCTTTATTCAGCATTCAAGCATCCTGATGTGTTTGGAAAAGTAGGTGCCAGGTCAGCGCTTTTGTGGAATCCGAATCTGGATTTCGTCATGCAGGGTGTTTCGCAAGCTGATGAGAATGAACTTCAGATCTACCTGGAGTGGGGCAAGTATGACTGGCGGTCGCCGCTCGAGAACTGGGGTGTGCTGAGGACACATCAGAAGTTCACCAGCCTTTTGCAGGAGAAAGGTCACTCTCCTCGCTGGGCGGTCGCGAACGATGGCCGCGGCTGGGCGAGTTTTCGCTACCGCAGTCACAAGATTTTTGAGGCGTTATTTCCGCACGGGCGTTAGTGTTTTAGTTGGGTTACCGAACGACGCAACGTGCATGTGCGCAGCTCTCTCTGAGCATTCGAGGAGTCTTCGCGGCCTGAACGATCCATCGCTTTGCGGTTAGAATGACTCCGTCAGGAGGCGGACAGTAACTCAGATGTTTGTGAACGTAAATCGAAAACCACTAACTCAAGGGGTGCAAAAGTGTTGAACAAAGCAGGATTCGCTCAAACCCTCTGCGTACTCAGTTTAGCCGGGGCAATGACTTTGTTTGCAAAACCTCCCGCGGGCGGCAAGTCCGGCGATTGGCCGCAGTGGCGGGGGCCAAAGCGGGACGGGATTTCCGTGGAAACCGGGTTGGTGAAGGGATGGGGGGCCGATGGCCCTAAGTATCTGTGGCGGGTCCCATCGGGAGAGGGTTACTCCGGTATTTCCGTTTCCGATGGCCGGCTTTACACTGCCTACGGGCAGGCGGCTAGCTCGGATGAGTACGCAGTCTGCCTCGACGCTGGTTCGGGCCAGGAGCTTTGGCGCTGGCGCATGGATTCGAAATTTACAAATCAGTTCGGGCATGGCTCTCGTACCACACCGCTAGTACATGCAGGCAAAGTGTACGTGTTGAGCGCTGGAGGCAAAATAGCCGCTCTCGACGCGAACAAGGGGACGCCGATCTGGCAGCACGATTTAGTCAAGAAGTTCGGCGGCAGGGTGCCGACCTGGGGTGTCTCTACTTCACCGCTGGTCTACCACGACGTGCTTCTGGTTGATGTCGGCGGTAAGAGTGATTTCGGCTTCATGGCTTTCAACAAAAACAATGGTCAGGTCGTCTGGAAAACGGCTACCGATCAACCGGGATACTCCGCCCCGATTTTGATCACGGTAAACGGCGTCGAACAAGTCCTGTGTTTTACCGGGACTTCCATCATCTCAGTCAACCCGAAGACCGGCGAAAAATACTGGGCCGAACCTTGGAAAACCAATTACGACGTCAACGTGGCAACGCCTGTGTTTGTTGCCCCGGATAAAGTGTTCATCTCTTCGGGATACGGTGTCGGCGGCGCTCTTTTTCAAGTCAAAGCCAGTGGCAACAGCAGCAGCGTGCAGCAGCTTTGGAAAAGCAAAGTGATGCGAAATCACTTTTCGACCTCCATTCTCTATGACAATCACTTGGTGGGATTTGACGAGAAGACGTTACGCTGCGTCGACCTTGCGACTCAGGAAAGCAAATGGGCCATACGCGGGCTGGGCAAAGGCTCTCTGACTCTTGCCGACGGCCAGTTTATCGTGCTGGGCGAGAAGGGGAAGTTAGTCCTGATCGAAGCCAACACGTCGGAGTACGTTGAGCGTGCCAGCGTCCAGGTCCTTAAAGGCAGGTGCTGGACGGTTCCCACCCTGTCAAATGGCGTGCTTTATCTGCGAAACCAAAAGGAAATCGTTGCAATTGATTTCAAAACCAAGGCCTGAGCAATTTCTGGCAGATCGAATAATTGCAGCTTGACCTGGACGGGCTTCACTGTCATTCCGGCATCGTGTTGAGCCGGAGTCCTCTGGCTATGTCCATTGGTTCGGCTCGACAGATTCGCCACGAATGACCTTGAATCCGAGTTAGAAATGTAGTTGAGCACAATTGCTCAACCTCATGGCGGCCTTGAAACGAACGGATAGCATAATACCTGACTCTTATGATGATAGAAACGGAACCAAAGCAAGAATACGACGTGGTCATAATCGGTGGCGGCCCGGCGGGCGCTACAACGGCTGCATTGGTGGCGGAACAGGGGCACGATGTGCTTGTGATCGAGCGCGACCAGTTTCCGCGCTTCAAAATCGGTGAGTCGTTAATGCCCGGCACCTACTGGACACTGCAACGCCTGGGCATCTTCGATGAAATGAAGAGAAGCGTGTTCGTCAGAAAGCACAGCGTGCAGTTTTATACGCCGTCGGGTAAGGCCGCGGCCCCTTTTTATTTTAGTGAAAACGAACCGATAGAGCGCTCACAAACCTGGCAGGTCCTGCGCAGCGAGTTCGACCAAATGATGATCGCGAACGCACACCACAAGGGCGCTCAGGTTCTGCATGGGGCCAACGTGCTCGAAGTCCTTTTTGAAGAAAACAAGGCCGTCGGTGTGCGAGTGAAAATGCCCGACAAGAGTATTCGAACTATTAAGGCCACTGTGGTTGTCGATGCCTCGGGCCAGAGTGCGCTGGTGGCACACAAACTGAAAATCTGGGAAAAGGAAGACGGGCTGCAGAATGCTGCGATCTTCAGTCATTTCGAAGGCGTCCGGCGTGACACGGGTATTGACGAAGGCGCTACCATCATTTTCCACACGGAGAAGCAGGATTCGTGGTTCTGGTTCATTCCCCTTGCCAACAATGTCGTCAGCATCGGCGTAGTGGGGGATATCGAGTTTCTGTTCAAAAACCGTTCAGAGACGCCAGAAGAAATCTTTGCGGCTGAGCTCGCGAAATGTCCGGCGTTGCAGCCCCGCATCGAAGGGGCAAAACAGCTTTTTCCTTTGAAGACAACCAAGGAGTTTTCCTACAGGTCGTCTCAGCTTGCCGGCGACGGATGGGTTCTGATCGGAGACGCTGCCGGATTTGTGGATCCCATTTATTCTTCCGGTGTGTTCCTGGCGCTGAAATCAGGCGAGATGGCCGCGGACGCCATCAACGAAGCGTTCACCCAAGGTGACTTTTCCGGCCGGCAGTTGGGCAGCTTCGGACCTGAGTACCTGCGCGGCGTCGACGCGATGAAGAACCTGGTTTACGCTTTTTACACTAGGGAATTCAGTTTTGGCAGATTTCTCAGGAAATACCCGGAATGCCGTAAGGACATCGTAAATATTCTGGTCGGCAATGTTTACCGGGAGCCGGTTAACGGGTTGTTTGAGCAGATGGCGGAGTTTGGCGTTCCGAGCGTGCAATCGAGCTCGACCTGACCACTGTCTAGTTGTTTGCTGCCTTACGTTTTTGTTCGGAGAGGAGGAGCCTTGCAAAGACTGTTTTCAACCAGGACCTTCGTCCTGATCTTGCTGGTTTTGTATCTGTTGCACCAGGACTTTTGGTTCTGGCGTGACAGCAGCAATGTCCTGGGCCTGCCGGTTGGCCTGACCTACCATATTTTATACTGTATCGTTTGCACCATTGTGTTTGCGCTCGCCGTTCGTTTTCTCTGGCCTCGCTCTGCAGCTCCCACCAGACAGATTGACCACTCATGACTCTGACGATTATTCTTATTTACCTGATTGTCGTGCTGGGCATCGGCATGGCCAGCCACCGTTTGTTTCGCGGAACCGGAGAGGATTACTTTGTGGCGACGCGCAGCATCGGCCCCTTTATCCTCCTGATGTCGCTTTTCGGGACGCACATGACGGCTTTCGCTTTGCTCGGCGCGTCCGGGGAAGCGTACAACAACGGCATCGGGGTATTCGGCCTGATGGCTTCCAGCTCCGCGTTGATCGGTCCGGCGCTCTTCTTCTTCGTTGGAACCAGAGCCTGGGCTATCGGCAAGCGATTTGGCTATTTGACCCAGGTACAGTATTTTAGAGAGCGCTGGCAGTCGGATGCCCTGGGGTTGCTCATGTTCGGTGTCCTGGTCGCGTTCATGATTCCTTATCTGCTGATCGGCGTAATGGGTGGCGGCATCACCATGAACCAGATCACCGGTGGCCAGGTGCCGGCCTGGGTTGGCGGCCTGCTCGTTTGCCTGGTGGTTTTGTGCTACGTTACGTTTGGCGGTTTGCGCGGCACCGCCTGGGCCAACACGTTTCAAACGTTGGTGTTTATGACACTGGGAGGGGTGGCATTCGTGGTGATCGTCCATGATTTGGGAGGGCTGACCAACGCGCTGCGCAAGGTGGCGGACGCTCATCCGGAATTGCTGATTCGGGGAGATAAAATCAGCCCGGCGAAATTTTTCAGTTACACTCTGATTCCGTTGTCGGTCGGGATGTTTCCGCACATATTCATGCACTGGCTGTCAGCCCGCCGGGCCGAGTCATTCCGCTATGCCATTATCTTCTATCCGCTCTGCATCGCGGCGGTTTGGATCCCAAGCGTTCTCCTCGGCATTTTCGGGAGCTTTGACTTTCCCGGTTTGGCAGGACCTGCCGCCAATTCCGTTCTGGTCAAGATGATCGCTGCGCACGCGCCACCGATTCTGGCCGGTTTGCTTGCTGCTGGCGTGTTTGCGGCGATCATGTCTTCGCTGGATTCACAGGTGCTGGCAATTGGTACCATGTTTACCCAGGACATCGCAGGCCGCTACTTCATGCACGACATGGATGAGAAGCGCCAGGTCCTGTTGGGCCGTTTGTTCGTGGTAGCAATTCTTGCTGTCACTTATATTCTGGCGCAAGTTGCAGACCGCAGCATTTTCAAATTGGCTATCTGGTCCTTCACCGGCTTCGCGGCTCTTGTGCCCATTGTTCTCGCCGCTATGTTCTGGCAGCGAAGTACGAAGGAAGGTGCATTTGCCGCGCTTATTACGGTGGCGGTTTCCTGGTGTCTCTTGTTTTATCAAAGCCTGGACAATCCGGGATATACAGTAGCGGGCAGCGGCTTCATGCCGGTTGCGGTGATTCTGCCCCTGTCGGGCCTGGCGCTGATCGTGGGGTCTCTGCTATCCCCCAGGCCGGAGAGGGCAACGGTGCTCAAATTCTTTCCGGAGGAAAGGCCGTGATGGAACCGGCTTTCTCCGTTTCGGCGAGGAACAGATGAGAATTGCGTACATCGCTACCGGTGCCGCAGGGATGATCTGCGGGACTTGTATTCATGACAACACCCTGGCGGCTGCGCTTTTGCAACTCGGACACGAAGTAGCGCTCGTGCCAACTTATACGCCCATCAGAACCGATGAAGAAAATGTCAGTATGGAGCGCGTGTTTTACGGGGGGCTGAACGTTTACCTGGAAGAGAAATTCCGTTTCTTCCGGCGGCCACATTCGTGGTTAGATACATTCCTGAACCAGCCGCGCTTTCTGAACTGGCTATCGAAATTCAGTTCCGCCACCAGCGCCAGGGACCTCGGCACGCTCACGGTCTCGATGTTACGGGGGGAAGATGGTCACCAAAGCCGGGAACTGGAGACCTTGTGCGACTGGCTCACAAATGAGTATCAGCCCGACATTGTACATCTAAATCACTCGATGTTGCTGGGCACGGCGCGGCAAATTAAGAAAAGGCTGCAAGTTCCGGTCATTTGCGGCGTGCAGGGCGAAGATCTTTTTCTGGATGACCTGGTGGAGCCGTATCAGGCACAGGCAAAACAGATCATGGTCGAGCGAGCATCGGACGTTGACAGCTTTGTGGCTACCAGCGAATACTATGCGGACTTTATGGCCGGCTATCTGCGCGTCGATCGTAGCAAGATGCAGGTTGTCAATCTCGGGATCCACCTCGATGGTTACAAGGACAGCCGGCAGTTGCCGGACGGACAAACGCCGGTCATCGGCTACCTGGCCCGCCTCTGTCCGGAAAAAGGCCTGCACTTGCTGATCGAAGCCTGTCTCAGATTATGGGAGGAATACGGTTCCGACCATTTCAAGCTCAGAGTGGCAGGTTATCTTGGTAAGAAAGATGAAGACTATTTTGACAACTTGCGGCAGCGGGTTGAGTCGCTCGGTATGAGCGACAGGGTCGATTATGTCGGCGAAGTAGATCATGCCGGTAAGGTTGAGTTTCTGGCTGGTCTTGACCTGTTTTCAGTCCCGACGGTCTATCGCGAATCGAAAGGGCTGTCGATCCTGGAGGCGATGGCCAGCGCTGTGCCGGTGGTGCAACCGCGCCACGGTCTTTTCCCGGAAATCATCGAGCAAACCGGCGGCGGAATTCTGGTTGAACCTGATTCCTTAGATTCGTTAGTTAAAGGAATCGACGAACTGCTTGCAAAGCCAGACCTGCGCAGGCAACTGGGCGGCCAGGGCCGGGCGATCATTCATGACCGGTTCAGTGACAAGAAGATGGCTGAGTCTTTACTCAGGGTTTACAAACAGTGTCTCGCTTGAAGTAAGTGTTGATTTAGAATGAACCAACGTTTCTCCTGCAGAGATGACAAGCCACTACATGTCTTTTTGCAGCCTGGTAAAGTCCCCTCCTGCGGGAGGGGACAGATTCGAACTCGTTGAGAGTTCGAATCAGGGGTGGGTACATGGCACGCGACAGCCCCCGGCTCAAAAACACTACACACGATTTGGATCTGTCCCAGTGCGCTTTGTCGCGTGTCTGGAGATTTACACAGGAAGGCTTCCTCAGAGGGAAAAACCAAGTGAGAAATGTTGGTAATGGAGATTTGTAACAGCCGGAAAATTCCCGAGCAGCACGAGGGGAGGCTGATACAAATTAACGAGCTAGCTGACAGTCTTATCCAAAATTCGGAGATGAATATGCCGACAGAATCTGCCCAGCCCGGCATGACCTGGCTGATGTTCGCGCTCATGACTGTGGTTTCGTGGGGCGTTTATGGCGTCTTTCTACACACCGGCCAAATGGCCATGGGCGATCCCGTGAACGGGCGCTACAAGGCGTTCCTCTTCGTGGGTATCGCTTACGTACTGACCGCTGTCCTGGCGCCGGCCGCTGTCCTCGCTGTGAAAGGTGCCTCCTGGACTTTTTCCGGCAAAGGTGTCTTTTGGTCGCTGGCAGCGGGAATCGTCGGGGCCCTGGGCGCGTTCTGTGTCCTGTTGGCTTTTGGAGCCAAAGGGTTGCCAAGCGTCGTGATGTCCATTGTCTTCGCCGGAGCTCCCATCGTCAATGCGATTGTGGCTTTGAGTTTGCATCCGCCCACGGGCGGTTTTAAAACTCTGCGCTGGCAATTCATGGCCGGCATTCTGCTGGCAGCTCTTGGTGGGTGGCTCGTGACCCGTTACAAGCCCGAGCAAAAACCGGCGCCCCCCGCCAGCGCTGTGGCTCAGGTCAGTAATCTGGAGTCGGAATAAATGGTTTCGGAATTTCATTACCGTCGTCGCGTGGAGTTTGCCGACACCGACCTCGCGGGAATTATGCACTTCGCCCGTTTCTTTGTTTTTATGGAAACCGCGGAACACGAGTTTTTGCGTTCGTTCGGCACAAGCGTGTCGACAACGTTTGAGGATAACAAAATTGGCTGGCCCAGACTGACGGCATCAGCCGAGTACATTCGTCCCTTGAAGTTTGAGGACGTAGTGGACATCTATCTTTTCGTCGATCGCAAGGGCCAGAAATCCTTGAGCTACAAATTTGTCTTCGAGCACGACGGCGAGCTGGTTGCCCGTGGAGAAATGGCCAGCGCCTGCTGCATTTGTAATCCGGGAGAGGCGATTCGGGCCATTACCATTCCCCCGGAACTGGCAGAGCAGATAGAAGAATACCGAGCAGAATAGCATCGCCGCTGCAGTTCTGCGTGTCTGAGGGTAGTGAAGTTAGCTGCAACAGAGCATGGGAGATAGATGATGAGCAGGCTTACTCTAAGGAACGTTCATATTCTTTACCTCTTTGTATCTGTCAATATTCTGCATGGTCAAAACATTTCGCATACATTTTACTATCCACTGAATATTGGCGACTACTGGGAATATGTAGAACGGCCGCAAGGATTCCAAAAAACAGTAGAAGTCATTGGCGATTCACTTATGTCAGATGGCCATGAGTATCGTCTTATTGAAGAAGGGTATCTATTAAATAGCAAGGATTTGGTATTTCAGCGTGTCAATGAGCAAGATTGGCTACTACAGTTTGAGCCGCACCGACAGGAAGCGATTCTTTTCTTCAAGTTCGATCTTAGTGTCGGTGACAGGTGGCATTTTGCTCTGTACTCTCCCGCCGATTCAGTCTCTTTTGAAGTAAAGCATATTGCAGACACCACTCTTTGGGACCGCCGATTCAAATATGCACTCATAGAAGATGACTTTGACATTGCTCCCAGCGTCTATTACTTAGGCGATAGTCTCGGGGTTTTCTTTCATGGCTTCGAAGGTGGCTTTGAGCAGCTCACGGGGGGAATAGTTGATGGACTGGAGTTCGGCACATTGACCGGAACACCAAGAGGCTCATTCTACCCTCTTCATATTGGAGACATATGGCAGTATCAAGATCAGACGAACCTGGAAATAGAAACTCATGAGGTTGTTGGTGACACGCTGATAAATGAACAGACTTACTATGTTTTTCATGTGGCATGGAGTCATCCCTCAATACCTGAGCGATTCTATTATCGAACGCTCAATGATTCTTCGTGGGTTGTCGAGTACTCACAGGACGCGCGAGACGGTAGCTGGCAAGAAGTCATCGCATACAAACTTAATGCCGGTTTTGATGAGCATTGGGAAGCTTTGACAGGCCCAACTCAATTGGATAGTATCGGGCTGGCTTCTGTTTTTGGTAAGTCGCACCCAGCTTTGTTCTATGGAGTATTCAACGGGTTTTTCACCCATCAGGAGGTACTTGCGAGAGAACTTGGATTTGTTGGCCGGTTCGGTGAAGGGGAAGTATCTACCACAATCTTACAAGGTGCAATAATTGCTGGGAACCAATTCGGGAATGTTACTCATGTTGGTAACAACGAACCTCAACAACCAGTAACCACAATCCTGAAACCGAATTACCCCAATCCCTTTAATGCCGAAACTCGGATCGCTTTCGAAACTCCTTCATCTGGATTTGTTTCTTTGAAAATTTTCAATCTGCTTGGTGAAGAGGTGAGATCTTTATTTGAACACAAAATATCACAAGGTCCGGATTCAATTGTTTGGGATGGTGAGGATAACCTTGGCAACCTTGTTAGCAGTGGAATCTACATCTATCGCCTACGACATACATTGAAGGACGGAACAGTGACGCTTAGCAGGAAATTGCTTCTGCTCAAGTGATGCAGTTCGCCATGAAGCAATAGTCGTCGATGAACATGGAGTTCTCATGTCCAATTCACTAAAACTTGAAGAAGTACGTAAGAGTTATGACTTCGACGCCCATAAAGTTGAAGTACTCAAGGGTGTTACCCTGGACCTAACCAGCGGCCAGTCTGCTGCCATCACCGGACCCTCCGGGTGTGGAAAAAGTACCCTGCTTCACATCATCGGTACGCTGGATACGCCATCATCCGGGCGGCTGGAAATCGACGGCAACGATCCCGTGTCCCTGTCCGAACCGGAATTGGCGCGTTTTCGCAACCAGATGATTGGCTTTGTCTTTCAGGATCATCATCTCTTGCCGCAGTACTCAGTCTTAGAAAATACGCTGCTCCCGGCCATGCCTTTCCCAAGCGGCGACGGTGATTCCGAGAACCGAGCAGCGCTTTTGCTGGAAAAAGTCGGGCTTTCACATCGCATTCACCATCGTCCGGCCGAGCTTTCCGGTGGTGAACGGCAACGGGTTGCAGTCGCCAGAGCCCTGATTAACCGGCCGAAAATCTTACTCTGCGACGAGCCTACCGGCAATCTTGATTCCAACACGGCGGCCTCAGTTGCCGACCTGTTTTTTGAGTTACATGCGCAAGAGCAGAACATTTTGATCGTGGTCACGCACAGCTCTGATCTGGCCCAGCGCTTTGAAACCAGGTTCACCTTGCGAGAGGGCAAATGCGTCGCAGTTTAGTCTATTTTTGGCGCCTGAACCTGGCGGTCATGCTCGGTGCTGCCGTGGCCACGGCTGTGCTGACCGGCGCTCTGCTGGTCGGTGACTCGGTAAAAGGCAGTTTGCGCGACCTGACTCTGGAGCGGCTCGGCGGCATCGATTATGTGATGCTGACGCGGGATTTCCACCGGGAGGAGCTGGCCTCGGATCTGGCGGCGACACCAGGCTTTTCCGAAAAGTTCAGGGCTGCGGCACCAGCAATTCTCGTCAACGGCTCCGCGGTGCAGGCAAAGACGCGGGCGCGGGCTTCACGCATAAACATCCTCGGAGCGGATGAGCGCTTCATGGGACTGTATGCGCTAGACAGCAAATCAGACCCCTTCAAAGAACTGGCGGCAGCCGGTGACCGCCCTTTCCCGGCAATTGTGATTAATCGCGCCCTGCAAGGTGAGCTACATGCGCAGGTCGGCGACCAGATCATTCTGTCGTTTGAAAAACCGAGCGATATTGCACGCGGCTCATTGCTGGGCCACAAAGATAGCGAGGCTGTGATCCAGGCGGTTCGCTGCCGACTTGTTGACGTTGTCGCGGATCAGGGTGTGGGCCGGTTCGGTCTGCGACCACACCAGGCCTTGCCTTTGAATGCATTTGTATCCATGCCGGCACTGCGGAAGGCGCTGCAGCGACCGGGTGCGGCAAATCTGTTTGCCGTTGCGCAAACAGACGGGGGCGAAACGGAGGATCACTCCGGAGTGTTGCAGGATCTCCTGAAAAGCGTCGTGACCATCGAGGATCTCGGACTGGAATTGCGTCCGGCAAATGCCGGCGTTGTTCTGGCGAGCAGGGAAGCTGTTTTGTCGGAAACGACGACGAGCATTGCAGAGGCTGTCACAAAGGAGCTGGGGTTTCAGGCATTGCCGAGTTACACGTACCTTGCGAACGCCATCCGCAAAGGGGATCGGCTTACTCCTTATTCGACTGTGACCGGCCTGGACCTGCCGGTCGCACAGCCGTTTTCGCAACTGACCCTGCTGAGCGGCAAAGCTGCTGCCCCGTTACAAGGGAACGACATCCTGCTAAATGAATGGGCCGCCAACGACCTGCGAGCCAGGCCTGGGGACACGGTCGAGATGACCTATTTTGCGGTAGGCGAGCGCGACCAGCTTTACACGCAGGAGCAGGAATTTGTGGTCAAAGGCATTGTTGCCATGACCGGGCTGGCAATCGATAAGAACTTGACGCCGGAATTTCCGGGGATTGCCGATGCTGAAAACATGGCTGACTGGGACCCGCCGTTTGAAGTGGACCTCTCCCTGATTCGCCCCAAAGATGAACTGTACTGGGACAAATATCATAGCGCGCCGAAGGCATTTGTGGCTCTGAACAGAGGGCGCGAGCTTTGGCGGAGTCGTTTTGGCGCTACCACATCTGTGCGTCTGGAGGCCCAAACTGCCGCCGCCCGCGATGAGTTTGTAGACCGCTTCATGACCAGAGTGGTGCCGGAAGAGTTTGATCTTGCCTTTGCACCGGTCAAAGTCCAGGGCCTGAAGTCGTCGCAAGGCGCCACCGATTTTAGTGGCTTGTTCATCGGATTCAGTTTGTTCCTGATCGTGTCGGCGTCGTTGATCGTGGCGTTGTTGTTCCGGCTTGGCATCGAGCAGCGCACCAAAGAAATCGGGGTGCTGCTCTCATTGGGGTTTCCCGGGAAGCGTATCCGGCGGCAGTTCCTCAAGGAAGGCCTGCTGCTGTCGGCTGCCGGTGCGGTTTTGGGCCTTGGCGGAGCGGTGGCGTATGCCGGGCTCATGATGGCAGGTTTGCGCTCGTGGTGGCTGGCCGCGGTGGGATCGCCATTTTTGTTTCTGCATGTGACAACGACCAGTTTGGCCATTGGGTATTTCGTGTCAGTCTTTGTGGTCCTGCTGTCGATCTGGCTCGGGTTTCGGAAAGTAAGCAAGGTGCCGGCGCCCGTACTTCTGGCCGGCGGCGTGGCGCAGCGGGCGGCTCAGACTGCCGGCGCCGGACGGAAGTGGCTGGCTCTGGGGACGCTTGCTCTCGCACTGATTCTCGCATCTGTGCCCTACGTGCTTCCCGGAGTGGCCAAAACAGGTATATTCTTTGGTGTCGGCACACTTCTCTTGATTTCCGGCCTGGTTTTCTTTTCCATTTGGCTGCGAGGAAAACACAGGACGATTTCAGTCAGACAGAGGGTGGTGAGCCTGGCCCGCCTGGGCGCGCGTAACACCCCGAGGAATCCTGGCCGCAGCCTGCTCAGCACAGCTTTGGTGGCGAGCGCGTGTTTCGTCATCGTGGCAGTGGGAGCAAACCGGGTCGACTTTGGCAAGGAGTTGTTGGAAAAGAACTCCGGTGCCGGCGGTTTTAACCTGATCGCGCAATCAGATATTCCATTGCTGCACGACCTTACAACGGAGGACGGCCGTTTCGAACTGGGTTTTTCTGACGAAGATTCAGAACTGCTGACCCAGGCCAGTATCATTCCGTTCCGCTATCTTCCGGGCGATGATGCCAGCTGCCTGAATCTGTACCAGGTTGATAAGCCGAGATTGCTCGGCGTTCCGGCAGCACAGGTCGAACGAGGCGGGTTCAGTTTTCAGCAAATCGTGGGTCTTGACCAGGCCGGGGTCTCGACCCCCTGGCAGCTATTGACACAAGAGACCGAAGCAGATGTGATCCCTGCTTTCGGTGATTTTAATTCCGTGCTATGGATTCTCCATTCAGGGTTGGGCAAGGATGTTAAAATTGTTGATGAATTTGGCAAGGAGGTCAGGCTGCGCTTCGTCGGCCTTTTTAAGAAGAGCATTTTCCAGAGCGAGCTGCTTATTTCCGAGCAGAACTTCCTGAAGCATTTTCCCAGCAGGAGTGGCTATTCGTACTACCTGTTCGCGACGACGCCGGAAACCAGCAGCCGTCACGCCGGGATGCTCGAAGCAACGCTCTCCGACTACGGCTTTGACCTGACCACGACCGCAGAACGTCTCACGAATTTTCAGGCGGTTGAAAACACTTATCTCTCCACCTTTCAGACACTGGGCGGGCTGGGGCTGTTGCTGGGAACCGTAGGACTCGGGATCATTTTGATCCGCAGTGTGGTGGAACGAAGGGGTGAGCTGGCCACATTGCGCGCCTTCGGATTCCGTCGCTCGATTCTGGCGGTTCTGGTGGTGGCTGAGAATGGCTTCCTGCTGGGACTTGGTATTGCTATCGGCGGGATTGCGGCTGTCATTGCAGTTGCCCCGCACGTTTTGGCGGATGTAGCGCAGATACCGTGGTGGTCGCTGGCCGGGAGTCTATTGGCCGTTTTTTTGGTTGGAATGTTGGCGAGTATTGCTGCGGTGCTGCTCGCGTTAAGAATTCCTCTGCTGCCTGCTTTGCGTGCTGAATAGACCGGCTGACGAAAAAGCTATCCGAAGATCAGCTTCAACAAGTAGTAAATGCTGATTGCCCCTATTGCGCCCGCTGGAATAGTAATCACCCATGAAATGACAATATTGGTCACCACGCGTAAGTTGAGGGCGCCGAGGCCCCTGGCCAGACCAACACCCAGGACACCGCCGACAAGCGTATGCGTCGTACTTATCGGTAGCCCTAGTTTTGACGCGAGTACAATCGTTGTCGCTGCCGCAAACTCAGCCGCAAATCCCCGCGTGGGAGTAAGCTCGGTTATTTTCTTCCCAATAGTCATCATCACTCGCCAGCCCCAGGTCGACAGGCCAACAACAATTCCTACGCCGCCAAGACCCAAAACCCAAAGTGGGACTGCTGAGTTCATGGCCAGTTGCCCGGTCTGCAAAATGACGATTACGGCGGCGAGAGGACCTACCGCGTTCGCAACGTCATTTGCGCCATGTGCGAAAGCGACAAAAGCCGCACTCAGAATTTGCAAATAAACGAAAATGCGTTCGACAGCTTTGTACTCTGCACTGCCCTGTTCAACTGATGTTCCTTCCTCAATTTCGCTGTTGAGCGTCTCAAGATTACGCACCATGGTCGAAAGTTGTTCTCTCAATTCCCCCTGGACTTCACCCGATGCCTTCTGGAGGTGCTGTAGTGCTTTTGTTACACCGCGCGTCACGGTCGCTGATTGCCTCATCACCACTCGCTCTTGAATCTCAGTGACCTTGATTCGCTTCACCAGCATGGCACTGATCAGGGCCGCGACAACTCCAACCGCGACGGCTACCAGTATAGCCTCTGAAAAGGCCAAGTCTAATTTAAGATTCTTCAAACCTTTGAAAACCATGGTCAAAGTCAGGACCAGAAAGACGACGAACACCAGGTATGGCGTGACTTTTTTTGCTCTGCCAACCGGGTCATTGCTATAATAGATCAGTCGACGCAGGAAGGTGAACAGTGTAAAGGAGATAGTCCCGCACATCAACGGCGAGACAACCCAACTAGCAACGACTGAACCGACCTTCCCCCAATCAGCAGCGGCCATTCCGCCATACATCACACCAAACCCCAGAACGGCGCCAACTATCGAGTGTGTTGTGGAGACCGGCCACCCAAAATAGGACGCGACTTGCAGCCAGACAGCAGCCGCCAGGAGCGCGCCAATCATGCCGTATACCAGGTCCAGTTCGGAGCCCAAAAACAAATCCGGACTGATTATCCCCTTCCGAATTGTCTCAGAAACATGCGTGCCGACCAGGAATGCACCAGCGAACTCGAGAAAGGCAGCCATAATCACTGCCTGTTTGACGGTCAACGCACCGGAGCCAACCGATGTGCCCATTGCGTTGGCAACATCGTTGGCGCCAATACTCCACGCCATGTAGAACCCACCGCAAACCGCTATGATTAGGAGTATAGATTCGACTTCCATTTGTGCCCCTTCAGATGCTCGCTGTCGGCTAACCTATTTGAGTTCCAGTAGCATTCGGACCCGGTTGGCCAATTTTTCGGATAAATTACCTAGCGCTGCAATTGATTGTAGTATTCCTACCCAGAGTGTGAAGCTAGTATATGAAAATTTGTCGTCCATATTATAGAGCTTTCTGCTCAAGTCTCTTTGCAGGATGTCAGCCTCATGCTCCAGAAAGGCGACGTGATCTATCATTTCCTGGACTTTTTCGGCTTCTTTTCCTCCAAAAGAGGTCGTCAGGAGTTCATCCATTTCCCGGATTATCTTGTGCGCCTCAGCCACAGCTTCGAAGTTTTTGTCCAGGAATTTTTGCAGCTCAGCGTCCATTCCCTCCAACGGCGCAATTTTCTTCATCGTCATCAACACACCGATATCTTCAGCTTTATCGGCAATGTCGTCCTGCAAAGAGAGAATTTCCAGCAAGTCTCCTCGATTAACAGCTAGAAAGAGGCCCTTGGGGAGGTTATTTCTAATTTCATTTTTTGTCAGGTCGGCTGCGTGCTCCAATTCCGATATCTCATCAGCTAACTTGCTTATCTTATCGTGATTTCCAGCACGGTAGGCGTCAAACATTTCATGCACCTTGTCGACGCACGCCGCCACCTTCTCCATGTGTGATTGTAGTGGTGAGAAAGGCGACCTTGCAAACAAATTACTGAATACACTCATCAATCCTCCAAACTGGCTGTTTATTGATCAAACTTATTTATACTCGGATATCCAAAACGGACTTCTCTGCGAACCGTGGGCTAAGCAATTCCCCTGAAACCTTTCGTGAGGAAACAAACTTGATTTGGCCTTGGAGACATCGGTTCGGGTGCCGGTGTACTTTTCCTCAAAAGCAATGGGATCGGCATATTTAACAAGTTGCTGCAGCGCTGGTTGCTAAGCGGCATCGGAATTGGGAATGGACCAAACTTAAAGCTCGGCCACACCGATCGACGGGACTTCGCTCTGGTGCTTATTCAGCCATTCGATCAATGCGACAGATTGCCAAATTATTACCCGTATCTGCCTTCAATATACTCGGCGGTCTTTGGGTTCTGCGGTGTAATAAATAAGTCCTTTGTGCGCGAATGCTCCATAATTTCGCCGAGAAGCATGAAAATACACTCTTTGCTGACTCGCCGCGCCTGGGCCATATTGTGCGTCACGATCAAGATCGTATAACGCCCAACTAAGCTCACCATAAGTTCCTCTACTGCGCGAGTTGCCTCTGCGTCCAGGGCCGAACACGGCTCATCCATGAGAATGACCTGTGGTTTTAAGGGGAGGAGGCGGGCAATGCAAAGTTTCTGTTGTTGTTCGAGCTGCAGAGTTGTTGCCCGTACCTTAAGCTTATCCTTTAGGTCATCCCAGAGAAAAACTTCCCGCAAAGATTTTTCGACTATTTCATCACTTTCCGATTTCTTCAAAGAAGTCCGGCTTGAGTGAACCCGCAAACCAAAAACAACGTTCTCATAAACCGAAATTGGCAACGGATTGGGGCGCTGGAATACCATGCCGACGGACTTTCGCAGCTCCGGAAGTGAGACATCGGGATCGTAAATATTCTTTCCAAGAACTTTGATCTCGCCGGTGGTTGTGACATTGCCATAACGTTCGTTGACGCGATTGAAAGATCGCAGAAGTGTAGTCTTGCCGCACCCGGATGGGCCGATCAGGGAGGTAATTATGCCATCCACCACATCAACGCTGACGTTGATGAGGGCCTGGAAGTCACCGTACCAGAGGTTGAGCCTCTCCGTTTGAATGCTGTAAGTGCTCATCCAAAATTTCCGTGCACGTAGTCGTAGGTCATTTTCTGTGCGGGGTTATCCGAAAACATCACTTCATTGGAATCGATTTCAATAAGATCACCATTGAGAATGAAGGCCGTGCGATTACACAGCCGCCGGGCCTGCTGCACCAGATTCGTAACGAGAATGATGGTCACCTCGGAACGTAGCTCCTTCAGGACGTCCTCAATGCGCATGGTGGTGACCGGATCGACTGCAATGGAGAATTCATCCAGACAGAGGATTTCCGGCTGGTGAGACAGCGCCCTGGCGATGGTCAGTCGTTGCTGTTGTCCGCCGGAGAGCTTGGTGCCGAGACTGTCCAGCCGGTCTTTGACTTCGTCCCACAACGCCGACTGAATCAGGCAGCGCTCCACCAGTTCGTCTAGCTTCGACTTGTCGCGAAGTCCGGCAGCACGCGGCGCGAACGCGACATTGTCATAGATCGACAGCGGCAGGCCGACCGGCAGGGGGAAGACCATTCCAATTTTTCGGCGCAATTCGTTGACGTTCTTTATGCTTTGGATATTGTCGCCGTCAATTGTTACCGTGCCTTCGACACGGGCTCCGGGTATAAACTCGATCGTCCGATTGATCACCTTTAGGAGCGTGGTCTTACCTGACTGGGCCGGACCGACGACGCCCAGTATTTCGTTTTTGTGCACATCAAAAGAAACGCCTTTGAGCGCCTCCTTTTGGCCATAACGTACACGTAAATTGGAAATCTCTATTTTCTTCGCCACGGTTCTTTTTTCCGGATTACCATTTTTTGCGAGAACGCAAATAGACCCTGAGCACGATGGCCAGAGCGTTAACCAGGAGTACCGTGCCTAACAGTACAACTGCCGTTCCATACGGCAACGCTTCCGGTACGTTGGGAACTTGCGTTGAGATAGTAAAAAGGTGCATGGACAGGGCCATACTCTGATCGAACAGTCCGTATGCGAAGATATCGCCTTTCTCGATCGCCTTAAAGAAAACAGCGCCGGTAAACATTATCGGAGCTGTTTCACCGGCCGCCCGGGAGACCTGCAGAATGATGCCCGTCAGGATGCCACTGATAGAGTTAGGCAACACAATGCGTCTGATCGTCTGCCAGCGGGTCGCCCCGACATTCCAGCACGCTTCGCGGAAGGCTGTGGGCACGGCGCCCAGAGCTTCCTTGGTGCTGGCTATGATCACCGGCAATGTCATGATCGCCAGGGTCAGCGAGGCGGCCAGAATGGAGCGGCCCATACCGGCAAAGAGGACAAACGCGCCAAGTCCGAAGAGCGCGTGCACTATGCTTGGCACGCCGGCAAGATTGACAACAGCCAGATTTATGATACGCGTGAACCAATTTTCCCGTGCGTACTCGTTCAGGTAGACCGCAGCCAGAACGCCTATAGGAGCAGACACAAGAAGTGAGATCCCCACCAGGTAGAGTGTGCCCAAAAAAGCCGGCCAGATGCCGCCCGCCCGCATGCCACGCACGGGGTTGTCCAAAATGAAGTTAATCGACAATATGGGGGCAGCTTTGTAGATGAGGTAGCTGACGATTAGAAGAAGCGGGAAAATCATGAGCAATGTCATTGTCAGAAAGGTAAGTCTGGCAAGCTTTTCCGTGAACTTCTTCCTTCTGACCAGGGCTGTCTCCCTGAATCTTGTCTGCGGATCTAGTGTCACCGGGTTCGGCGAGGTTGTGGCTGACGTACTCATTTATTGCGGATTCCCTTTACGACCAAATCTGATGCCAGGTTGACAATAAATGTGATCGTAAAAAGTAAGATGCCAATGATGAACAGAACCTGGTAGTGGTCGGAGCCTACCGGCGCCTCACCTAACTCTGCAGCGATGGTCGCTGTTAGAGTTCGGACCGAGTCGAGAATATTAGAGGGAAATTGCACGGAATGCCCGGTGGCCATCAACACGGCCATGGTTTCACCGACGGCCCGGCCGATGCCGAGCAAAACGGCGGCCAACAAACCGTTCTTGCCCGCCGGTAAAAGAACCCGGTAGATGACCTGCCAACGCGTGGCCCCGAGTGCCTCTGCAGCCTCGCGGTATGAGTCGGGAACGGCTTTAAGCGCGTCCTCTCCGATAGAGACGATAATCGGCACACTCATCAAGGCAAGAATGATTCCGCCATTCAAAACGGTAAGTCCGATGGGCGCATCGAAGAGATCAATGATAACGCCGTTCATCACAGTCAAACCGATAAATCCCCAAACCACCGACGGAATGGCGGCGAGCAACTCGATGACGATCTTAAACGTTTCCTTCAGCTTCGGGCCACAGAACTCCGAGACGAAGATTGCGGCACCGAGACCAAACGGGACAGCTATTGCCATCGAGAGAGCAGTCACGCTGGCGGTGCCGGCAAGTAAGGCCAGTACACCATAGCGTTTGTTGCTGACGGATGTTGGGAACCACTCCGGACTGGTGAGGAATTGGCCAATGTCCAGTCCGGAGAAAAGGAAACCGGAGCCTTCCCGGAAGACAAAGAAGAAAATACCAAAGACAAAAAGAATCGCACTGAAGCCACAGAACCGGATAATGCCTTCAATAATCCGCTCTGTGACAGACTCTAAGCGGCTGCGGTTGATCATTTAGTTTGAGCTATCTGAGCTTTCAGTCATGGGAGCACCGGTCTCGAGAGGCACATAGCCGTTTGCCGAGACGATTTTTTGGCCCGCAGCGGACAGAATCCAATCCAGGTATTCTTTCGCTTTCCCGGTTGCTTCACCCAAAGAGTAAATGTAAAGCGGCCGGGCAATCGGGTAGTCGCCGCTCAGAGCATTGTCAACATTGGGCGAGAATGCCTGTTCTCCGGCCTTTTTGGCGACGTCCAGGACTTTGACGTGGTCGGTGCGGTAGCCCATGCCACTATAGCCAATGGCGCACGGGGTCTTCTCGACCAACTCGACCACATCTTTGGAACCATGCAAATCGCGTGATCCTAACTTGAAGTCGGCGGTGTTTCCCAGCAAGGCTTCACGAAAGTAGTGGTAGGTACCGGAATTAGATTGGCGGCTGATTCGAATGACCTCATCGCCCGAACAGGTGCTATGACTGATTCCGAGCTGCGACCACTTGGTAATATTGCCGCCCTCGCCATAGATATTTGCCAACTGCTCGATGCTGATTTCATTCATGGGGTTCTCTTCATGAACGTAAACCGCAAGGGCGTCATAGCCAACGATTAGCTCAACCGGGGTTTTGCCGGTATTGGCTTTGGCGCGTTCAATCTCACTCGCTTTCATTTGCCGGCTGCAATTGGCGATGTCGACAGTACCGTTAATCAATGCGGCGATTCCTGTTCCGGAACCCCCACCGGAGACTTCAACGGAGACCGTAGGCTGGACGTTGGCGTACTCTTCGGCCCAGGCTTGTGCCAGATTCACCATGGTATCCGACCCGGCATTCTGGATAACAGCCTTGTCGCTGGTCTCTGTCTCACTGCTATCACCCCCGGAACCACATCCAGCTACTGCGATCATAAGGGTGAAGATTACAAACAGGTAGAGCAATTGCTGACGCTTGGACATTATTATCCTCCTCTTTTCTTACTTTTCTTGCTAAGCTCGTTCTCGCCACTAATCGCCTGTATGAGACCTCGTATATGCGTATCCAGGTATTTGTACGTTTTTTCGTATGCAGTGTGGATTTCTTCTTCTGATCCTGTTGCTTTTGACGGGTCTTTAATGTTCCAACGAATCCGTACCGTCTTAGACGGTGGCGGTGGAAAGGCTTCTTCAGCCTCTTTACAGAGGGTGACGATAGCTGTGTAATCACCCAAATTCAATGTCTGGTGCAAATATCTGGACGTTTGCTTTGAAATGTCAATCCCTTTTTCCGCCATAAACTTTATGGTTTGCGGATCGATTGGTTTGGGTGAAAGGCCTGCGCTGCTGAACTTGAATCCTTTGACGCCGAGTGAATTGGCTATTCCTTCTGCAACCTGGCCTCGACATGAATCGCGCTCATCGACAAAGAGAATGCGTACAACATCCTTGCCTTCATGCTTGATATTCTCACCGGTGCACATGTAAAGCACTTCTTCACAAATGTTGGTGGCTTGATCCGCAACTCTTTCAAATCGGCTGGCTATGATCATCAAAGGCGGCAGGACTTCAGAAGGCATCTTACGCTCATCCCGAAGGGTCACCAATTCGTTGTGAATTTCATAACGAACTGCATCAACTTGCTTCTCCAGGTCCAGGGTTGATTTCGCAAGCTCTGGATTTTCTTCTTCAAATGCGAGAAGTGCGTTGCGCAGCATCGGGATGGACAAATTTGCGATATCAGAGAATTTTTCGTAGGAGGGTTGCGGCTCGACTTCGCTTAACTTGAGAACTTGACGGGCAACGCTCTCTGCATAGTCACCGACTCGTTCAAGTTCGTTATTGATTTTGATCACGGAATAGACAAATCGCAAATGGCTGCCGGCCGGCTGCTGCCGCACCAGGAACTCAAGGCAGAGTCCATCCAATTCCTTTTCCAATTCATCAATTTCACGATCCCGAAGAATCACTGCATAGGCAGCTTCCTGATTCATCTCCACAAGGGCGTTTAAGCTGTTGCTGACAGCTTGCTCCGCCAAGGATCCCATCTTTATGACCTTGTCACGAATTTCAGTGATATCTTTTTGTAAAGTCTTTTCTAAACGAGAGGGCATTTCAAAACTCCCTGTTCACCAAACCTGACACGCGAACTCATGATTTTAAGTTTGGAAATGTAGAGAAACAATTCAAAGCTTTCAACTTTTATGAAAAATAATTCACTAAATAGACGAATTGCCGTTGCTCTTTCTGAGCCGCCGCCGGTTATCAAGAAACTTCGGTCAGCATGTCCCGCGACTTAACGGGCTAACTTGCTTTACCTTGGAAAGGAAGAATCGAAAATCAGGAATTTGGCAAGGTGTCAGGTCGCCGGCATCTGGAGGCGGGAGGCAAATGTGCTCTCGCTTTCTCTCGTACAGGTCAAGTTTGATTGCTTAAAGGAAGGAAGCCAATAAAAAGCTAACTGTTCAGTCCCTGTACCGCATCCTCAACACTTTCATAAGTGTCGAAAATTTGAGTCAAATTAGTCATCTTGAGCAGGCTTTGTACCGGTGCCTGCAAATTGCTCAAGACAAGATTGCCGTCTTTCTTCTTGATGGAAGAAAGCGACGCGATCAGTTCGCCCAGGCCTGTGCTGTCTATCCAATTCACTTTTGACAGATCCAACACTATCTTGAGGATCCCGCGTTTCATCAGGTCACGGATTCTTTCCTGGACTTTGCCTTTGCCTTCGATGCCGGAAAGTTTGCCTTCGATCCTGCAAATAGCAACATCGCCTTCGATATTTTCTATAACCTTAATCATGCTGATGGACTTTCTTGCTTTATTAGAAGTTCCTGAGGCTGCCTCTGGAACAAGTCTGAATTTAGATGTTCTCTTTTCAGGTTATTTGATTGACAACAACACCGCACTTGCCCAACTGCAAGTTGCAGATCCACAAGTACGTGCTACCTTCCAGACTCCTGGTTTTCAAGAATAAGTCAACACTAAGAGCCGAATAGGGGAGGAGTTCGCGCCAAAACACCACAATATAAGGCGTCGACCTAAATAATACAAGCGAAAACGCTCACTCCCACTTACTTAAATTTACATTTTCGGGATTGTCATCCTGCTGGTAACCATTGAGCGTCATGCGCAGTTCGTTCTGGACCACCTGGTAACCCATAGCAAGAATCTGGCGGTAGGCGTTCTGGTAGCGCAGCGGGACTCTGATATAGATCGCTGCCAGCTCCTCCACGGTGGCAAACGCTTCGAGTTTGCCCAGGACAAGCCGGAGGGCTGCTGGCCCACTTTGCGCGGCCAGTTGCAACGCGTTCACTTTTAGGAAGTGGCGGCGCTCTTCAGCGGTATAGGTTTCAGTGTGTACCAGGGCGAATCCGAGCACTCGCTTGCTGCGCCTGAATGCCAGGCCATCACCATAGCCCGCCTCATGCAGTTGTTGTATTTCGCCAGTGTAGTCCAGGCCAAGCTCCAGGGATGCCGACAATTCAGAAATGTCGTTCAGGATGGATTTGCGCTGGGCAACGGTGGATTCGGCGTAGCTTGTGATTTCGCAGTCTTCGGTGGGCACCTTTTGCGGGGATTGCGTCACCTCTTTTACCAGGTCGACTGTGAGTCTTTCGGGTATGAATCCTAACTTCGTGTAAAACGCCAGGTTCCGGCTGGAACCGGCCGCTAGCTCCAGACCGATGGTGGCTGCCCTGCTTGCCTGCAATTGCTCTATTGCAGCTTCGACGACTTTTTTGCCCAAGCCTTGCCCCTGCTTCGCCGGCAAGACACTGAGCGGACCGATCCAGCCTAAAGTGCCCCAGAGGTGGGTGAAACAGTAGGCAACGATCCGGCCCTTTTGCACAATTACGAATGAGCCGCCGGGGTTGGCCTCAAGGTACATTTGGAGGAAGCTGAGATGACATAGCGGGACCCGTCCTTTGGCCAAACCGCTATCCCTTCTTGCGTGGGTAAACGATTTGGACAGGAGTAAGTTGACTTGCTCCAGATCCTCCTGCTGCATCGGTCGCAACTTGCTCATCTGGGTCTGCAATCCTTCAGCGTTGCATCTCGTCTGCTACCCGGTTCAAGGTGGCGATGGCTGGGCCTATCTTATCATCACTCACTGCAAAGGAGAGCCGGAAGTGCGTGTTGTATTGGGAGAAAGCGTTGCCGGGGATCACAAAAACCTTCTTCTCAATGCACCGGTCGACAAATTCATCCGCGCGCTTACCCGGCGCTTCGGGGAAGAGGTAGAATGCCCCGGCGGATTTTGGAATTGTGAAACGACTGCTTAATCCTGCAATGAAGGCGGACCGTCTTGCGCGATACTTTTCCACTTCGGCGCTCGTGTCGCAAGCCAGCGCCCGCACCGCGGCTTTTTGCGCGATGGAATTGGCACAAACATAGGAATATTGTTGCAGCGTAGCCATCGCCTCGATTACATTTTTCGGGCCGCTAACATAACCGAGGCGCCAGCCGGTAATGCCGGTTCGTTTGGAAAAGCCGCTGATCACAATGGCGGCGTCCATCACATTGGCGATACTGGTAAACGGCGTTTGTGAATAGACAAACTGATCGTAGATTTCGTCGGAAACCACATGCAAACCATGACGTTCGGCAAGTTCGGCGACCATGCGTAGTTCCGCCGTAGTGTAAACCACGCCGGTCGGATTGCCCGGGTGATTGAGGACGATTGCCCGGGTTCGATCTGTTATGAGCGGTTCAATCGCATCCGCCCTCAGCGAAAAATCCGGGTAAGTGTCTATGAAGCGCGGCACACCGCCGCACATGATCACAACATTGGCGTAGGCCACGAAGTAAGGGTCCACAATCAACACTTCGTCGCCGGGACTCACCACCGCCATCATCGCCAAATAGTAACCACCGGTTGCGCCGGCAGTGATTAGCAAGTCTTCGAAACTGAGTTTGCGTTGCCTGAGCTCCGTTGCGATGGCTTCCCTTAGCTCAGGCAGACCACGGGTGGAGACGTAGTGGTTAAATCCCGCATGTATCGAGAGCGCTGCTTCGTCTCTTACCGGCTTGGGAACATCGATGTCGGGATCGCCGATGGAGAGGTCTATGCCGTCGGGATTTGCACAGGCCAGGTCAAAAATTCGCCGAATGCCGGACGGCGGGATCTGATGGACACGCTCAGACAGACATCCGGATGCATTCACCGATGATTGTCCTCTGCGCTTTGGGGAGTGGTGAGCGAATGAGAGATTTGCGAATAAAACATGATAACACACAATGATGCAGATAGAAAAAACGTCTTCGGCACTTTGCCTTGCATGCAAGGCACAATATAGAAAGTTTTGCACCAGAGTCCAATAGAAATCCAGCCCATCGTATTCCGTTTTGGTTAAAATGACCTGTAGACAGATGCAGTGTGGCGTCAACCGAGATCAAATGAAACACTTGCATTCCGGAATAAAACTCGATATATTTTATATTCTAACAATAGAATATAGTGAATTCTATGTAAATAGACGTTTACTGCACGAGCAGTGCCGCCAGCCATTTTAACATTTCGGGAAATGATATGAAAAGTCTCTGCGCCTTATTCGTACTATTCTGTTTCTTAAGCGTCCCGGCAGCCTCCGATGCTCAGTGGGCGGTAAGCCCGCACGTCGTGATTTCAATTCCGAGCAACGATTTTGCCAATGTGGACCAAACCGGTGGCGGATTTGGCGTCAAAGTCATTCGACAGACCACTGCCTTGAGTGGTGCTCTCGGGCTTCGCGGGGACTTTGCGTTTCTCACTTATGGCAAGAAGACGACGTTGGTTCGTGATGCTTTGACTCTGAATGTCATCCCAATTGAGTCGCGCAACGAAGGGTTTCGCCTGACCTTTGGCCCGCAGTACAGCATCGGCGGCCGCGGCCTTAAGTTTCAATTGGGTGCGAATGGTGGCTTGTATTTTTATCGGACCAATATCACGGCCCGCTTTTTCAACCCGGTGGCCGGCCGGAGGGATTTCCTGTCGAATTCAGAAGGTAACAACTGGGCGTTGGGCTGGAATATAGAGGGTGGCCTGCAGTATGATATAGGTCTTGGCCCCTGGCTTGACCTGGCCTTGGAGTACCAAACCATACATAACCTGCCGGAGTCAGTGGAAGACAACACAGTGGAAGATGCGCCGCCGGTTCCCGACATCACCGCACACGAGTTTACAATAAAAATTGGTGTTATTTTCTTCCTGGGAAGGTAGTAGAGTTCTTTTCAGGCACGGGTCACTTGAAGGGTGACTCAGGCTCCCGGCGAGTTATTTCAGCCCTAATCGTTGCCAGAATTCGAGACATCTGCTGAGTTTCGACCTCATCAACTGCGGCGTGCAGGGTCAGCGTACGCCGCTCACCAAAAACCAATATGTTGCATCTACCCGGAACGAAGTTGTAGGCCTTGGGAAATCGGCCTTTCCAGTCAAGCAACACCCAGCGCTTTTTGTCTTCCGGGAACTTACTCCGCACAAGACCTTTCAGAAAAAACGGCACGCCCCGCAAATCGGCCAGGCCGATGAGGGTCGCCCTTCGCCGCTCACCACTGCGGGCCAGGGAGTCGCTCAGCGCCTTGCCCCAGGGCGAACTGAACTTGTTGCCCTTGCGGTCGGCTCCCAGCACAATGATGACTTGCGTATCCCAGCTCCGTTCGGTGTAGACCCGGTCAAACTGATCCTTTATCTTGAACTTAAGCAAGGCCGGATCGCCGGCGCGGGCCGCGGTAATGCTCCACAAGACACAAAACAGTAAGAACAGAAGCGTGCGTCTGGCAGTCAAGACAGATGATCCTTCGTATGGTTCTCTAACCTGCATGATTCATAAGGGGCCTTCGCTGTCATCCTGGAAGTACCTTTTTGGTAAAATCCGTACCCGTTGAGCGCTACCCCACACGTTCCAAAAGGATTCCTCCTGAATGACTGCGGTTGTTAGATTTGTGCTCAATGCAGATCTATGAATCATTCAGGCTAGATGAAACTTAAGCACCCCGGCTGATTCTGGAGTACTCGACAGCGATTTGTGCACCAAGCTCCGCGTTGTTGAGCACGAGGGCGACATTGGCGTCCAGGCTCGCGCCAGCGGTTACCTTTTCGACCTCCGCCAGCAGGAAAGGCGTGACCTCTTTTCCGCTAACACCTTGCCGTGCCGCCTCCCGCAGGGCGCCGTCGATGGCATTTTTGACGGTATCCGCATCCATTTCAAATTTGGCCGGAATCGGGTTTGCGATGACCACACCACCGCGCAGGCCGAGGTCCCACTTGTGCCGCAGGGTCCTGGCGATGGCCGCGGGTGAATCGAAGCGGTAGTCAACCCGGAAATCGCTGCTGCGCGTGTAAAAGGCCGGGAAGTCGTCGCTCCCGACCCCCAGCACTGGAACACCGTGGGTTTCGAGGTGTTCGAGAGTGAGTCCGATATCCAGGATTGCCTTTGCGCCGGCACACACAACTGCGACGTCCGTTTGCGCCAGCTCCAACAGGTCGGCGGAAACATCCATGGTTTGCCCGGCCCCGCGATGCACCCCCCCGATACCTCCCGTCACAAAGAGAGAGATACCGGCCAGGCTGGCGATGAACATCGTGCTGGCGACCGTGGTGGCGCCGTTTAGTTTTTGTGTGATGGCTGCGGGTAGATCGCGGCGGCTCACTTTGGCAAAGTCAGTTGAGTTCGCGACCTGCTCCAGTTGCTCAGCGTTCAGGCCGGCCACCAGCTCTCCGTTTAGAATCGCGACCGTGGCAGGGATCGCTCCGTGCTCACGGATTTTTTCCTCAACCTGCTTTGCGGTTTTCAGGTTGCTGGGATACGGCATACCATGTGCTATGATGGTAGATTCCAGAGCGACTACGGGGCGGCCATCAGCGATCGCATCTGCAACTTCAGGAGAGAGCTTTAGCTGATTCACTGTTGCTGAAACTTTAGGCATCGTTTCCTCTGGTCTCGCGCACGGGGTGGAGCCGGACTGCTGTCATTTCAGTTTCCTCTTCGAAAATACGCCCGGACGTAAGCGCCTGTTTCTTTCCAGCGGAGTTGCTTAATAGGCGCCAACGATTATCGAGTCCGAAAGCCACCGGAGAGAGTCAACACCCATTACATTAATAATGTCAGGAGCCAAAAACAATGCGTTTGATAAACTGTATGACCCTTTCTATGAACACATAGCGACCTAATGTAGCGTTCAACGAGGACATTTGACTGTTGTTACATTGGTAGCTAGACTCAGATACTATCTGTGAAACGATGTTGCTCACACAGCGGCAATCCAGGGCATAGGTTGCAGATGTAACAGGCATGTCCGACGCCGCACTGCCGTTATGCGAAGAATCAAGCGTGGCAGGCACAAAACCCAAAATAGCACTTAACAGAAGTCTGAGATGATGGATGAACTGAATCATGTTTACTCCTCTACCTGAAACAAAGTATGTTTCTCAAAAGCTTCTTAGTGCGTTTTGGACAGTGGTGATTACATTTGCTAGTTTTGTTTCATCAACTTCCAGCCAACTCCGATTTGTTTGACCCGTCGTGTCGCTATAAGTTTGAACCAGGAGATTTGCATGCTCCAACCATTTCGAAACAATAACGGCAGTGGCTTGGTTGACAATAAGAGCGCCCTGTTCATCTCTGGTCATCCCGGCGGATGGAACTGTGGGTAGTGTGAATGTTACGTTCTGCATTTGGTGCCTCCTTAGGATTAGTTTGTAAAACCGACTGTTTCCAAATTACATTAGGTCGCTGCGGTGTGGCTTAGGACCACCCGGCCCTGATCCGATCAAGTTTTCGCGAAACTTCCAGGCCAGGAATGCGCACCAGCCGCAGTATCCGTTGAACCCGAATACTAGAGGACAGCCCCTGACAAGTCGTGGGATCAATATTTAGTGGCTTGTGCCCTTACTGCACCACAATCACACTCGCAGACAGACATTTGCCCCGGTAAAGTGGTTGTCCATTGCCCGTTCCAACCACCGTAGTCCTGGCAGACGTCGGGGCATTCTTGTTGGGCGTCACTGTTGCTCCAGATCGGACCGGCCTCGATATCGCAGTAGCATTGGGCATCGGCCAGCACCATACTCTTAATGTTTGATTTCATACTTTGCAGCCAAGTACGCGAATCTTTTCCCAGGTTGAAAAGGATCGGTTGCACGCCGGTGACCATCGCATACATCTGTTTGTATATCGGGAAGTCTGCGCCAAGTTGCTGGAAGACCGTATGCCGCACAGGCATCAAATACTGGGGCCCGTTCGATCCGTCTGCTCCGAAACATTGCACGATAACGTCGGTCGAGGTGATCAGGTTAGCGAGGGCGATTGCCAGGGGTGTATTTCCTCGACTTTGTGTTGCCGGGTGAATGCCGACCAGATCGCCGTAAAACAACGGTCTTTTGTTGCCGTCAGCATTGTCGGACCAGGGCATGGGCTTCATAGCAATGTTGTTGAGCTGCGTTGGCGCCAACTCCGACATCGATTCCGTAAAACCAACATAAGCTCGGCCAACCCCCTGGTTGAACCAATCGGCGCGCTGATAGGCAGCCCCTTCATATAAGGCATTTTTGAAACTGGAGGTAGCCAGGGCAGAGCGCAGATAAGAAATGGCGGTTTTGTCGACTTGTCCAGGATTCTGCGGCAATGAGACGGGAAACTGGTTCAGGCGCTCATGTACGCTTTCGACGTAATTGCACGCGTTAGTCGTGCCGCCGGAGAAGTCCAGCATCAGCCCGACGTCCTTTTCAGGCGTTTCCCCATAATAGACACAACTGCCGATGGCTGAGGTGACGTCCTGCAGGGTGTTGGCATTGGCCAGGGCGGCATCGGTTTTATGATAGAACAAGATGCTGCCGCATCCCAACTGCGGCATGGCATAAACAAGATTGTTTGCCACGATGCCTGTGGCCGCGTAGTCGAGCAGGTCGTCAAATTCATTAACCCGGCTCTTCGGTAAGGCAGTCAGCCAGTTCCGGGATTTGAAATAATCCAGAAAAATGGCATCAAAAACGTAGACATCAAAGCTGGCATCCGGGTTGGTGGAATAACCGCCGTCCCAGCCATCGACCCACTCTATGCTCACGTCAGGCTGGACTCTCTGCCATTCCGCAGCGATCACCTTTTTGAATTGCTCCAGCCTTGGAACATATGGATAGAGCGCGACTTTCAGAGACTTTGACAGAGCTTCTTCGGGTACAAAGAGCAGGCAGGTAAATACAAGCAAGCAGGAATGAAACATTCTCCACATCTTCATTAGAGGCCTCCCATTTTGTTCTCATTCTTATCAAAGGCACAAAGTAATTGCGTCATGCACTCATCTTTCATGCCTCATTGATTCTCGATAAGTATTCCGCGCACGCCTGGTTCGAGCTTGCATCTATTCCGATTTTTTGATACTGGAATCATAACAAACAAATTCGACAGTATTTCCTTCCGGATCGCTGATGTATAGTGAGCGCCACCCAACCCATTCAAACAATTTCGTTTCCACCGAGAGGCCGAGTTGCTCTAAACGGTTGTGCTCACGTTCATACTCCTCCAGGTCAATTTCAAATGCCAGGTGATCGAGGGTCGAGTGAGCCTGACTTACACCATGGGGTGTTGATTTCTGAATCTGGGCACCAGTTTGCTTTTCACTTCTGTCAAATAACACAAGGGCCTGCGGATGACCTTCGTAACCGTCAGCAATGCGGAAAAAAACTGCCTTCGGGAACCGCTTGAACACCTCTAAACCTATTACCTCTTCATAGAATTTCTGCATCTTACCCAGATCATTGACACGGAGTGCAATCTCTCCGATGGCTTTCACTGCTGTGGGACGTCGATTCATTATTCTTTCCTGGTCGTGATAATGGCATCAGCTTTGAATGTATAACATGGGCGTCAGTCGATCAACCGCATCAGACTAATCTGGAAAATTGAAAATGAGCTTCAAACGCACCCTAAAACCGACTTGAAGATCGCAGCGGTTTAGTCGGGTGCACGCAAGGCTAGGCAATAGCTGATAGAGATCAGTTCGTGAGCTATTCGTGCAAATCAAAAAAAGACTCCTAGCTTTAGGAGCCGGATTTCCTTTAAAGAGCTGTCGCAATCTGGCCATCGTACAAATGTCACAACTCTGCCGTTGTTACTGATACTGGGTGTAACATCGTTCTCTACGCTGTCTGTAAGCCGGTCGAAGTCTGTCCCATCAGTTCTTATTCTGTAGATATTAAGTGGGTCAGAGAAGCTAATGCTCCCGCTGAAAACAATCCACTCACCATTCTGGCTTATGTTATAATCGAAAACGATTAGGGGCTGAGTTTCTTCCAACAGATCAGCAGGCGTGCCTGCAGCCAAGTCAATAACCTTGAGACTCCAATCAGAGGCAAAAACAACATGAGATCCGTCACTACTAATAATTGGATATATTATTCCTAAGATATTTGATTCACAAATGGGAAAGTCGCCTTCTCGAAATTCAGCAATCAAATTCCCTTCAATTTCGGATGGCGGTCCCAAACCAAGGTGATTCAACATAATCTTAAAGTGCTGCCGCTGCAGAAAATCATCCCCGGCACCCGGATTCTCGGTTTCCACATGTTCAACGTAAACGACCTTTCGACCATTGCTGACGGTTGGTCCTTTTTGCCACGCAGTGTCATCGGTGATAGTCAAACCTTGGCCAAATCCAGGTATGGTATAATTGATCTCCCATTCGTTCTGATTGCTGGCTGACGGAGGTGCTGGCGTTTTGATAAAAACAAAATGACTGCCGTTACCGCTCATCCAAGGTTTCCATGCTGAGCTCGCATCAGGCAACGTCGTTACTTGACCTTCAGGTGAGGTGCCAAGAAGCTGAACAGTATACAATTCAAATGAGCCATCCGAAGTAATGCCGTTAAAACAAATCAGATAGTTGGCAAATAATGGCATTAACTCTGTTACAGTGATATGATTAGTGGCGACTGCAATTTCGCTACGTTGAACCGTAGGCGCACCATCTTCAGCAGGTATGGTAAAAATGCGATTGCCATCACTGGTCTTTCTCATGAAAGCAATATGAGCACCATCTGGAGTTACAGTCGGCCAGTCATCACGCATGGTGTTATCGGTAAGAGCTATTCTGGTGATACCAAATAGCTGCGGCCTCAATATGACAATCGTAATCCCTAAGACGACAACGGTGATGCCGACAAAGATTATTGGTCTCAGAGCTTTCATATCTTCCTCCTCGTTTACATTCAACAATTCAGAATAAGAAGCGACTTCAATGAAATGCGATAGAGAAACTCTACGCCTGACGAAGACGCGCGTTTTATTGCGTCGACTACGTAATCCACTACAACCGTTTGACACACTGCCAGGTAACTTGCTGGCCTGCCATAGATGACTGCTTTTGTCGCCGGACGAATTAAGGATTGGTATTTGAAAACAACTATCTGGCAACGAGCGACGCTTGCCAGACGACTTGCATATGAGAGTGGGCACGCCATACGATATCCGGCAATCTCGGGTTTCCCTGCAGCTCGGGTTCGGGACATAGATACAATTCAGGGTCGTATGGAAATGTGGGGGGTTGGAAGTTTCTGCGGATCGGCGGTACAGGTAAGACCGCGCCTGGGAGCAGGGCATGCTTAGATTTGCTAACAACACCCATCTTCAAACCTCACCTAGTTTTGAAAGTGGTTATTTTAACTTACAAAAATTGTTACAGACGCGCAACGAATTTGTCGAAGCAATAAATCTACAAGAATGCAATCGTTGGGTCTAGTTCCAACTGAATGGTAAAGGAAATCGTCTTGTCCCATCTCACTTTGCCAGAAGGGATAGAAACGGGAAACGTCCTTTCCACCTTGTCCCATTTGTTATTGCCGCTGTCACTATAGCTCGCGGCCTTGCAGGTGACTGGCACCGCATAGTTCTTAGGGATGTCCTCGAAATATATCTGGCCTGTTACCCCGGGCTGCCCAGACACTGGGCAAATTAACTTGTGATTCGAGCCGTCGTAGACTTGGATCGGCAGGCCAAGGCCAGATATGGAAGCTTCGATTTTCCCCACTTTGATGTCCGTTCCTGGCCAGAAGTACACCAGCACGACAGCGATAATCATCGCAGCTATCGCAAGGTTAACGTATTTCCGGTTCTTCATGATGGCCCTCCTTCTCTCTTTTATAGAACTTTTGACACTACCCCACTGCCTCAAAACACCAAAGTCACGGAATTGAGATGGCTGTCTTACTTCGCTCACTTGGTGCTTGGGATGCGGTGGTCTAACGAGATTGTCGATCAAGTCCGGCCCGAATTCCCCCCCCCCCAATGACGAGTTCCCTATTGGGCTTGTCAGCGACGATCTCAACCTGATTCACCATTCTATCACGATGTTTTTGATGCCTTCTCCCAAGAACTCCGAAGAGTGAACCTTTTCGACAGTCGCAACATATTGCCAGATGACTTCCCTATGGAAGTGTAGCGCATTCAGAATTTATCTACCGGGCTCCTGATTCCTTGGCAACCCTTGTACAAGACATGGGCAAGAATGACAGTCCTGGGGGAATTTCGATATTCGGACGCCCCGCTGGCAGCAGTACCGGTAAGCCCGCGCCTTGCAGTGGGGTTACTCGTAGAATTGCTGGAACACCCACCATCAAACCTCACCTGCTCTTGCGTTGTACTATTAGGGTTGAAGAACCGGCAGCAGTCCATCACGGATCTGTGTTGTAGCCGGGGGCCGGTTCCTCATTTGTGATCGTAGAGGCAATCGTGCACCAGTGCTTGCCGGGTTGCACGATTTGTCCAGAGTCTTCGATTGGGGCCTACTGGCTACTGCTTTGTACAGGCCGCCGTGCTAATTGAGGCAGGCGTCACATACGAACTTTACATTGGTGTTATTCATCAGCCAGTAAGCCTGACAGTTGGCGCATGCGGTAGGAGAGCGGTGTTCGCACTCCATGCAGATTTCGGTATTGGGACAGGAGCCATGGGCGAAGTAGGCCTGCGGCTCCACCTGGTTTCCGCAGGACTCGCAGACCAGGTAGACTTTATCCAGCGCTTGCCGTACTTTGCTCTGATTTTGCAGGGTTTCCAGGCGGGCGGGATCGACTGGTGCCGTTTCCATGGTGCGGGCATATTCCAGGATTGCCTGCAATTGTCCATCAGCGTGGATGCCGGCTTCTTGTAAGACCTTGTGCGCCTGGCCGCTCCCCAGGTAGTGGTGCTCCCTGAAAGGATGCAGCGTCCGCCTGAGGCCTTGATTGGAGCGCACCCAGCGTTGCATGGTTGGCAGAGTAAAGTCCGTGATCCCCATTGCTTCCTGCGTAAGGCTTTCCGGAAAGATGAACTCCTGTTCCTCCAGCGGCAAGCGATTGAACAGCTCCGCACTCGATACATAAAAGACGTTCAGGTTGAGACCTTTTTGATCAAGTTGCGACAGCACTTCCTGCACAAAAGCGGTTGCCACGCCGTTGCCTTGCAGCACGATGGTGCCACTCTGCTGGTGCGCGGTCGGATCTGCTCGCCTGATGGCGTACACGCCTTTGATGGCTTCAGCGGGATCTGGAAGGCCCAGCTCCTTGCGGTCGACCAGAATGTCGGCGGGACGGGTTACGAAGGGGGAGAGTACCGCCGGTCGCGTCCGCAATGCGACCAGCATCATGGGCCAGAGTTCGCGGGCGTCCCACGGCGTCAAAGTGATCAAAACATTATGCGGAAAGTTTTCCTGCATCAGTTGCAGCACTTGCGGGTCGGCATGCGTCGGACCATCTTCCCCGGTCTTGGCGCCTGCGTGGGCGTTGACCATGATCCAGGTCTTGTACGGCTCCCCGGTCACAAATTCACGATTCTGCTGACCGATTCCGTGCAGCCTGGCCGCCACATGCTCCAATGCTCCGATGAAAGCGCCATAGGATGAGGTCAGACCAATGTGTTCACCGAACGTGGAGAGACCAGCCATAAAGGCGCCCATGGCGTCTTCGCAAATACCGCCGACTGCGATGAGGCGGGAATCAGGATTGGACGCAGTGTGGAGCAGCCCTTCAGGAAAACCCTTGTTGAGAACCGATACGCTGGTGGAGTTGAGCAAATCCGCCGCACTGCCGATGATGGCTCCGTTAGTTTCCTGGTTTAGAACATGCAGGACTTCGCCGAGAACACCGCGTAATGTCACGGAATCGCCCGGATTGAGCTGTAGGGACTCCGGCACTTTGGTCGTCTGAAGCTTGCTCTTTTGGTCGTACAGTTTCTGCAGGTGGGGTTTGTTCTCATGCGCGGTGTGGGCGCGTTTCTGTAAACGTCGTTGTGCCTTTAGGATGTGATTGCAGGCAAACATGGCGTATTCTTTGTTGATTTCCAGCACCCGCCGTACCAGCATCAGGGTTTCAAAGAAAATCTCTTCCACCGCTGCCGGCGTCGGGTCGCCGTTAAAACGCGGCATGTTGACGCTAAACTTGTTTTCAAATGGCCGGCATGCTTCGTAAAAACCGTCGGAGCAAAACTTGTGTCCGCCACCGTGCGACGCCTTGCCTTCCACGCCATACTTCCACCCCTTGACCGTTCGGTAGATAACTGCGGTGGGTTGGCCATTGTCGCTGGAGTTGGCCAGCATTTGCGCAGCGACCACTTGTTGAAAATCAAAACCGTTCGGGACAAAAATCACGTTCCAGTCATGACAGTAGCAGAGTTCGATCGGATCCCACTGCACATAATCGCCAGCATCCGAGCCCTCGCGACAGACGCGGTCCGAATCAATCGAAGCCTGGTTCCAGTCCAGGTGTAACACGGCATTGTTGATTCCGGCAGAAGCCGCCGCCGCCAAGGCCTCATGAACGCGGCCGGGTGTCATGCCGCCTTCCCCTTCGAGAATGTGGACTTTCGGCACATCGGACCGGAAAATATCCAACTTTCCGAACGCAAGTCCCAGTGCAGCCGGAAACCCAACGCCGCTGGCCCCGGTTGCCAGCGGCACAAATGGCGTGGCTGGAGTAGGGTGGCCATCAAGTGTTTTCGCGTTCATTTCCTTAAAAAACGGCGTGTCGTTGGTCGGATTTCGGCGGAATCCAAGCAGGTCTTCCAGACGCAGTTGTTTATCAACCTCCGGAAGAAAATCCGGTTTGCCAACCCTGATCAATTCATTGCGCAGGGCCCACATGGCGTACAGCCCCATTGCTTTATGTCCTGCAGCGTAAACCAGGGAGTCCGCCGCTGCCAGGTCCGGGTCTGAAAAATCGTAGTCCATATTCATATAAAGTAGACTTTCGACGATGCGCCCCGATGAAATACTGCCTCCGGGATGCCCCGATGTCGGGACATAATTGAAGAGCACGGCGCACAGCGTCCGGTAGACGAGGTCGATTCCCTCCAGGTTCATGCGCTCGCTTCGGTCTAATTTGAATCGAGTCTTCTTAAGCACATCCGCTATATCGAAGTAGGCCGCTCTGCGCGGACCGAAGGTCATCTTGTGTGACGGTAACGCCGAAAAACGGAGGTCGGGTTTCATGACTTATTCCTTAATTTATATGGTCGCTTTCTGAGAGGGTCTAGGCTGGCTCGGTTATTCTTGCAAGCACCAGGCCAGAATGTCGACAATGTAATATTTGCACTTAAATGCCTGATCCTGAACGACCTGAGATCGTGAAAGTGTAGGATGCCTGTGCCGCAATGCTCCCAACCCTGAGAATGAGATTGCCATAAACGGGAAACGTGCGGGGGTGCGTTAGCGGAGAAAGTGGCGTGTTTTAGTGGTGTGAGTGGCGGCGTCCAGGTAGAGCCGGGGTTGTCTGACGATCCGGCGTGCCTGGCAGTCAGGGTGACGACCACCGGGATTTCTTAGTCTGCACGGCCAGAGCTTGCCGACTTTGGGGATCGGCAGAGCTGTCCCTATCGACAAAAGGTCAGGGAGTCAGTTCGGAGAATTCACGGTATTTGCTCAGATCCGCAGGAACGCCTTCGACCAAATCGACGGAGAAATCGTCATCGTCCTCTAACACCAGGCCTTCCAGCACAGTTTCGACCTGTTGCGTCTCACCATTCACCATGCCGTCGGTTTCGACATACACCTGGTACTTCTCCTTTTCTTCTTCATTGCTCTGCTTGTGGGAAATGTCTACGGTAATCCCAGGCAACGATTTCCGGCCACGAAAGAGCACCACCAGATCAAAGAGAACGTCCCTGGGTTCGGGTCCCTGGCCCGCATCTTCATCATAGATTTCCTCTTCTTCAGCGGCCGGCGCCGCAGTTGCGCTGGCCGTGGCCGTCGCTGTCGCGCTTTCTTCTCGCATGCTCGCTGATGCCTGGCCGCCATCCTGTCCGTTATTGTGTGAATTTACCACGGTCCAATTGTTGAGTTCAACAACATATTCTGCCCGGAGCTGGGCCACGTACTCCTCGTCGCTTTTGGATAAACATCCCGTGGTCGTCATGTAGATGGTGACCGCCAAAATGGCTGCCAGGTTTTTGCGGATATTCGTGGTCATAATTACCTCCTAAGTGTGCACATGAGGTTGTTCAAAAGGCGTCCTTTGAAGTACCGGCGAAACAGCTTTTTGTCAGATGGAGAGATCTTTGGCGGTATCAATCCAGCTGCGTGCGCAAGTTAAGCAAAACAGTTTTATAATTCAAACCTAATTGCGGCAGGATTCATTCGTGCGTTGCGCTGCGACGGCAGACGGCTGCCCCGACCCTTTCCGGCTACGTCCTCAGAAAGAGTCTTGTTTCGGGCAGCGTATCAGCCAAACCAGCGCGCTCGCAACCAGTGGGATCATCAACAAAGATAGTATGGCTATTCTGTCGCCGAGCAGCACTCGTTCCGCCCACGTTCGGGTCAGTGCTCCCGCTTCACCGAAACGGACTAAATGCAGTCCGGCAAAAGCCATAACCGGCAGCAACATCAGCCTGGGTTTGCGTAGCTCGCTGGCGCGTACCAGCGTCACAACAAAGAGTATCCAACAACCTATTGTCAGGAGAGCCGTTCCGATTCGAGACCAGGAGACTTTGAACATGAGCGGCAACGTACCCAAGCCAAATTCATGTTGAAACGTGTCCATTAGAATCCGGCTACCGAGTGGTCCTAGTGCGATGGCGACCATGGCGGCCAATGGCAGCAGAAACGCTGTCTCCCAGAATATGAGCTGCAAGGACCTGCCCCTGCACCACGAAACCAGGGCCACGCTAAGTACAAAGAATCCCGGCATGTATATCGGCCACTGGCCTTCCATACCGTGGCGCCAGGCTGTTCCAAATCGCAAAGCTACTTCTTTCAGCTCAGCCGTTAAGATGCCTTGGGACTCCGCCACCTTGATACTGTACTTGAATCCTTCCGTTGCAAAGAAGGTCCACAGAAACAAAAAGTAACCGGCAGCCGGAAGCAAAGTCACCCAAAATCGCATCCCAAATGCGCGTTGCAATGCCGGTGCGACACTACTTGCTCTTAATACCCGATTATCGGGAACTATGGTTTTTGTCGGCTTGACCATGCTGTCAGCCCTGCCAATGGATTCACTTTTGCGATTGCGGCGAAAACCGACCTATGTCCGCAGCCTTGGCCTTGCAGTATTCTTTTCACGAACCAGATGACAATCAGTAGAAAGCCGAGAGCCAGCAGGGCCCAGGTTGGTGGCTGTAATACGTAACCCAAAAGCGCGAGTGTATAATATCTCGGCGCTCTACCAACTAGAAGAGAGGCCTCGTATTTCCATAGCGGATACCCCTCGGCAATGCTTAGCAGCTTAAAGGGTGACAGAGGAATGGGAGAGTAGTTCACAATGGTTAGCAGCCAAAAGGGGCTCATGTGAAAAAGGGCATGCAGCTTGCGATAGAAGCCATTGTCTGCAAATCTGGCGCGAACGCTTCCCTTGCTTAGAACAGGTGACAGAAACCAGTAATCCAGCACACCCGAGAAACAACTTCCGGAAGTTACAACCAGCGTAACCACCCAGGGTTGGTAGAACTTTGCGGCGTATAGTACCGCCGGTTCTTGCGGGAACGGTGTGACCAATATGTGCGACGGTATGGTGTACAAGCCGACCAAAATCAGTAGTCGTTCATCCGGTAAAAAGTGTAAAAGCAATCCGGCAACTGCCACCACGGATCCGGCGACGATGAAAACCGGTGTCCATCTAAATGCATGCTTTTGCGCTGGGTTCATCCTGTAAACGAGCCGCCACTCGTTTCCGTTTGAGATTTCTATGATTCAGTACATTTCGTTTCTTGTTATGCATGATTATCCCTAATCCGAGGCGCAATTTCTCCAGGCAACCTCGACAAGACAAAGTGGTATCTGATTCGCCCCTAAAAGTGTACCAGCATCCCTGACAAACGCTAACAGGTGCCAGTGCTTTTGGTGACCGCACCACTGAAATTTCATCTCGAAGCACATGGCCGACGCCCGGCATGTCAACGCATGGATGCAGAAACCCGTACGGGTCGATGCTGAAATATTTGTTGCCCGCACAGCACGAGGGTTGGGAGTTACGTCGATAAAAGTTCTCAAATCCTTTCAGATAACTCTCGGAACATAGGATGTTCTTATGTTCGCTTCGTAGCCTCAGGAGGTGACGGATGAATCCATTCTCCATTTCGGCATTGAGCTGCGTGTTTCCGGTTTTCTTGTCGTGGTAGGGCTGGAACACCACGTACACGCCAAGTTCATCAGCGAACTTAGCGATCTTGGCAGCTTGGTGAATATTCAGGTTGGAAAGGGCGCACATGAGCCCGCCTGTTCGATGTCCGGTCAAAAAATCCTCGGCGAGCCATTGCAGACAGTTCGTCACTTTAGCATGCAGGCCTTTCATCCCCCTATGTTCATCATGTAGTCGCGAATCGGTTGAATCCAATGACACAAGGAGATTGTCCAATCCGGCATCCTTCAGTTCGTTCAGCCTGTCTCTGGTTAACAGGCTTCCGTTTGTAACCATTGATGTCCACATGGTCTGGCCGGAGGCGTACTTGACGATGTCCTCTAAATCACGCCTGAGGGTCGGTTCGCCACCCGTAAAATTGACCAGCCGGCAGCCATATGCGTATATTTTCTGCAAGCCCTCTTGAATTTCACTAAGGCTCATCTCCTCATTCGGCTTGCTTGGATTTCGCCAATAACCACAAATGGCACATCTTGCGTTACATCTATACGTAAGTTCCCACAGGCACGAAAAAATGCGTCTGCCCACCAGGGCGGACATTCCGGCTGATCCAACAAATCTGAATAGGTCTGGGAAGTTTCGCATTTTTCCCCTTTTCATTTATCGAGTTTAAGAACGATCTGACTAACATTTCTCACTTGGTTTCTTCCATCCGAGGAATCCGGTTTTCGTGTGTAAATCTCCTCCAAACGCGTAACGCGCGCGGAGGGGCAGGTCAAGACCGCGTTCAAGTTTTTGAACCGGGGTAGGCCTGCCTGCCGCTGGCCACGTACCCACCCCTGATTCAAACTCTCTACGAGTTTGAATCTGTCCCCTTCGCCGGGAGGGGAGCTTGCCAATTTGAAGGGAAGTAATGCAAGCGATGTACCAAACAGGGAGAAAGAACCTATACCTTGTTATTATGGAAGATAGGAGTAACAGGGCGTCTCTGCATGAGTGGTTTGCCTGTAAACTCACTTCACACTGTGAACGCGATGCGGCTCCGTCAGATTTTCGAAAGCCGCATAGTGATTATAAGAAAGGCAAAATAGGGCAGGGCCAACTGTGGGCTTATTCTTGAGTTGGTGCGCAGGATTTAGTGACGATTGCAGCAGGGCAGGGTGGTGAACTTCCCCAAGGCCAATGGATTTTCATAATGGAAGTAGACCCGGTTGGGCCGGCGATTGGCTTCGCAGGTGAGGTGCTTTTGCCCCGGTCAGTCACAGGTGGTAGCAGCTTGTCCGAGAAAAATGCATACTTCAGCCAGATCGGCTAATGCGGATTGACCAGCCCAGAGGGCGGGCGATTCTATTCCTCTATCGCTCCGCCAAGCCCCCTTAAATGTTTGCGAAATGTATAGGTTGCGTCACTCTCGCGCCTGGCCAGGTATTCATCAAACCTGAACTGTTTGTGCAGGGTCATTCCGCTTGCGATGGCTTTGGCTTGCTTGCGCTCGGTCGCTCCGATCGCCTCTGCCGCATTCAGCAGATTTTCGATTTCATCGCCGGGAGCGAAGATCACCCCGTCATCGTCGGCAAACACGATGTCCCCAAGCGCAATCTCCACGTCGCAAAATCGTGCCATTGAATCGACCTCGGGGTCTTCCCGGTCAGCGCTAAGAGGCCCAAAAGGACATGTGCCGTAGCTGAATACGGGAAATCCCATTTCCTGCAATTCTCTTGTGTCCCGGTGACACCCCCACACGATCATTGCAGGTATGCCATGGGCTCGCGCTTCCAGGGCCGTTAAGTCTCCGATACACCCTTCGTCCTTTCTGCCGTCATTGTCAATGACCAGAATATCTCCCGGTTGCGCTAAGGTCATCGCTGCAAAAAACACGTCTACACTGCCATAGTGCTTGACCGGCAGGGCCCGGCCCGCGACGCGAGTGCCTGGTAGCAATGACTCGATCCCCGGTTCGGCAACGCGGGGTTCCATCCCCAAACGCACCATTGCATCTGCAACAACCGCAGTTGAGAGACCCGAAAATCTATCTCTTATCTTCTGATTGTCTATTGGATTCATCTCTCTCCTTGTTTGTGTGGCGTTCGTCAAACAATTGTTCTACTCATACTAACATTTCCCAGTTTCCTGTTTACCTTCCAAGCACTTGCTTAAGTTTCATTCCGAGCACCCAGAGCACGATTCTATGTAATCCACCATGGAGCGCAGGGTCTCGTGCTCAAATGGTAGCGGATGACATGGTCCAGGTATTGCCTGGTCTACCTCTCGAGATCAGGACAGGATTTCTGCCACACGGCGATTGCAGTTTATAGGAGAGCACTCGGACAGCATAATAATACCCACGAAATTCACCCGGCAGCGATTCGGCCCGGAGCGATGAATAAAGATACTCAGTGGAGATGATAAAAGCAACCCTGCTGCCGTGGTTGATAACGGCCCGCGGATTGCAACGAGTTTGGTAAAAAGGTTGTATTTTCTCCCTGATGACCGTATCTTACCGACAGACCAATTTTGGCGATATGCGTGAAAACGCCTGATTTAGATTAGTAGCGCGGAGGCGAGCCTCTGCTTCCCATCTCTACGCTCCTCCTCCATTTCAGCCTAGGCATCCATATTCTCAGGAATTCTTTTTCGTAAAAAATCAGGAGCGTGAAATATGTCTCAAGCAGCGAGTGGCGACACCGTCAAAGTCCACTACACGGGGAAACTCACCGACGGCACCACCTTTGACTCCTCCGACGGCAATGAGCCACTGAAGTTCAAGATCGGCGACGGCCAGGTCATTAAAGGCTTTGATGACGGCGTGCTCGGAATGGCCGTGGGTGAATCCAGGACCGTTACGATTCCGCCAGACCTCGGTTACGGTGAACAGAATGAAGATTTGATCATGGAGGTGGAAAAGGACCGGCTGCCACCGGACATGGAACCGGAGGTTGGGCAGAGGTTGCAGGCAACGCAGGAGGATGGCAGGCAGGTCGCCTTTATGCTGGCCGAAGTGAAAAATAAGACAGTCGTCCTGGACGCGAACCATCCGCTTGCCGGGAAGGACCTGACATTTGAAATCAGCATGGTCGAAATTGGCTGAGACTAGCCACTTACTTACTCGAGGATCAAACCGATGAATGTTTATGTCGGCAATCTGGCTCCTGATGTGACGCAAGAGGAGCTGAAAGCAGCGTTTGAAAAATTTGGCGGAATCAGATCCGTCACTGTCATATCGGACAAATTCACCGGCCAGTCACGCGGTTTTGGCTTTGTCGAAATGTCCAACAGAACCCAGGCACTTTCTGCCATCCGGGCACTGAATGGCGCGGAACTGAAAGGTCAGAACCTGAAAGTCAGCGAGGCGCGTCCGCGCAACACCTCCACCCGGGGGTTTGGTGGCACTCGCGGCAGCGGCTACTAGGTCCTGTCCTCTCCCTCAAATTGACCGGAAAACGCACCGCGCTTCCGGAGTTCCTGGCATCTCGCCGGGGACCTCCGGGGCGAGACGGACGCCTGCGCATTCGTTTGCACGCGTTGCGCGCGCAATGATTTCCGGATGGAGTATACCGGCTTGTTGCTTCAGCCATGCGGGCCCCGGCCATTTTTCAGTTGACTCACCGTTAATCTTTTTTCATCTTTAAAAATTATCTTGGCTTGTCGCCTTGGTCAGATTTGGTTTTTCCAAATAACTCAAACTTACTAACATAGTGGAAAATCTCGTTCAACTAGTCCGGAATGCCGGTGTGGTCGGCGCTGGTGGCGCCGGCTTTCCAACCTACAAAAAAATTGATGGTAAGGCAGAGATTGTCATTGCCAATGGCGCCGAATGTGAGCCGCTGCTGTGCAAGGACCAGATGCTCATGCAGCACTACGCCGGGGAAGTGCTCGCCGGGATGCGTCACATCATGACGCACATGGGAGCTGAAAAGGGGATTGTGGCGATAAAAGCGAAAAACCGTGCAGCCATTGAGGCTCTTGCCGCACACCTGCCGGAGCAAATCAGTATCTTTGAAATGGCAGACGTTTACCCGGCGGGTGACGAGTATGAGGTGGTTTACCATAGCACAGGGCGGCGTATCCCGGCCGGTGGCCTGCCGCTGGAAATCGGCGTGGTGGTGCAAAACATCGAGACACTGCTTAACGTCCGGCGCGCGGCAATGGGGATGCCCGTCACGCATTCGATCATGACGGTGCACGGTCACGTAAAGCACCCGCAGACTGCGTGGTTCCCCATTGGCATGAGTTATGGCGACGTTCTGGAAGCCGCCGGCGGTGCAACCATAAATGATTTTGCGCTGATTGCCGGCGGTGCAATGATGGGTACGGTCGTGACGGATTTATCCACGCCGGTGACGCGACTTTCGGGCGGCTTCATCGTCATGCCCACAGACGCGAGGCTAACCGTGCGCAAATCTCAAACCGAGCAAGCGTACAAACGATTTGGCAAGTCAGCCTGCGACCAGTGCAGCCTGTGCACCGAGATGTGCCCGCGCTATCTCCTGGGATACCCGATTCAGCCACACCTGGTCATGCGCTCCCTTCTGACCACGGGCGAAATGAGCGAGACCCTGACCTTCTGGGCGCAGGCCTGCTGCGAATGCAACATCTGCACCCTCTGGGCCTGCCCCGAGGATCTGGACCCACGCAATGTCTGCGTAACAACCAAAAGAGATCTGCGCAAGCACGATAAATGGCTGCCCCCGGACCAGCTACAGAATCTGACCAAAGACGTCCACCCCTTGAAGGAATACCGCAGCGTGCCGACCAAGCGCCTGACCCGCCGTCTCGGCTTAGGGAAGTTTAACGCAGACGCCCCGCTGCGGACGGATGGAGTCGAAGCTAAATCTGTTTCGATCCCGCTACAGCAACACATCGGAACGCCCGCGATACCGGTTGTGCAAACCGGAGATGTCGTGCAAGTTGGAGACGTGCTGGCAAAAGCCGACGAGGCCAGCCTCAGCGTTCCGGTTCATGCCAGCATCAGCGGAACCGTGCAGGCGGTAAACACAGCAATCCTGTTAGGGAAAAACTAAACAAAGGTACTCTTGAATGGATAGAGCAATTGGTCTCATAGAGCTTACCTCCATCGCCAAAGGCTATGAGGTTGCCGACGCCCTGCTTAAAACAGCGACTGTGGAGATTGTGTTCAATCGCACAATATGCCCCGGAAAATTCATGGTGATGGTCGCCGGTGAAACCGCTGCCGTCTCGGCCAGTATCGCAGCCGGGCTAGATATCGGCGGCGAAACCGTGGTTGACGATCTGATTATCCCCAACATTCACCCCGATGTTTTCCCGGCGATCAGCGGCACCCGGGTCATCGAAACCACGGATGCCCTTGGCATCATCGAGACCTTTTCCGTCGCGTCCATAATCGAGGCGGCGGATGCTGCCGTAAAAACCGCAGATGTGCAGTTGATGGAAATTCATTTGGCTATGGCGATTGGCGGCAAGGGGTACGCAACCATGACCGGCGATGTCGCGGCGGTCACTTCCGCCGTTGCAGCCGGAGCCGACTACATCCGCAATAAGGGCTTACTGGTAAACAAGGTGGTCATTCCCCAGCCACGAGAAGAGATTCTCCGAGACAAAATCTAAATGTGCGCAGAGTGACTAATGTTGGGCGCTGGGTCCCAGACGGAGGCAGGATTGCGCTCTTTTCTGATATCAATCCTGAAGAAAACGATATCATAAACCCGCGAATCAGGATGCTTGTGAAGAGGACTCTCGTTCAAAAAGGAGATGATCAAGAGAAGCATTTACAAAAGATATCTCGCCAATTCTGCGCTTATACTGACCGTTTGATCTGGTTATCTAGTGTGCTCGTCTTGACCTTGACGGATGGCAATTTGGGGATTTGGTCTACCAAGACTTGCACACCCCGTTTTTACTGGTCCGCGCAGGCAGCCCGAATTCCAAAATAGAGTTTAATGACATTGTGTTTTCCCATGCAGGTCCTAATTTTAGCCAGGTGTGGGTAGAAAACACCGTGCACACCAGTTTCACCGATCTACCTTGTTTTGCCGACGAACTCGGTATACCAGATACGGGCAATCTTGCTCCTCGCAGAAACTTTCAAATCATCAGCAAAATCATATTGAGATTCTTTGATCATCATTTGATGCAGGGCAATCATGCTATTTTCGACATGGCTGCTGAATACCCTGAAATAATCATAACGAAATAGGTTTGGCCGTGGCTCCCAATGCCACGCCGACAATTAGCGGAGACTTCAGCATCCGGGATCGTAAAATGGACATTCCAAAAGGGCACAACCGGTTAAATTGTCATGTTTTTTTGAATTATAATCCATAGATTCCTTTGCAAATTGACAATTCGGGCCTTAGAGGCCCGGCCCCTTCACATTGGTTTTTGTGTCAGATAGATGAGCAAGACAGGACAGCCTTTTTTTGTTTTCGGCATTATTATCTGGTCGTGCGTGCTCTTCGCCCAGACGCGGTCGGCTGCAGCGGAAACTTTCGGAGTCTCATCGCTGCGGTCGGTTTCAAAACCCTGGCTGGAGCCCCGTTCCGAGTCCGAAGAAAAAGGTAAGGATGAAGAGGACGACGGGGAGGAGGAAGGCGTCGGCCGCTCCTTCCTTTTTAAAGAGCTGGTTCTGTCAGGCTTATACTCGTTCGATGGCGTCACCGGGCTGCCGCCGGCCGATCTTTCCGAAGACCATTTCGAAATCTCACCCAGACCTCCGGGAAATTATGTTGGGCTGGATTACGTCAAGACTTTTACTTCATCGTCGTTTATCAACAAGGCGCTGCCGGATTGGCTGCCATTAACAGCCCTGGACCTTCATCCACGGCTGGTCTATGTTCGTACGGAAAAGAAGGGCGGCCTGCGCCGCATCAAGTTCGCTCCGCAGGACTTCTGGCTTCGGTTTAATCCCGGGAGAGCAGATCGACTGACGTTACGAGTGGGGCAATTTGTGCTGCCCTATGGCGTGAACCCGATCCTGGCGCCGCGGCAACGGTTTTTGCTACCTATAGAAGCGACCGACCTCGGCCTCAAGTGGGATTGGGGACTTGACCTCAAAGGCCCGATTGGCGAGTACGACTGGGAGATCGCGTTTAGCATTGGGTCGGGTGAAGCGCTGCACTCGCCGCGCTGGTTCTCCGGATCAGACCGCACGAGTTACTTGATCACCGGCCGAGTCGGCTCCCCCACCTACTGGGACGGTCAGCACGGGTTTTCCTTTCTCATCGGCGATCTTCCCATGATCATGGGCCCTGCTGTTTTGAGCGATGCCGCGATTTCACGTTGGCGGATCGCGTATGACCTCTTTTACAAATCCCGAACCTACCTGATGATCGGAGGACAATTGACCTACGGCCAGAACGGCTTCGCCGGGGACGAGAAATTTGTCACGATCACAGGCGGCAAAACCGCCAACGTGTTGTCTTCGCGCGCCTGGGCCGACTGGGTCGTACCTCAGTATCAAAATGTTCGCCTGGCAGTGCAATTTGAGTCAGTTTTTCGAGATGTGGCCACGTCGAGGACGGATGATACTGCCGTGGTCTTTCAGGTTGGATACTCCTTGTCCACCACTGTCACAGCGAAACTGCACTATCGCGAAGAATTGCACCGCTCTATGGGAGAAGAAAACGATGCGCTGTATTTTACTTTTGTTTATTACGGCTTCTAAATCGGCAGACTCACGCACGCGAGCTGTGTCTTCATTCCGCTTCCTGCTCCGGGCTGTCTGGCTGCTGGCGGCATTACCGGTTATCGCGCAAGATGGAGCTCCGTCCAAGTTTAAGGATGTGTCCGCGGAGTCAGGTCTCCGGTTCCGCCACAACTTTGGGGCGAAAAAGTTGCAGAGCGTCCTGATGACCACGGGTAGCGGCTGCGCCCTGTTCGACTTTGACAACGACGGTTGGCTCGACGCGTTCTTGGTAAACGGGACCAACCTCGATAAAAACGGTTCCCCGAAAGTCGCAGGAGCCACTTTTCACGCCCTTTTTCAAAACCAAAAAGATGGGACTTTCAAAAATGTCACCAAGGACGCGGGTATCAGTCAGGCATCTTATGGCCAGGGGTGCGCCGTTGCCGACTTCGACGGTGACGGTTTTAGCGACCTCTATATCACAAATTATGGGCCAAACCAGTTGTACCGCAACCGCGGCGACGGCACCTTCGAGAATGTCACCGGGCAGTCCGGCACCGGGGATTCACGCTGGAGCGCCGGTGCGGTTTTTTTCGACTACGATGGCGACAACGACCTTGACCTATTCGTCACAAATTACCTGACGTACCGCATCAACATCGAGGGCGTTCACTCTTCCTCGCTTTCCAAGCGCACCGGCTTCCGCTTCTTTCCAGGTCCGCGTGACTACGATCCTGCTGACGATATCCTCTATCGCAACAACGGCGACGGCACGTTCACGGATGTGACCCGGGAAGTGGGACTGTCGCCGGGTGGAAAGGGGCTGACTGTGGTGGCTGCCGACTTCGATAACGACGGCGATCAGGATCTTTTTATCGCGAATGACACCACGCTTAATTTCTTCTACGAAAACAACGGCGGCACATTCACCGAGGTAGCTTTGAGCGCCGGAATCGCCTTTGATCCCGACGGCGTCGAAACCGCAGCCATGGGCGTGGACATTGCGGACGTGGACGGTGACGGCAAACAAGACCTGTACGTGACCAACATGGTTTTCGAATTCAACAACTTGTACCGAAATCTCGGAAACCTGCTTTTTGAGGATGTCACGAAATCCCTGCGCCTGGACAAGGACAACTACCGGCACGTCAGTTGGGCGACGCGTTTTGTGGACTTCAACCATGACGGCTACCTTGACTGTTTTGTGGCCAACGGCCACGTCGTCGATTACGTCGAGGGTTTCTCGCAAAGCATCACCTACCCGCAGCAGAACATGCTGTTTTTTGGTGATGAAAAAGGGCGCTTTAGAAATCTGGCCAAGCAATGCGGGAAACCTTTTCAAAGGAAGCGTGTCAGTCGTGGAGCCGCTTTCGGAGATTACGACAACGACGGAGACGTCGATATTCTCATCTCAAATTCCGGCGGGCGGGCGGAGCTTCTCCGCAACGATACCCCGGGTAACGACCGGTGGCTTAAAATTCGTCTCATCGGTCAACCTCCCAACACCCACGGTATCGGAGCTAGGGTAGTGGCCAGGTTTAAAGACCGGTCCTTTCTCTCCGAGGTTCGTTTTGCCGCAACCTATCTAAGCAGCAGCGATCCCACGCTCCACATTGGTCTCAGACCGGGGGAAGTGGAGGCTGAGCTTGAAGTGACCTGGCCTTCCGGCAAGACCACTTCCCGTAAAGTCCGTGCGGGGAATCTGGTTATTCTTGAAGAACCGAAATAACAGATGTGGCCTGTTATTCAGGAGAGTCAGTTTATCGACAACGTAGTTCTGTCTGGGGCTTGTAAGAAGCTCTTGTAGTGCTTCAGCAGGCATCCTCTCAAGCGAGAATGTTGTGAGAGCGTCTGTACCGACTGACAAACCCAGTGCGAATTTTTAACATGGGGAGGTGTGTTATGCGGAGAATCATCTTCCGATATGGGTTTCTTTCCCTTCTCTTTTCTTCCAATTTGCTTTTCAGTCAGGAGTGGGTATGGGTTGAAGACAAGTCCGTACTAAACCCCAGCGGCTTGGAAATTCAGGACGATATCACACTGTTCCGTGTTCTGGATTGGAACAGCGACGGTTTCCAGGATTTTGTTCTGAATCAACAAGGCAAGCTGCAATTGTTTCAAAACCGGGGTGATGACACCTGGTTTCGCGCGAATACCTTCCTCCCGGTCATAGGTTGGAACATTCCGGATCCAAATCATCCGCAGTTTCGGGAACCCAAAAACTTTCAACTCATAGACTGGGATGAGGACGGCGACTATGAGTTGGTCGCCGACAGCGCCGCTTTTTGGTGGAACACATCTACGAATATGAACCCGGTCTGGGTAAGAGATGACACGCTGTTACAAGGCCTGCCAAAAGGCAGGAATCTATTCCTGGATGACCTGGACGCAGATGGGGATTGGGACGCTATCGTCGATCACTACTATACGAACATTTACACAAATGTCAAGAGCAATCAGAATCCTGTCTGGGTGTCGCAAGACACCCTCTCACAAGATGCGTTCCAGGCACAATTTGTGAGGTTGGACAGTGACAGCCTTATGGACCTGGCCATTGTGTCTTTTGTACCTGCCGACCCCGGTTTGTTCTTGAGTCTAAGCCTGGTTGAAAATCGTGGCAATTTCTCGCCGAGAGATTTGTACGAACGCCATGGCGCAGCTTGGGGCGCCTTCGGGAAACGTGTAACCCCGGCATATGATCTGGTGGACTTTAACAATGACAACTTGTTTGACATTGTTAAGAATGACTGGTGGCGGCATATTGTGACGCATTTCAATATAGGTTCTCCGGATTCCGCTATTTTTGACACAGAGAGCCTTGGCTCTGATTCGAGCCCGGACCAAACGTTCGGACCTGTCAATGTTCAGTCTAAGGCCAGGCCTTACTTTTTCGATGTAGATGTGGATGGTCTTGACGATCTGATAGTCCAGGAGGATGTTCTTACATTTTTCATTTTTTTATGTGGCTATTTTGAAGAGGGGCGAACTCTTGCTTTTAAAAACCTGGGTGCTCAGTTTGATCCTGGCTTTTCAATATCCGAACGAATTCCTAGGCCTTTTCAAAATCATCCATCGTTTACAAACGGCATCACTTTGAGCTTTGCGGACATAAATCAGGACGGGAATGAGGACTTTATTGCGAGCGGTATTCGTGTTAATTGTGACAATGAAATACTTTGGAGGAATGTACTGTTCTTCCGAAACGTGGGTACTGGAACAGAGCCTGACTGGCAACCGGACTCAACCCGGTTTACATTTTTCCTGCAGCCTGATTCCATGTTTTATGACCCGCAGTTCTTTGATGTTGACAAAGATGGAGACTATGATCTGTTTGTCCAAAAAGAGGGGATTTATCGATTTTATGAGAAACTTAATTCCGAAGAAGAATCCTGGCGGTGGCGGAACGACTGGGGCTCGGGATTGCAGGATTTGCCCTATTACAGTGTGGTATTGTTCGATTTGACTCGCGATGGAAAGGATGATGTAGTCTTCGGGACACGCGACGGCTTTCTGGAGCTTTATGAAAACATGGGCTTGTCATCCAGCCCTGTTTGGCAAAAAGTACCGGAGGCTTTCACGGGAATCGATGTGGATTCACTGGCAGCGCCGGCCCTCAGTGATTTGAATGACGATGGTCTGCTGGACCTGGTTGTCGGTAATGCTGAGGGACTACTTTTCTACTATCGCAATGAGTCGACAGTCAGTGTCTCCGAAGCCGGGCAAGTTCCTGAGGAATTCACGCTTTTCCCAAATTACCCAAATCCATTCAACCCGGAAACAACTATCCGTTTTCAAATTCCAAAAGCAGCAATGGTGGCGCTTGATGTCTTTAACACTTTGGGTCAAAAAGTCCGTGCTCTGCAAAACAATCGATTTGAAGCTGGCGAACATCAAGTTCGGTGGAACGGCAGAAACGACTTTGGCTTACAGGTCCCTTCGGGGATCTATTTTGTACGTATGCGTGCCACCGGCATAAACGAAAGGGAACCTTTCTCTACAGTCAATAAAGTGACACTCATGAAGTGATTTGTTGCGTGGGTCATCGCTGCATGACACACGCAATGCACTCCGTGGAAAAACCCCACTGTCCCGCCAAAAGGCTTGAAGCATTCTGCAGGAATCCATATTTTTTACATGCCTGTTACGCGCCGAGCCGCCAGGGGAACACCGGTTCGCCTCGAGCCACAACCTCTAACCTGGAAATACGCATGACTAATCTGAAAGCACTGCTTGCTTTTGCAGGGATGGCATTGTCAACGGCCGCCGCTCTGGCCCAGCCGGGCAGCCCGGGACCGGACTGGGAGAACCCTCACGTTTTCGAACAAGACAAACAGCCGGCGCATGCTACCTTCTTTTCCTACGACAGCGAATCCGCGGCCCTGCGGGACGACCACCGCGCCTCACCGTGGTTTCAGTCGTTGAATGGAAAATGGAAATTCAACTGGGTAAGAAAACCGCAGGACCGGCCACGAGACTTTTTTCGAGACGATTTTGACGTGAGTAACTGGAGCGAGATCGAGGTGCCGGGCAACTGGGAGCTGCAGGGTTTCGGCATGCCCATCTATCTTGATGAGGAATACCCGTTTCCGCCAAACCCGCCCTTCATTCCGCACGACTACAACCCGGTGGGGTCTTATCGCCGGGAGTTCACTCTGCCGGAAGCGTGGCAGGACCGCCAGGTGTTCGTACACTTTGGGTCGGCGCGGTCCGCGCTGGTGGTCTGGGTAAATGGCGTGCGCGTGGGCTACAGCCAGGGCAGCAAGACGCCGGCGGAGTTCAATATCACCGGTGTCGTGCGACCCGGTAGGAACACCGTATCAGCCGAAGTCTACCGCTGGAGCGACGGCAGTTACCTCGAGGGACAGGACTACTGGCGGCTCAGCGGATTGGAGCGTGAAGTTTATTTGTACGCCAAACCGGCAGTTCATCTGCAGGATTTTTTTGTGCGCGCAGGATTGGACTCGCTCTACCGGGATGGCACGCTTGACCTTGAAATAGAGATTCAAAATGATGCTACAAAAGCGGTCGACGGATTTAATTTAGAAGTCAGGCTGCTCGATCTGCCTGCACGACGGACTGTGTTTGAAGGGCAGCAACGAGCGGCAGTTGGCTCAGGAGAATCCACCAAGGCGCACTTCACCGGCACAGTGCCGGAGTGCCGGCAATGGACGGCGGAGACGCCGAATCTCTACCAACTTTTGCTAATTCTGAAAGACGCTTCCGGGAATGTGGTGGAAGCGACCTCGCGCAAAATCGGCTTTAGGTCAGTGGAAATTCGAAACGGGCAATTGCTGGTCAACGGCGTCGCCATCTATTTGAAAGGCGTCAACCGGCACGAGCACGATCCGGTGACGGGCCGCTACATTACGGAAGAATCGATGCTGCAGGACATTCGCCTGATGAAGCAGTTCAACATCAATGCGGTGCGTACCAGCCACTACCCGAATCACCCGCGCTGGTACGAGCTGTGCGATGAGCTGGGATTGTACGTAGTGGGCGAAGCAAATATCGAAGCTCATGGCGCACAATTCCATGAAAAGAGCTACGCCGTAGTCAGCGACAACCCCGACTGGCGCGCGGCCTATCTCGACAGAATGCAACGCATGGTCGAGCGCGATAAGAATCATCCGTCCATCATCATCTGGTCCATGGGCAACGAGGCCGGCGACGGGATGAACTTCGAAGCGACGCACGCCTGGACCCGGAAACGGGATCCGGACCGGCCCGTGCAGTACGAATCTGCGGGCGAAAAGAAACACACGGACATCGTTGCGCCCATGTACCGCGTGATCCGTGACATCGAGGCTTACGCAAAAACCAATCCCGGGCGCCCCCTGATTCTGTGCGAATATGCTCATGCTATGGGCAATAGTGTTGGCAATCTGGACGATTACTGGCAAGTGATTGAGCGCTACCCGAGCCTGCAAGGTGGTTTCATCTGGGACTGGGTCGACCAGACCTTTCTGCGGACTGCGGACGACGGCACGCCGTTCTGGGGTTACGGTGGCGACATGGGTGACGCCGGAGTCGCCAACGACTCCAACTTTTGTGCCAACGGCCTGGTGCAGGCGGACCGCAGTCTCAAGCCGCACATCTGGGAGGTCAAGAAAGTGTACCAGAACATCGCCTTCCGGGCGCTGGACTTAGCGGACGGCCTCTTTGAAATCGAGAACAAGTTCGACTTTACGGATTTGGGCGGCTTTCATTTTACCTGGGAGCTGGCAGAGGAGGATACGGTGCTGGCGCGCGGCGAACTGAAACCGGGCAAAGTCCCTCCGCACACCAGCGCCCAGGTCCGGCTCGCCCTTCCACAATTGCAGCCGAAACCGGGGTTCGAGTACATTCTCACTTTGCGCGCGAGAATTCGAGATGAAACGGCGACCCTGCCGGCGGAGCACGAGATTGCCTGGGAGCAGTTTCAGTTGCCGGTGGTGGCCCCAGTCCCGGATCGCAGTGGCGCGGCCGGCCTGTTACCACCCGAATTCCGGGATGACGGCAGCAGCATTCGCGTGGGCGGAAAGGATTTCGCCCTCGTGTTCGATAAAGGCACCGGCAATCTCACGTCGTGGCAAAGCGGCGACCTGGAGTTGTTGCAGGACGGGCCCAAGCCGAACTTCTGGCGGGCGCCGACCGATAACGACCTGCAAAACCTGAAGTTTGCCTGGAAGCTATTCGAAGCCGACCGGCGTCTCGAAAGCGTAACGGTACGCAGCGAAGCCCGTTCGGTCAGGGTTTCTGTTCGCTCCGGCTTTCCCGCCGTGCAAGCCTCCTTTCGCACGGACTACCGGATTTATGGCGACGGCGCGGTGTTGCTGGAAAACACCTTTAGCGCTGCCGACACGGCGCTGCCTGACCTGCCGCGACTGGGGCTGACGCTAAACCTGCCGGGGCGTTTCGACAATTTCTCCTGGTTTGGCCGTGGCCCGCACGAGAGTTACTGGGATCGCAAAACCGGCGCTGCCCTCGGCGTCTATTCCGGTAAAGTCGCTGAACAGTTTCACCCGTATGTCCGGCCGCAGGAAACCGGCAACAAGACCGAAGTACGCTGGCTGACGCTCACGGCTGCGGACGGCTGCGGACTCATGGTGGTCGCGCAGCCACAGATGAGCGCGAGCGTCTTTCCTTTTCCGTACAGCGATCTGTTCTGGACCCCTGGCGAAAACCGGCACGGCGGCAAACTCAAGCTGCAGGAGCTGGTCACCTTGAATCTCGACTACCGCCAGATGGGCGTCGGCGGTGACACCACCTGGGGCTGGCGTGCGCGCCCGCATCCGCAGTACCGCCTGCCCGTGCGAGAATACAAATTCAGCTTTCTGCTTAAACCGTACTCGCCGGAAGATGAGCCGCCATCGCAGGCAAGCAAATCGATTCGTAAATGATCAACATTTCTCACTTGCGTGGCTACCTTCTAAACAATTCCCGAGAAGTCATTCTGAGCACGCAGTCCTAAATTCTGTGTTCCTACCAGGGAGCAAAGGTGTGCGAAGAATCATCGCGCTCCATGCCGGGTTCGAGGGACTCGCAGTCCGGGCATTTCATGGCAAGAATGTGGTGATGTGCAGTTGCAGTGAACCTAAGCCCGCAGCACAAATGGGTTGCGCCTGTGCTGTTGGTTCAGTAGATTAACCCGACCACTTCCAAACTGAATGTGAGGTCAGGTGTTGAAAAATCCCGAAAAACCACACGATGCATTGCCCGCTGCAAGGCCTGCCGTAAGACCGGCGCTCTGGGCGCGATCCGCACTGTTTGTGCGACGGCAGATTACCGTTGGTCAGAACTGGAAAGACGACAAGTGACCGACTCTCAGAACTTTCTATATGTAGAAAAAAGCTCGTTAACAAAATGTCTATATGTAGAAACTTCTTTCTAAATGTAACATTTTGAGATGAGGGGATTGGGTAGGTAGTCAACTAATTCGGCGGCTAAATATAAATACATCAAAATGTCTTCATCACTATTTTATGGGTTGTATAGCAATACGTGGCTTCTGAAAAGAACAAAGCAATCAGACTTATCGAGTACTTGGGCGAGTTGGCAAAACTTCGATCCAAAATAGTTCGAGATATCGGTGCCTATCAAAAAATCCTGTGGCTTCATGAAATCCCAAAAGAGCAGAAGTATTGCTACACAAGAGTATGGGGGATTGAAGATGACATAGATGAAGATATCTGGATTGAAATAAAAAAAGATCAGGAGCCCCAATTACCGGCTATTCCCGACATTTGCGAAAAATGGGTTAATCATGATACTCTCTTTGATGCAGATAGCGTCCCTGAATTGTCTGGAAAAATTATTGAACAGGTTGAAGAACTAGACAACGAAAGCGGAGAAACGATAGTTCTCAACAGAACAGTTCAACTTATTGATAATCCGCAGATTCAAGCTGAATGGGAAGAATATCTCCATGAGAAATGGACACCGTGGAAAGAATTGCATGCTAGGTGGCAAAGTATCCATAAAGTCTATTCTATACTCTTCAATATCTATCAAGATCAACTTAAATTGGGGGAAGAATACGAACTTGCCGTCGGAATAGGTCTTCTCGCTTGGAAGACTCCAGGTGGTCACTTGGTGAGACGGCACTTAATTACAGCAAAAGCCTCTATCAGTTTTGAAGCACATCTTGGAAAATTCACCGTTCGGCCATCTACCGATGGATCTCAACTTGATGTTGAACTTGATATGCTCGACATTGAGGAACAACCGCCAAACATCAAGAGAATCGTCGACGACGGTCTTAAGTCTGCGAATGACAATCTATGGGACCGTTCATCGACTAATATCCTACTTAAGGCTGTTACTAACTCACTGGCCGAGAAAGGCGAAGGTGATTACTTCCCTGAAAAAATTGTACCGACTTCCAACAATTCACCGGAAAAACCCGTAGTCGAATACGCGCCAGCCCTTTTTCTTAGAAAACGTTCAATACGCGGTCTGGAAACAACTCTCGAAGAGATAAAGAAGCAAGTGGAGAAAGACTCAATTATTCCACATGAGTTTCTTGATCTATGTGAATTGGACGAGATTGATCGTGGGTCTGGCGAGAATTTAGGTGATGAAAAAAGTCAGGCTATCCCAGAATCCGATGGAAGAATTTATTTCCCACTTCCATCAAATGACCACCAACGTAGAATTATCGATACCCTGAATAATAATAAAGGTGTACTTGTCCAAGGGCCACCCGGAACAGGCAAATCACATACAATCACGAACCTCATCTGCCATCTTCTTGCCACCGGCAAACGCGTTCTCATTACGGCAAAAACACCAAGGGCTTTGCAGGTTCTGGAGAATATGTTGCCAGAAGCCATCAAGCCACTTTGCATAAATCTCCTTGGGAGTGGAATTCTGGAGCGCACTTCCTTGGAAGCAAGCGTAAGAAACATCCTGAGCAGACAGGATGGATGGAATGTACGAGACGTCTCACAAAGAATTGATAATCTTGAACAACAGATCCATCGACTTCAAAAAGATAAAGCGGACACAGATTATAAGCTAAGGGCGCTTCGGGAACAGGAAACATTCACGCATAATGTTGCAGAAGGAGCCTATTCTGGTACAGCAGCAAAGATTGCGATGCAATTACAAAAAGAATCAGCCCAACATTCTTGGTTTTCAGACAAGATTCCTACTGATCAAGTCTTTCCTTTGTCGATTGAGGAGGTCGATATTCTATGCAGTGCGCTAATAACTCTAAGTGCGGAGCAAGAAAAGGAGCTTGGTCTTTTGGTGCCTGCAAGCGATGACCTACCATCAACGGATACTCTGCAAAAGCTACTCGCGACAGAAAAGAGCAGTTTAAGCAAACTTTCAGCCAGCAGATCATTATTAACTTCCCCTGAAGGCAAGGCTGTTCAGCAGTCTAACCCCAAAATCGTGGCAGAGTTGGTTGACAGTATCAATTCGCTTAAAGCAGCGGTCGAGAGCATCAGAAAACGTCCGATGCCTTGGATAAAAAAGGCAGTGTTTGATATGCTCTCAGATAATGACATGCCTTGGAAAGAACTGTTGCAGTTATCCAAGAGAGAGAGGTCCAAGAAGGATTTAAAGGCGCACGCTCTTGATATTGATGGCGTCTCCATAAGAATTCCGAAAAATATTGATCGAGATAAGCTCTACCATGATGTCAGATCACTTTATCAGCATTTTGACAAGGGTGGTAAAATAGGACGGGGGCCGTTCAAACCCAAGATTGTGCAAGAGAATTACTATATAATCAAAAATATACAGGTAGATGGACGTGAGTGTTCATCTAAAACGACTCTTAGAAAACTAAGGAGTTACTTGTATGTAACAAAAACCCTCAATAACATTTGGGCACTCTGGTCCGGGAAGGCTGAAAAAGAGCAAGATTCGCTGGTTCTGCAGATCGCGGAGATAGACGAACTGCATGAAGCACTGGGGAACATTGTTGCCTTGTACAATTTAGTGGAGCTGGCCAAGGAAAATATCAGGAGGATTAACGGCTTAAGTACTCCCGCCTGGCATGATCATGACAGTGAATCGTTACACAATTTGCTTGACATATGTCAAGCAGCGACCGCCAGATTCGACCTTTTGGAGGCCCGAGAGAAACTAAAAAAGATTGAAAATCATCTATCGTCAATCATCAATCAAGAAAAAGTTCATCCGATAGGTCATCAAATTCATTATGCTTTCCAAAAACGTGACATTGAGTTGTACAGAAAACTGTGCAAGGAAACTGACACCCTTTGCGAAGCAAAAGAGATTGTCCAAAGAAAGAATGCCGTTTTACAAAAGCTGGCGACCACTGCTCCGACCATTGCTGAAACAATAATAAGTACACCAGACAAGAATCTTTGGGTGCAGCGGTTGCGGAACATGGAAAAAGCATGGGCTTGGGCCAGAGGAAAAGCATGGCTTGAAGACTATATGGAAGCTGACAATTTCGACAGCCTTGAGCGTAAATCAAATAGACTTGATGAGGACATCCGTAAGTATCTTGCAGAGCTCGCCGGTGATAAGGCTTGGAAGTTTTGTTTCTCGCGGATGAAAGAATCACACCGCAGACATTTGATTGGCTGGGAGCAGGCAATGAAAAAACTTGGCAAAGGTACCGGTAAACATGCGCCAAGACATCGTCGGACAGCACAACAACATTTACATGAATGCCGTGATGCTGTTCCTGCATGGGTTATGCCACTACACAGAGTATATGAGACTGTTCGGCCAGAGCCTAGTCTATTCGACGTAATAATTGTCGATGAGGCCTCCCAGTGTGGCCCAGAGGCGTTACCACTGATGTACCTTGCCAAACGTATCCTTGTCGTTGGGGATGACAAACAGATAAGTCCAGATGCCGTCGGCATTAACCGAGAGCACATGCATCGTCTGATGAGAGAATATCTTTTTGACTTTAAGCATGATGATTTATTCGATGTCGAGAACAGTCTTTTTGATCATGGACTAAGACGTTTCAATAATAGGATATCTTTGAGAGAACATTTTCGCTGTATGCCTGAGATCATTCGTTTCAGTAACGACCTTTGCTACCATACAGGGCCGTTGATACCGCTGCGGCGGTATCCCCCAAACCGGATAGAGCCCCTAAAGGCCATCCATGTATCTTCAGGTTATCGAGAAGGTAAGTTTAATAGAGTCATCAATAGGCCAGAGGCCGAAACTTTGGTTGAGAGTGTCCTGGCTTGTTGTAGAGATGAACGTTACAAGAACAAAACCATGGGGGTAATAGTTCTTCAGGGTGAAGCCCAAGCCTATATTATTGAGAATATGCTGCTTGACAAACTTGGTGCCGAGGAGATGGAGAGACGCCGGCTTGTGTGCGGCCACGCTTATAGTTTCCAAGGCGACGAAAGAGACGTGATTTTTCTGAGTATGGTCGCAGCCCCAAACGAAAGGATTGGTACCTTGACGAAGGCCGCTGACCAGCGCAGATTCAATGTTGCGGCAAGTCGAGCTAAAGACCAGATGTGCCTTTTTCATTCTGTTACCCAAAATGACCTTAGCGAGTCTTGCCTCCGTCGAAGATTGCTGGAATACTTTTATGATCCAGTTAGTCAGATTACCAAAGCATTAGGTGCGAATGCTGAGGAGTTACGGGAAATGGCACATAGAGCTGACAGGAAAATCGAAAGTCCGCCCTCCCCGTTTGACAGTTGGTTCGAAGTTGATGTCGCACTGCAGATCGCCACTAAAGGATACCGAGTCATTCCGCAGTATCCTTTTGCAGGCAAGCGAATTGACATGGTCATCGAGGGAAGTCAAACGCAATTAGCTGTTGAGTGTGACGGTGACTTTTGGCATGGTCCCGAGCAATACGAGAAGGACATGGAGCGCCAGCGAATGCTTGAAAGATGTGGTTGGCAGTTTTATAGGGTTCGTGAGTGTGAATATAATATCGATTCTGAAAATGCTCTTGAACCATTGTGGCAACAATTAAACAAGGTGGGTATTGCACCAATATCAGGAAGTCCTAAGGAGGGCACGAAGCCATTTGATGGCGACATTGATAATACGGAGGAATCTACAAGTTTTTTTGAGAGTACTGCGTCACGTTCTCCACATAGCGGCGATAGCGGTAGTACGGTAAAGGCCGTAAATAACAACTCGAAGGACGATGAGAAGATAAGTGCAATCAAGAAGCATGAAGCGTCATCTTTAGAATCTGTCCATCCGACCGACATTCAAAATGCCTTGACTATTCAATCTGCAATAATTCGAGACACCATCATCGCAATATTAGAAGAAAGTCCAAACCATTCATGCATAAAAGAGAAATTGACCACAAATATTCTTCAAAAATGGAATATCAAAACGAGGAGTAAGCCAAGAGAAAGATTTTCCCGCAGAGTCAATAGAGCTGTTTCTTATTTAGACAGAGAAGGCTATGTTGAAATTTATAAAAGTAAAAATGTCAGAGTGAGACTTAGTGGAAGGCCATATCCGCGTCAAATGAGATTAAAAGACGTTGATTAAAACACCCAATCGGGTAAGCGGGGGTTTTTCTCCCCCGCCCCCACAACACCCAGCGTGCGGGCCCGCACTGGGCGGTCACCGCAGATGAACCAACATCAAATGCGAAAATGTTCTTTCACATTTACAAGGCTGGGGGTGTCGCCGCGCCGCTCACGACTGAGCCCGGTCGGGCATAAGTGCCGCAAGACAGTCGCTACCTTATCAAGTGCGGAGGTAAGAGACACAGAATGCGAGGATTAGCTTTTTCAACATTCATATTATGTATAACGGCGGCAGTAGCGCTGACTGCTCAAGAGCGTGCAAGATCCCGCGCACGTGAAGTCGGTATCGAAGTCGGGATTCTGGCAACAGGTCCATTGAATTCCATAACGGACGTCGAGGGCGTCAAAGTTGGGCACAAGACAGTATGGCAGGGTGATGCGGTGCGAACAGGGGTAACCGTGATACTGCCCCACGGTGATAATCTGTTTCAAGAGAAAGTCCCCGCAGCAATCTATCTCGCAAACGCATTCGGCAAACTGGCAGGTTCAACTCAGGTTGCAGAACTGGGCAATCTCGAGACCCCTATTGCGCTAACCAATACACTTAGTGTCCCTGTAGCGGTTCAGGCATTGATTGGTTATACGCTGCACTATCCGGGCAATGAATCCGTTCGTTCAGTCAATGCTGTGGTCGGCGAAACCAACGACGGGTGGCTTAACGACATCAGAGGGCTTCATGTCACAGAGGCTGACGTTATAGCTGCTATTGAAGCAGCAGTCTCCGACCCCGTCGAAGAGGGATCGGTTGGTGCCGGTACCGGTACGTCCTGCTTCGGCTTCAAAGGCGGGATTGGCACGTCTTCACGGCAATTGCCTCATGACTTTGGGGGCTATACCGTGGGAGTGCTCGTGCAGACCAACTATGGCGGCATCCTGACCATCAATGGCGCGCCGGTCGGCCGCGAACTTGGCAAATTTCCCCTAAGTCAGTATACGAAAGGGCCACAAAGTGAAGGTTCTTGCATGATTGTGGTCGCGACCGATGCGCCGCTCTCGCCACGCAACCTCAAACGGCTGGCCAAACGTGCCGTCCTTGCATTGGGCCGGACCGGTTCCTATATGGGTAACGGATCCGGGGATTTTGTGGTCGCATTTTCAACGGCGTATCGCATACCGTATAACAGTGAATTGTTGAATTCGCCGGTGACGTTGGTATCTAACGATAACATGAATACTCTGTTCATGGCGGTGGTGGAAGCCACGGAGGAAGCGGTATATAACTCATTGTTGAAAGCCACCTCGGTAACAGGTCGTGATGGACATACCATGGAAGCCATACCAGTCGAGCAGGTAATTGATATCTGTGGTAGGTACAACGTGCTGAATTTACAACAACGATTGCCTGGTATACGCTCGACTCGTCTAAAATAGCTATATGTGACGCTGAGTGGCCTGCCTACCAATCTGAGGTTGGCACTAAGATTCCTAACATTCGCTTTCACGGCGACGGCGGCATATTTATTTTGCAAGTGATAATCGGTTTTGCTTATTTAGGCAAAACCGGAGGGTGAAATCTTGCTGCAGAAAATGACTGTTGTGCTAAAGGCGTATTTGTTAGGTTTGACAGTCCTGCTTTGCCTGGGCACGCCTGTCACCGCCCAACACTTTCTTACGGTTGGAACCGGGGCAGGTTTGCGGATTTTTGCGTCGGACGAGGTAGACCGGTTTGCCGACACGTATAATCGTGTCAACCGGGACAACCTCGCATCATTGTTAGGTGGGTTCAACGGCGCTGAGGGCTTACGTTTCGAAGTAGGCTATCGGTATTGGAAGAAAAATACCGCCGCGACAATTATTGGCTGGACCACCTCAGTGCGCAACGACAACGCGACCTTCAACAACGACGAAGTGCGTAGCCTGGAGTTGAAGAGTAACCGGTTTTACCTCGAAGGTGAATTTGGCCGTCCCTTTGGCGACGTTTTCGTCAACGGTGTACTGGCACTTTTTTTCAATCGCGAGCAGGAAATCGAGGCTGAGTATTTCGATCAGCGCCGTGCCCCGGTCGACAAAAGATTGAACGGCATCTATCGCGCCCGAACGGATTTTTCCACCGACATCGGCATTGCTGCCGGCTTCTATCGCAAACCGATTTTTCTGGTGCTCAAGATCACCCAACCCATTCTTGCGACGAATGAGTCCGACCTGTTGTCCGACAACCGAACTGAAAAAGTCGTGGACAACAGCAACATCTTCCCGGATGATTTCTTCAGTTTTACCGACCGCGAGGATTATGCCGGCGTACCGAATAAGATGGACGGGCTCAAGATTTCTCTGGTGGTGTCATTTGCGATGGAGCTGTAATCGATTGAAATAGGCAGCACTGTTCTTTCCACCGCCCGTCTTGTTTCTGGTCATAGATTCCTTAGCAGAGGTGTACAATCGAGAATAAGCGGGTAATCTGAGAGAAAAAATAGAACCACGAAGAACACGAAGGGCACGAAGTGGAATTTGATGAGTTGTCAAATCGAGTCATTGGCTGTGCGATGAAATCTATCTGGGGAATAAACCAGAGTTCCAGTAGGGCTACTGTTAAACCTCAAAGTCGGCTCTCAAAGATGGTGGTGTCCGACGCTTTGTTGTTTAAGTCTTCGTGTTCTTCGTGCCCTTCGTGGTAGAAAAAAGAGCTGCTGACATTTGCGTGCAGCCGAGTGTCTTGGTTCAGCGACAATTGAAACAAGTAGTACTGTTCTTGCCACCGCTATCGTGTGGCAGAGGTAAAGTGTCAAATCGAGAAGAAGTGGGTAATTTGACAGAGAAAATCAAACCCCGAAGAACACGAAGGGCACGAAGTGGAATTTGATGAGTTGTCAAGTCGAGTCATTGGCTGTGCAATTGAAGTCCATCGGGCTTTAGGTCCAGGACTCTTAGAGTCGGCATATGAACAGTGTTTTGCCAGAGAGTTGTCGTTGGCGGACATTTCATTTGAAGTTCAAGTCCCTCTCCCTGTAGAATACAAAGGCATTCGTTTAGATTGCGGCTACCGAGTCGACCTGTTTGTGGAGAAAAAGCTCATAATTGAATTAAAAGTGGTTGATAAGTTTTTGCCAATTCATGAAGCTCAGATATTGACCTACATGAAATTAGCCAGAGTTCCAGTAGGGCTGTTGATGAATTTCAATGTGGAGCTTCTCAAAGATGGTGGCATCCGACGCTTTGTTCTTTAAGTCTTCGTGTTCTTCGTGCCCTTCGTGGTAGAAAAAAGAGCTGCTGACATTTGCGTGCAGCCGGGCCGTGCCCCCTGTCGACAAAAGGTTGAGAGGAGTCTGTCGCGCCAGAACGGATTTTTCTACAGACATTATGACGCGTGCCCAACAAGTTGGACGGGTTCAAGATTTCTCTGGTTGTGTCATTTGCTATGGAGTTGTAATTGATTGAAATAAGCAGCACTGTTCTTTCTGCCGCGACCGTCTTGTTTCTGGTTATGGATCCGCTGGGCAACATTCCTTTGTTCTTGACGCTGCTAAAGGATATCGATGAAAAACGGCGCCGGCCGATCATCTTGCGTGAGGTCCTGTTTGCGCTGGTGATCCTGTTGATTTTTCTCTTCTTCGGCCAACATCTTCTGGACTTCCTGAAATTGCAGCAGGAGTCAGTCAGCATTGCAGGCGGGATCGTGTTGTTTGTGATCGCCATTCGCATGATCTTTCCGACCGGACGCGCAATCATGGGAGACCAACCGGAGGGCGAGCCCTTCATCGTCCCTTTAGCCATCCCGCTGGTGGCCGGGCCCTCGACATTGGCTACCCTCATTCTGATGGTGCGCAGCGACCCCAACCGCATGTCGGAATGGCTCGCTGCTTTGCTTATGGCCTGGGGTGTAACCGCGATGATCTTGTTGTCTGCGCCTTTTCTTTATCGCATTCTTCGGAAGCGAGGCCTGGCAGCAATCGAACGATTGATGGGAATGCTGCTGATTATGATTTCAGTGCAGATGCTGCTGAACGGCGTAGAGAGCCTGAGATGAACTGCTGCAGCGCAAGTACGTCCTGGTTGACCGCGACGGTATTATATGAACAGCACAGATAGTCCTGCCCTAACATACTTGAGGCTCACATGAAAGCAAATGACACCCCGGTTATTGTTGAACAGACCTTTAGCGCCACCATTGCGACTGTCTGGAGCGCCATAACGGAAGTCGACCAAATGCGCCAGTGGTTTTTTGAAAACATCCCGGCATTTAAACCCGAAGTCGGATTTGAGACCCAATTCAATGTGGAGAGCGAGGGCAGAAACTTCCTGCATCTATGGCAGGTGACGCAAGTCGTTCCCCTGAAAATGATCACCTGCAATTGGAAGTATGAAGGGTATGCGGGAGATTCATTCGTCGCGTTTGAGTTGTTCGAAGAGAATGATTCAACCAGATTGAGGGTGACGCATCAAGTCACACAGAACTTCCCTGACGACATCCCCGAATTCTTGCGAGAAAGTTGTGTTGCAGGGTGGACATTCTTCATTAAAGAAAGGCTCGACGCGTTCTTGGCGCGTCCCCGGAGTTAGCTGCCGGAGGGCGTCGACGTTGCGAGGACTGGTGACGGGAGTGTGTTTTCTTTCCATTCATCTTTCTAATCCACGGTCAAGAAGTGCGCTAATCCGGTGAATTGCATTTATAGTTAGTGCGGGAGAGCAACCAACCCGACGAGTAAGACGACGATTAGTAAAACAAAGCTGTGGATTCCTTCCCACTAAGTCATCCACAGTCCCCACAGCCAACACGGAGGCGATGATGTGTACCTTTCCTTTTCGCAGTCTTGGATTCCTGCTAATCACTCTGACAATCCTCCTGCCGGCAGAGAGTGCGCTGAGCATCGACAAAGCAAAATGGGGCAAAGTGCCGAAAGCGCACCTCAGCATGACTTCCTACGCGGCTGACACTTCGGCGGTGGCGGTTAAGCTTTTTGACTTTGCTCAATATGAGGTCTTTCTGGAGTCAGAGGTGGAGTTTCATTTTAAGCACCACTACCGCATCAAGATACTGAAGGAGTCAGGCAAATCATACGGCGATCTGGCCCTGGTCTTCCGCGACAAAGATAAGATCCTGAATCTGAAAGCGCAGACGATTCTGCCCAATGGCAAGAAGCACAAGATAAAGAAGATCTACGAGGAGCAGCAAAAAGGCAGCTTCAAAGTCAGGAAGGGATCTTTCCCCGCGCTGGAAGTGGGCGCAATCATCGAAGTCGAGTATCAGGTCTTAAAGAACAACTACACGTTTCCACCTGTCTGGTATTTTCAGGATGAGCTGCCAACCCTGGAGTCAACGGTGACCATGAAGATGTCGACCGGTTTCATCTTTAAGGAGAACGTTCACAACGATTCTCGCAACCGTGTGAAGTTTTTTGAGGAAGAGTACATGAACCAGGGCGAGCGCAGAGCTTTGCCCATGTTTGTCTGGCAAGCCCGTAACTTGCCGGCGGTGAAGCAGGAGCCCTACATTTCGAGCCTGGACAACTACCGGGCGAAGGTTACGTTTCAGTTTTCGGCCTATCGCTACGGTCGAACCAATGTGCAGTTCATCAAGGATCTGCCGACTCTGTGTAATGAACTGCTCGACGAGAGTGACTATCGTTCGTTCTTGAAGCCGGATTCAAAAGTCAAAAAGCTTGTTTCAAAACTGACCACGGGCGCAACATCCGATCGGGAAAAGATGAAGCGTGTGTATGAATACGCAAGGGACAACTTACAGGAAGAAACGTACACCAGTTCTTTTGGCGCGGCAAAGACCCAGAAGAGCGTCTTCAAGGATGGCACGGCATCGCCGTCTGAACGCAACCTTTTTCTATTGTCCATGCTGCGCGCTGCCGGCATCGGCGCCCGGCCGATGCTGATCAGCACACGCAGTAATGGCCGGGTCGTTCCTGAACGTCCTTTTCTGCGGCAATACAACCGCACGGTGGTCTTTGCGATGGAAGGCAGAAAAATCTACCTGATGGATGCCAACGATCGCTTCGTGCCGTTTGGGGATGTGCCCCCGGACTGCCTGGTGGATGTCGGCCTGGTGATCGAAAAAGACAACCCTCAGTTTTTGCGCAACCCGAATCAGGACTTGAAAAGCTAGCAGCGCGCTCGCCAACCTGCTCGACAGGGATTGACAATGTCCCGGGAAACCGCTTGCATTTTTCTCATATGCGCCCTATTTTATACAACCCCAGTCCATTCAGTCCAGGACACTGTCTAACTTGTCTGTCATCGCTGTGGCATCCGCTGAGTGGATCGCTTTATTTTGTTGCCGTGCTGGTCGATCCTGTTTAAATGTAACCTACTAGCCATCGTTTCACACAGGGATTCTTTATAGATCGATCTATACCGAATGCAAAGTCTGATTGACAAATTCCTTCTGAAGGCCCGGAAACTTGCGAGAGGCGAGTTTACGCCGCGTGATTCCTTTTCCCTTTCTCTGATTCTGCACGGCGCATTCTTTATGTGTCTTGGTCTCCTTCTCGTCTGGTATGAGCCCACCGACCTGTCCGAAACTCCGCTGTCCATCGATTTTGTCTTTGTTCCCTCCGAGTCTGACACGGAGGCCCTGGAGGCGGGCCATGATTTGCGTCATGAGAAGCCCCCGGAAACCAGGCCGGCACAGCAGCAGGAAACGGGCCGGGTGCAACTCAAAGATGTAGAGCAAAGCCGGCAACAGCCTGCAACCGCCCTGACCAACCCGGACAGCTTCTCGCGCAATTTGCCGAGTGAAGCGAATTCTGATGAGCCCGGCCAGGATGCCGCAGAGGTCTCAGGAACGGAAAGCGATGAGTCGCAGCAGGACGTCAGAACGGCAGAAGCGGTCCGGCCTGAGCGCTATCTTTTGAGCTCGATCGTGCCGACTTCTTTCTTGCGCCCGCCGGTCGACCTGGAAAAACGATCCGCTGTCAATGCCAAAATCTCGATGACCAGGAAAGAGCACAAGATGTTTCGCAAGAAGTTCAGAAAGTGGACCGAGGACTTCCACAAAATGGCGCAGCCGGACTCGATCATGACGTGGCGGCACAAGGGCAAAACATATTCGGCGTCCTTTCGCAACCGTCCGGCAAAGTCAAAGACTGACATCGATGAGGTCATGGTGGAAATCAGCAAAGTTGAAGACGGGCTTGCGCTCAACAGCCGCATGCGGATGAAGCGTCTGGCGTTTTCGAACTTTGCACAATTTGTAGATTTTTGGGACCCGTGGGTTGCCGTGCATGATGATGAGTTTGAAGGGCGGTTTCACGCGAATTCCCAGATCAGAATTGTGTCGGCGCGCGGAGTCCAGCCCAAGTTTCATGGCAAAGTAACGACTGCTTCTACTCGTATCGATAGGAACGGCTCACCGTCATTCCTGGGGGATGAATCGACTTTTCTCGGGGGTCTTGAAACCGGGGTCAAGGCGATACGGCTGCCCCGCTATTTCCTGCCGTTCGCTACCGACTCGATCCCGGCGGGCGCAAACCTGAAGCGATTTGACCAGGACACGCGCCTCGTCTTTCGTGCTGATGGCAGCTACCTGTGGAAAACCTTAGGGTCGGACGAGCCCGAGCAGAGGGTTGAGATCGGAGAGGCCGCGGCCTACATACTTGGCCATAAGAAGAAAAAATTGCATGTGCGGGGCGTCGTGCGCGGCAAAGTCCTGATTTACTCGCCGGGTACGATAATAATCGATGACGACCTGACTTATGCCCGCAATCCTGAAATCTCTGCCGTAGCTGATGACTACCTCGGCATCGTCAGCGACAGAGATGTTGAAATCGCACATCCCTATGTCACCGGGCCGGGTGACTTGACTATCTACGCCGCCATCTTTGCCAAGCGTCGTTTTGTCGTGCGGCACCTGAGGGGCGGCGGCGATGACACGTTGTTCATTTATGGCAGCTTGACCGCCGGCTCGCTTTCCGCCACCGAACCGCGCTACGGAACCCGCATCCGGTTTGACAAACGGCTCGAGCGCAAACGGCCGCCCGGCTTTCCGCTTTCTAACCGCTATGAAGTGTCTGAATGGCCTCGGGAGTGGGAAGTAAAGCAGAACTGACTTAGCTGAACAGCTCTTCGATATCCCGCAAGGTTAGTTGTTTAAACAGGCCCGCACTGCTGGTGATAATGCTCGACACCAGCTCCTTCTTCTTCTCCTGCAAATGCAGGATTTTCTCTTCCACAGTGCCCTTGCTGATCATCTTGTAGACAAAAACGTGCTTGTCCTGCCCGATGCGATGACTGCGATCGGTAGCCTGGGCCTCGACCGCCGGGTTCCACCAGGGATCATAGTGGATGACGTAATCGGCGGACGTCAGGTTTAAGCCCGTACCGCCGGCCTTCAGGCTGACGAGAAAGATCCTGCACGCCTCATCTTTTTGGAATCGCTCTACACATTCTTTTCGGTTGCGGGTACTGCCGTCAAGATATTCATACGGCGTGCCTTGCGCGTCCAGTTGTTTGCGCACAATGGTTAGCATCTTGACGAATTGTGAGAACACCAGGACTTTGTGCCCCTCGGCCAGCAATTCTTCGAGATACTGGTTCAACAAGTCAAACTTTTGCACCGGGCCCTTGAAGGAGTCCTCCACAAGGTGCGGGTGACAGGCCAGCAAGCGCAACTTGACGAGGCCTTCGAGGACGTTCATGCGAGATTTGTTTAAACCGGAATCAGCGATTTGATTCAGAACCTGAGCCCGGTAGTAGTCTCGCCACTTGTTGTAAACCTTTTCATGCTGTGGCGCCATCTCCGCGTAAACGATGCTTTCAATTTTGGGCGGCAGCTCGGGTGCCACTTTTTCTTTCGTGCGGCGCAATAGAAACGGAAAAACCATTTTTTTGAGCAGTTGCGCGGCGGCTTCATCCTGTTCCGCTTCGATCGGTTTGGCGAATTCGTTCTTAAAATAACTCAAGCTGCCGAGCAGTCCCGGATTTAGAAACGAAAACAAGGACCAAAGCTCGATGGTGTTGTTTTCGATGGGTGTGCCGGTCAGTGCCAGCCGGTGCCGGGCCTGCAGGACTTTCACGGCCTTGGCGGTTTGCGACAGCGGGTTCTTTATGTTCTGAGATTCATCCAGAATCACGTAATCAAACATAACATCCTTGAGGAAGAGGATGTCGCGACGCAAGGTGCCGTAACTGGTCAGCACGATGTCGTAGTCACTATAATTGATGCCGGTGCGGAGACGATCTGCGCCGGTTTGGTTTAAGACGCGCAAACCGGGTGCGAACCGTTCTATTTCGGCCTGCCAGTTGAAAACCACCGAGGTCGGTGTGATGATGAGGCTTGGCAAATCGATCTCGTTTTCAACTTGCCACTGCAGAATTGAGAGAGCCTGGACCGTCTTGCCCAGACCCATGTCGTCAGCCAGGCAACCCCCGAACCGGTAGTTACGCAAAAAATGCAGCCAATGGTAGCCGGCTTTCTGGTAGTTCCGCAGGTCGGCGGAAAGATTTGCGGGCAGGTCATACTCCGCGATGCCGTCGAAATCTTTTAACTGTTCCAGCCGCTCTTCAAAGACTGTATCCATGTTTTTTTGGTGAGCAGCGGCAAACAGTTCATCAATCAGAGTTACATGAAAGCTGGAAAGACGCACCCCGTCCTGACGTTCTTCGCCAAGATTGATCACATGCCGAAAGCGGTCCAGCCATTCCCTCGGCATTTTGCTTACGCTGCCGTCTACCAGTCGGACATACTTGCTATTTTTCTTCAGCGCCTTTTTGATTTCCGACAACGAGAGCATGACACCACCGACATCGATTTCCATTTGCAGGTCAAACCAGTCGATGTTAGATTTGGTGCTTACGCTTATCGAGGCGGAGGCTCTGTTTACTCTGAACCTGGATAAGCTCTCTTCACCGTAAACGGCAAATCCGTTCGATACGAGTTGCGGGATTTCGTCGATGAGCCATTCCAGGGTTTGATTGCTCCTGGTAGTAATGACTCCGGCCTTGGCGGTCTTGACACTGGTGCGCTGCAGGAGGGCGACCGCCTCGGCTTCACGCTTCTGGTCACGTTGTATTTTGATGAATGTGCTACCGTCTTCGTTACTGCTCCATACGGCCGGTCTTGTATCTCGCGCCAGAACCTCTACCGGGCCATATCCGAACCGGAGGTCTACTTTGATGCAATCGCCAAACTCTTCGAGGTAGAGGCGCTGTTCGGTGATCTCGCCGATGGTCTCGGTACCGATACCTTCGGGTACGCGAAAATGTTGCAGCAACTCAGATTGCGCCCCCAGAGAGTTTAGAAATGATGGCATGTCCTTGCGGGGAACCGTCACCTTGTAGTTTTTTCTGAGGAAGGGAATCAGGCTTTCAGCATTGTGATCTCCGGCAATGCTGATGATGCTGCTTTCACGCAAAATCCAAACAGGATTGACGGTCAGTAAGGTGAACGTGTGGTCGAGGATGTGCTCCGAGTCGTCGAGCAGCAGAAATGGCTGCAGGCGCAAAACGTCTCCTTCACCGAGCATCCGAAATTCGATTCTTCCGCTGTTTTCCCCGACCTGGAGCCCGGTGCGTTTTTCCCCGTCCGACAAGTACAGGCGACTGTCTTGCAACATATCGAAAATGACGCCCGCATCCGCACCATCGACAAATCTGTATTGCACGGGGCGTGGGTCGTAGTAGGCGTTCTGTGAGCCGTTACGGTAAGACTTGTCCAGGTAACTTAGAACCAGATTGTCGTGACGGCTGCGGCGCAGGTTGGGATTATTGAAGTCGGTGGTGGCGAGGCCGCGCGGGACTCCCATGCCTCCGTCTTTTTTAGCCAACCGCTTCTGCGGTTCTATACTCCAACCTTTTTGGCTGGTTCTAAGGACGAAGACCAGGTGCCAGAGACGGTCGTAGGCAGTGACATTTTCTTTTTCAGGTCTGATGCGCGACAGATAGTTTTGCCAACCTGATTTGATGTCCGCGTCTGCCACCAGGTCTATGCGGCGCCAGTCGATCGCCTCCAGGACTGTTGCTACGATGTGTTTGCAGATGCCGTTAAACGGGCAAGTGCACTCGGTATACTTGTAATCATTTTCAAGCCAAATCTCGACGTGGTAGGGGCTGGTTCCGCTTACTTCCGCCTCAACAAACTCGGGGGTGATCACTTTGATTTGTACACGGCCTTCTGCGTGGTAGCTCTGGCCGCGCGCAAAAATATGGGGCGCAACAATGGCCCGAATGTCTTCAACTGCCAGGTTCATCTTGGCGCAAGTCTCCGGTGGTATTGGCAACAGGGCAAACCGGAATATACGACCGTCAATCCAATTGAGCAATCGAATTTAAAGGAAAAGCAGGTTGATCTACCCCAAAGACGCCTGCAGGTGTATCGGATGTTCGTGGGAACACCTTCAGTTTCTCCTCGGCTGACGGCGTCTCGCTGAGCCTGTCACAAGTTGGTGGGAAAGCTTTCGCGCCAGACTCCAACAGCATGGAGCCTGGCGCGGGGATTCATCCGGTCATGGCACAGGATGAACAGCCTGGGAAGTTTGAGGGTTAGATGGCGTGTAAATCACGCGGGGACAGGCCGTGGAAACCCAGCCAGGGGAGCAGCCAGTTTCGGAAAAGCCGCGGACGCATGCTGTTCGACGCGCGCAACTCTTCGGAAGCCGATAAGAGCTGTCTCAGCCGTTGCAGCGCCTGCGGTCGCGTTGCCGGATGCTTGATTTCACGCGTGCCCTGCAGGACCAGCACCAGCGGATTATCCGGACGGGCAGCTTTGGCTTTGGTAAAAGCCTTCTTCGCCTGCTTCGAAAACACTTTGTGGCTTGCGCGATCCAACATAAGCTCGAAGTGCCTGGCCTGTATTGCATAAACGTTGGCGCGCAACGCGTAGAGATCGGATTCCTCACCCAGTGTTTTTACCGGGAGCCTCTGCCACGCCAGCTCTGCAAACTGCGAGGCCGTCGCCAGGTGGTCATGGAAATTGCGCGCGGATGAGTTTTGCCACGAAAGAAGGGCAGCGTGACAGTACGCGAATGCGGTCCAGTATGCGGCTAGCCATTTTTCGGGCTTCTTGTGCGCTATCTTCTCGAACCCTTTTGCAATCTTCAGGCAGTCCTGGTACGAATCCACCCGTTCAATAGCGGCGATGGCCTCTTGCATTTGTGTGACAAAGTCTTTTTTGGGTCCGATTCCGAGCAGGGGAACGCCTCCTTTAGGCGGGCAATTGCCGCGGCCAAAACCGGCTACTTTCAGAATACCGCTATTCAGAGCTTCGAGAGTGGCTTTGGTATCGGGAGCGATTCCCGGTGTGGGTGAGAAGGCGCCCACTGCATCTGCCGGCAGTCGCTGCCGAATAAAATGGAAGCTGGAACGCATTTGGTCCAACATGCTCAGCGACGCCAGAAGAACCTGGTCGCGTTGCGGCGAGGTATTGCCGGTCTCAGTCCGGCTTTGTCCGTTGGTAGGTGAGGAGTTCGGCTGCAAGATCTCGTCGTCTTCTTCGGAATGCTCAAGATTGGTAAACTTTTCGGAATTCGAGCTTTTGTCGAACGCGACCTCCTTATGCACTTCCAACTCGAATGCTATCTCATACTCGGTTGGAGATGGCAGACCGGTGATTTTCTCGAATTCAAACCTGCTCAGGAATGCCGCCAACAGCAAATGCATGCTGATAGAAACCAGTAGTGCCTGCTTGCGCGTAATGCGCAAGGAAGATACTCGGGCCGTCCAGTCGTAGTTGGCTTTGTTGGGATTCAATTTCTACACCACCGGTTCTTGACCACGTTTGCGCGACAGGGTTACCGATAAACTGTGCTGCCGGGTTTACCTAACTTTCTAATATTTCGCTGTTTCATGAATAGCAAATTGTCAGGTTTCACAGAAGCTAAGCAAATCCCCTCTCTCCGGGAGGGGACAGATTCAAACTCGCAGAGAGTTTGAATCAGGGGTGGGTGCGTGATCAGCGGCAGGCAGGCCTACCCACCCCGGTTCAAGACGCTGAACGCGATTTTGAACCTGCCCCTCCGCGCGCGTTGCGCGTTTGGAGCGGATTTAGATACCAAAAACAATTTCCTCAGAAGGAGGAAGCCAAGTGAAAAATATTAGTAACTTAATTACAATTACAGTGTTAGCCTATTCCTTTGCACGCTGTCAAAACAGCGAGATTTGTGTCTTGTCCGGGTCTTTCTTTTTCTTGATGGCTTTCGCCTGTTCTGCTTTTGTGAGGCTGCGTTCGATGTTGTTTAGGAATTTCGATCTTGGGGGAGTGAGCGTTTTCCCGAACCGCAGCCGCTTGTTTGCGTGTGTCAGGACAAGCTGCTCCCGGGCGCGGGTCATGCCGACGTAAAGTAACCTCCGCTCCTCATCTTCGTCAGAGGTAGCTTTCTCACTTTCAAACGGCAGGATACCCTGTTCGCAGCCCACAATAAAGACAACGCCAAACTCCATTCCTTTGGCCGCGTGCAGAGTCATCAGGGAAACCCGGTCCGCCCTGGGATCGTAATCATCCGTTTCTGAGGTAATGGCGCAGGCGCGCAGAAATCCTGCCAGGTCTGCACCGAACGGCTTCGCGGCTAAAATAAACCGGCTGAGCGTGCGCGCGGGTTTATCAGCGGCGAAATAGTCGTCCGGATAAAATCCGGCGATTGTCCTCACAATGATTTCCGATACCGACAGCGGGACGGTGTTCGTTCTCAAGGCCTTAAGCCGGGTCGAAAACGTCGCGATCGCCGCACGTTGACGCGTATTCAGGCCTGGGATTTTGGCGACGGTTTGCATGGCCTCCCAGATTCCGGTTGCTTCATGGTGCGCGAAATTCAGCAGTTTTTGCAAAGCCATAGGGCCGATCCCCAGCCGCGTCTCGGCCAGACGTTGTGCAAGAAGTGTATCGTTGACTTCGCCCACGAGTAACCAAAGCTGCTGTAGCAGTCCTTTGAAGGGTTGGTTCTGGTAACTCGATTGCCGCCCGATTACCTGATAAGGTATGCCCGAGCGGTCAAATGCTTCCTCCAGCAGCGTGCTTTGAGAATTCAAACGGTAGAGGACCGCAAAGTCACGAAATGTGGCCGACGGCAGTGTTTGTCCGCTAACCCGCTCCGAGTCGATGGAAAAATAACTGGTTCCTCCAACCATTTTTTCGATTTGGTGAACCACATATTCGGCTTCGGCTTTGCCGGTCGGCGCGCTATAGATACTGATTTTTTTTTCGGTGACTATTTGCGACCAGTTGGAATATTCATCGTCTCGCGCCGTCCGGTTCAGAACCTGGGCGGAGGCCGCCACAATGTTGTGGGCTGAGCGGTAGTTGCGTCCCAACCTGATCATACGTGTGCCCGGAAAGTCCCTGGCAAAATCCAGAAAATATTGCGGCGTCGCACCCCTGAATCCGTAAATCGCCTGGTCAGGATCGCCGATGGCGCAGAGGTTGGTGTGGTCTCCGCAGAGAAGTTTCAGGAATCGATATTGTGCGAAATTGACATCCTGGTATTCGTCTACCGATATCCACTTGAAACGTTGCCGGCAAGCCGTCCGAACGCCGGCATGCTCTTGCAGCAAGCACACGGTCCTGCTAATGAGGTCTTCGAAATCAAGTGCCTGACGCGCACGTAACTCATCTTCATAGCCTTGAAAGTACCCGGAAAAATGAGCGGGGGTAGCGAACGTGTTTGATTTCCTCGCCGTCTCCGGACTCAAAAGTGAGCGCTTTGCGGCAGAGATGGCTGCGCTGAGCTCCTGAAGCTCCACTTTCGGGATATCTTTGACCAGCGTCCGTAGCAAGCCTAACTTGTCAGCCTCATCGCAAATGGAAAAGATAGGCGGAACATCGATTAGATGGCCGAACTCGGCAAGAATCCTGATTCCGAGGCTATGAAATGTACAAATGGTTAGCGCTGCGATTTGCTGAGGCTGCAGGGACCGCGTCAGCCGGGCTTGCATTTCTTCTGCGGCTTTGTTGGTAAATGTGACGGCCAGTATTTCATCCGGGCGCGCGTGGCCCGCGGCGATCAGGCCGACGATTCTATTAGTCAGGGTCCGGGTTTTGCCGGTGCCGGGACCTGCCACGATCAGGAGTGGACCTGCGGTATGCTTGACCGCCTGCTCCTGTTCGTGGTTATGCATCTCTCCGCCATCGCCTTGCGCGGTTAACCGCGGTGAATCGGGCATTACTGTTTTAGCTTTCGGAACAGGACGGACGGGAGCCGGTGTGTCGGTTTCGTCCGACACGGCGGCGCTGGCCTGTTTCTCCATATCTTCCTGTGCCGCCCGCTTTACATTGTCCATGAAGAAACTCAATTGGGTCGTAAACTCTTCTCTCTCAGCCTTTTCAAAGAGCTGGATTTTACCGAACTCGCCGTCGTATCCCGCGGCTATTTTGATTTCGCCGGCTCGGATGCGTTTGATGCCTTCGGCTACCATGTCACCGGCAAACCTGCTGATGTCGGCGATAGCGGCTTCCTGCAAAATATGCAGCTCGGATCCAAGTTTGGACAAAAGGTAGTCAAAACTCTGCCTGACCCGCTTTGAATTAACGCCTACCCCATGAATCTCGGATAAGACCTCGGGCAGCGGCACCAGGCTTTGGTAGGGATGCGGAAGTGACGGTATTTGGCCGGGTTCTCTGTCGGCCAGCGCCTCGACGCGGTGCATAACCCCGACTGTGACTCGCTTGCCACAGTCAGAACAGATGCCGTCGTGCGCAATTGTGGTGCGCGGGTCCCAGCATACCCGGCACTTCCGGTGGCCATCGTAATGGTACTTGCCCTCCTCCGGGAAAAATTCGATGGTCCCCAGAAACTTGTCGCGGTCGCCGCTCTTCAAAGCAGAAAAAATCGCGTCGTACGACAAGTCCGTGTCAAACAGATTCGCCTCCCTCGCTAGTTTCTGTGGTGAATGTGCGTCGGAATTTGACACCAGCGTGTAGCGGTCGAGGATGGAGAGACGTTCATTCATTGGCGGGTCCGACGACAGGCCGGTTTCAAGGGCAAAAATCTGGTCGGTTAAGTCGCCGAAGCATTCTTCCACCGAATCAAATCCGGACATGGAACCGAGCATTGCGAACCAGGGCGTCCAGATGTGGGCAGGAATCAGATAGCCCTGCGGGTCAGTTTCCAAAACGATTTCGAGCAAATCGCGCGAATCCAGGCCGAGAATTGGCCGGCCATCCGACCGGATGTTGCCGATTTTGTCCAGCGTGGACTGGAATTTCTCTAAAGCATCAAACGACGGCATGAAGACGACATTGTGAATTTTGCGAACCTTGTCGTGGCGTTTGTAAATGTTGCTGATTTCGCCGGCCAGCATGAAACGCACCATGCCGGCGCACGCTTTCGGGACTTCCGGCTGGGTGACTTTGCTGTACTCCGGCTTTAAACGGAAAAGCCCATCCTCTGCCGGTTCCAGCTTTTCTTGCATCTCCTGCAGCCAGCCCGGATGCGCGATGTCGCCGGTCCCGACCACATTGACGCCCTTCAGTTGCGCCCATTTGTGCAGATGTTCCAGATTGAGGCTTTTGCTGGTGGCGCGCGAGTAGTAGGAATGGAGGTGAATGTCTGCTACGATTTTCATTTAATTGAATGTCCTGATCAAAACGGAAGGCGGTCATTTATATCGAAAACTGAGAATTCGAGACTCCATTTTCAAGATAAAAGAAATAGTGACTAACATTTGGCATTTGCATATTTACGTTCTAAACAATTGTTTAGATGTAATTCTGAGCACGCAGCCCAAATTCTGTGTTTCTACCAGGGAGCAAAGGCGTGTGAAGAATCTCCCCAGACATTCGAAGATTCTTCGCACTCAATGTCTTTCGCGACCTCAAAATCCATCACTTCGCGCTCAGAATGACCTTGAATCGAAGTGAGAAATGTAAGTAATGCCCTTCAAGGGAGAAAGCATGCAGGGACGTTTCGGGTTTATTTCAGGACTTGTGACCCAATCCTTGAGCTAGCCTGGCTCTATTGACCAGGGATTTTCCAACCTGTTCCTCAAGCTTTACCAGGCGTGCACCGGATCTGAACAAGCCGCGCCTTATTTTGACTTCAACAAAATAGTTCTCTCCCGCCGAAGCTGTCACGGTCATCGAATCCTGATTGTGTCCGGAGAGCACAGAAACCGAGTGCGCCCCCGGTTCAACCGTCAGAAAAAGATAAGCCCCGGGCGCAGCGCCGCCGACGGGCTCCTCGTCTACGAAGACCTGAAACAGAACCCCCTTACTGAAAAGGCCACCGCCTCTGGCTATGTAAAGATTCGCCTTCGCGGCCGGTGGGTTGAACAGTTTGGCCTCGGCATCCAGATTCCTGGAAGAAAAAGGCACTGAGGCGGAACAACCAATTAGAATGGAAAGAGACAGCCAAAAGAAAGACCTGGGAGCAATCATTATTGCCTCCATGGCTAGTACCAAACCCGCAGTCCAATGCGGAAGCCATCCAGCAGATCCTGTGATTTGTTTTTCAAAATACGGATTCCGCCAAGCACTTCAAATCGGTCAATCGCGACGCCGGCGCTGGATTCGACTGTGTACAGCGCCCCGTTGCTGACATAAGCGGCCGCGATTTCGGTTTCCAGGATTAAGGGACGTTTTGGGAAGAGCTGTAAGTCCAAAGCGATCTCAGGGCCACCGTGCGCGGCATTGCGCTGAAAACCGCGAAAACCGGCCTCCAGGTTAAGGATTATCTGAGGTGATCGGTAAAGGGCATGGCCGTAACGCACGCCAAAGAATGTCAGGTGGTCCTTGCGCGTTCCCCCGAATTCCCGGTCAACCAGATCCTCCTCATAGACAGCCACATCGAATGACAACTTACTGCTGTGCGCGAATTGCGTTTCCCACTTAAACAGGTAGCTGCGCAGGTTTTCGTTCAAATAGTGAACGTCAAATTCCGTGTTAAAATAGTAGCTGCGAAAATCTGCTTCCGAATGCATAAAGCCGTCCAGGCTTTGGTACGGAAATGAAGGATACGGGCCAACGGCGGTGCCGGGTGTGCCACCCCATAATTGCGCAACATCAACAATATTGTCTAGTAGAAGATAAAGGAAAAAGTCGGTGCCGCTGTCGCCACTTTCATCGTCGTCTGATTCCTCCTCGCCGTAGTCGTCGGCGAAGTCCTCGAGATCTCCCTTGCCCTTCTCCTGAGAATATACCGGCGCTAGTCCTGCCAGCATCAGGCTACAGCAGAGCAGGAATCCGAAAAACAATCTAGCATTTTTCATGGTACATGTTTCCGATTATTGTGTGTGAACTTGAGCCCCCTAACGTATCCCTTCGATAGCAAAGGTTGTACCACCATGCCCGGAAAAAGTATCATCATCCTACCCGAGAGTTGCCCGCGCGAAAGGGGACTCGCTGCCATTCCCGTCCGGCACAGGACCGCTTCCGTTTTGCAACGGCGCCCGGCATCCGGCGCATGACATCCACGCCGGCGCACATGACCCTGGGCAGGGTTGAGAATAGCAGAAAATGTCCGGATTCCTGGCTCCGTGACAAATGTTTGTCCACGCCCGGTAATCGTGTCGGGGTGGCCTAGCACGGGATTCGCAACCTCCCGCAATCTGTCAAAACGTCAGCGGAATGACGGTTATGATCGAATTTTTAGTCGAGGATCGGCTCACCGGGTCCGGCTGGCCGCTGGCTCTCTGAAAACAAGATTACCGGAGCTGTCAATCAGGTAAGCAGCGGGAATGCTGAGAACGAGAACCTGAAATCTTTTTTTTGGGGCTTCTACTCTTTCTTAGATGAGTCTGTCAGAAGATCGGATTCGACAGCTTTGTTCAATTTGAGCAGGTTCTCCTTTATTTCAGAGAAACTCTCCATCGGTCCGTCCATCTCGCCGGAGAAATCACAGACTTCGAGAAGTGCCATCGCTTCGTCGCAGAGTCGTTGTGTCTGGAACAGATTCTTGCTTTCATAGTGGTTGCGTGCCTGCTGGTACAGCGCTTCCACCTTGTAGCTGGTACACTGGTAAGGCGCGGCAACCAGGAGCCGTTGCAGCTTTTCGAAGGACTGGTTTGACTTTTCCCATTCGCCAAACTGCTGTAACAGGCGGCCTTGCTTGTAGTGTGTTGTGGGATTGTTGGGGAACATCTCGGTCAGGGTGTTGGCCAGCTCAAGCGCCTGCTCGTACTGTTTTTCGTTCTGGTAAACGGCCATCAGACCATACATTGCATTTATCTTCAAAAACCGGCCTTTCTCGGCGGTCAGTTTCATTTGTTCGATTCCGGCTTTCCTTTTGCCGGCTGAGAACGGCAGGTAGCGCATGGCGCCTTTGGCCCCGAGCCAGTATTTTTGCAGTCCCAAGCCATAATAAGCATCATAGAATTCGGGGTTGTATACAATAGCCTTCTTGAAATACCTGGGCGCCTGTGAGCCGTCTCTGAAGGCCGACATCCAATGCCCGGCCCGCGCAGACCTCATGGTACGAAAGCCCAGAGCGCAGCCCATGTAAAAGTAATTGGTCCCGTCCTTCTTATTTTTCTTTTGCGCCTTTTTTGAAAGCTCCATCGACAGGTCGATGAGGCTGTCGATAGTGGCGTCGAAGCGGCGGACCCGGTAGTTCCATTTCATGGATTGGTAAGTGCTGAGGAGCCCGAATGCCCCAGCCGGATTTTCCGGAAATTCTTCCCGGATCTGTTTGCCCAGGGCAATGGCCTCATCAAAACGTTCATGTAAATACAGGTCCACTGTTTTTTCATAAAGGCTGGACAAGTTTTGGTCCTGGCCGTAGGATTCGTGCGTCAAACTCGAGACGATAGTGATGGCAAAGAAGCAAATAGTCTTAGCGTTGGCACGAATTCCGGCCATATTCCCTCCTGAGAGAATTGTGAGGACAGATTTGATAGGCGAAGGTAGGTTTCTTGATTACCCCTGCCATGAATTTACCCAAATGATACTATTTTAGCAAGAAATACTTGTATTAAACACAAAATGTTAGGCCTCCTTCTCCACACCCGGATTTTTGGTCTTTATCCCGCAAACAGCCTCAGACAAACCGGACAATGGCAGGGAATAGCGCCACCAGAGTCACCCCTTTCAGGCAGCTGTGCGAACCCCAATCCTCGTATTTCCCTTGACATCCGCAGCTTGAATACGGAACTTGCCCGTATGTTTTTTAGGTGAATCCCACAGTGTCATTAATTTATCGGTACTTACCGGCAATTAGTTTTGCAGAACTCGACGCGGCGCCCGAATTTGTTCTCCTTGAGACAAATCGCTTCAGTCAGGCCGAGAAGTGCAGTTACTTATTCACGCGGCCACTGAAGGTCTTGCGGACCCGCGATTACGGCGCAATCGAGCGGCTCTTCAGCGAAGTCGAGGAACTTGCGCAACAGTATTACCTGGCCGGATGGTTTTCCTACGAACTCGGTTGTGGAATGGACGGCACGCGCCATGAAATGCACACGGGTTCAATGCCGCTCCTCTGGCTGGGGGTCTTTGAAAATGCCGTGATTTTTGACCACGCAAGCGGAATCTTTTCCGGGGATAGCAGCGGCTTGTTCAGCGACAAAGAGGAGGACCGGTCTTTCTCTGTCACCCAGACAGGGCTGGCCATCGGGCAAGCTGAGTATCTGGCCGCAGTAGCCCGCATCAAGTCGTGCATCGAAGCCGGCGACACGTACCAAACCAACTTTACCACAAAACATCGCTTCCGTTTTACGGGCTGCCCGTACGGACTTTACCAGGCGCTGAAACAGCGACAACACGTCGCTTACAATTCATTTATGAAATTCGACGGTAGCTACGTCATCTCAATCTCGCCCGAGCTGTTCTTTCGACGGACCGGGGATGTGATGCAGACCCGGCCGATGAAGGGGACGCTGGCCCGGGGCCGCACGCTGGATGAAGATCGAGTGCAAAGCCGCTTCCTGAAGGATGACCCCAAGAATCGCAGCGAAAACGTGATGATAGTCGACTTGCTGCGCAATGACCTGGGCCGGGTCTCGCAGGTGGGCAGCGTCGAAGTGCCGAAGTTGTTCGAGGTAGAGAAGTATGATTCGATTTTCCAGATGACTTCAACGGTACAGAGTAAGTTGCGAGCCGGGACCACGTATCATGACCTGTTCAAAGCGCTGTTTCCGTGCGGTTCGGTGACCGGCGCCCCCAAGATTCGCACAATGAAAATAATCAGGCAACTGGAACAGAGGGAGCGCGGTATCTACACCGGTGCCATCGGTTTCATGGCGCCATCGGGCAACGCGGTTTTCAACGTTCCCATTCGTACGATTACCCTGCGGAACGGCGCAGGGGAAATGGGAGTCGGGAGCGGCATCGTCTACGATTCCGACGCAGAAGCTGAGTTTGATGAGTGTATTCTCAAAACTCGATTTTTGATTGAAGATTGGCCGGACTTTGCGTTAATTGAGACCATGCTCTGGGATGGGGAGTATGGGCGGCTGCCGCGCCATCTGGACAGACTTGCCGCCTCAGCGAGCTATTTTGATTTTAGCTTTGACAGAGCCAGGGTCAGCGCAAAGCTCAAAAATACCGCAGCGCACTTTGGGGCTGGCGAGCAACAGAGAGTCAGGCTTTTGCTGCAAAGAAATGGCGACTTGAGCGTCACGAACACACCGGTCCGGGAACAAATCACGCACTCCCCGAAAGTCACTTTGTCTGCCGCGCAGACATCGAGTCGCGATCGTTTCTTTTTTCACAAGACCACCAATCGCGCGCTTTACGATCGGGAGTTCCGGTATTTTTCCGAGCGCGGGTACTACGACGTCCTGTTCACCAACGAGCGCGGCGAAGTCACCGAGGGCGCCATTTCCAATATTTTCATCCAAAAAGACGGGAAACTGCTCACGCCGCCCATCGCTTGTGGATTGTTGAACGGCGTCTACCGGCAGGAGTTGTTAGGGACGGATAAGGACGTGCAGGAGGGAGTGCTCTTGCCGCAAGATTTGGATAAAGCGGAAGCGATCTATTTGACGAACTCGGTGCGTGGAATGGTGCGCGTTCGGCTCGAACCTGCAAAGAATTCAGAATAAGTTAATCGCATGGCAAAACAGAAAATAAAATCCGGCGGGGGCTGGCCCGCCATTCGCTATTCGTTGCAAATGGCCGGCAAGGCAGGCGGCCTGGGAAAGTTGTACCGTTCCCTGCGCAACTCAAACACCTGCAAGACCTGTGCGTTCGGCATGGGCGGCATGCGCGGCGGCATGGTCAATGAGCTTGGCCAAAGCTGGCAGGTCTGCAAGAAATCCATGCAGGCACAGAGCCAGGATATGCAGCCCGGCATTCCGCCGGATTTTTTCGAGAAGAATTCTGTCGGTGATTTGAAGTCATTAGGCGGGCGCAAACTGGAGGCGCTGGGGAGGTTGGCACACCCTCTGTATTTACGGGCGGGGGCTACGCATTTCAAAGTGCTGTCGTGGAGCGAGGCTCTTGACAAGCTGGTCACCGCCTGGCAAGCGGCGACACCAGAGCGCAGTTTTTTTTACACCTCAGGGCGCTCCTCGATGGAGGCGGCCTTTCTGGTGCAACTGTTGGCCAGGGAGTGGGGCAGCAACAATATCAACAACTGCTCCTACTACTGTCATCAGGCGTCGGGCGTCGGTCTGGGGCAAAGCTTGGGCGGCGGCACCAGTACGGTCGAATTGCAGGATCTGCGCAAGGCGGATTTGGTGGTTCTCGTCGGTGCGAACCCCGCCAGCAACCATCCCCGGCTGATGACCTTTCTGGTCGAGTTGCGGCGCCGGGGCGGGAAAGTCGTGGTCATCAATCCGTTCCGGGAACTCGGTCTGCAAAGATTTAACATCCCCAGCGATCCGCGTTCGCTCCTGTTCGGCTCCGAAGTTTGCGACCTCTATCTGCAGCCGCACTGCGGTGGTGATTTGGCCCTGCTGAAAGCCGCGGCCTGCCTGCTTTGGCGCGACGGCCAGGCAGAGGTCGACTTCCTGAACAATTACACAAATCATCTGCCCGAGTTCCGGAAAGACCTGGAGTCTGAGGACGTTCATGAACTGCTCCTGCGCTCCGGCGTGAGCCGTGAGCATTTGCAGAAGTTATGTGAGTTGTTGGCGCAATCACAGAACTCGATCTTTGCCTGGGCTATGGGGATTACCCATCACTTGCAGGGCGTTGAAAACGTGCGCGCCATTACCAACCTCGCGCTCTTGCGCGGCATGATCGGCAAACCGGGTGCAGGCCTGCTGCCGATTCGCGGGCACAGCAATGTGCAGGGGGTCGGTACCGTGGGCGTGGTTCCCACACTGAAACCGGCCATGGCGGAAGCGTTGCTGCAGCATTTGGGCGTGCAAGTGCCGGAGCAGGCCGGCATGGATACGTTCAGTTGCATGCAGGCCGCATCTGCCGGAGCCATCGACTTCGCGCTTTTGATGGGCGGCAATCTGTATGGCGCCAACCCTGACCTGCGGTGGAGCGCACAAGCCCTGAACCGCATCGGGTTCAATGCGTATCTGAGCACAACTATGAACCCCGGTCATGTGTTCGGCACCGGCAAGGAAACGCTTATTCTGCCGGTGCGTGCGCGCGAAGAAGAGACCCAAAGCACCGCGCAGGAGAGCATGTTCAACTATGTTCGCCTTTCCAAAGGAGGAGAGCGTGCGCCGTCGGACGACCTGCTTTCCGAAAGCGAGATCCTGATCCACTGTGCCAAAGCGCTGATGGTGGGCAGCCCGCTACTGTGGGCGGAGATGAGCAGCCACGAGACCATCCGGAAATTTATTTCAGCAACCGTACCGAATCTGGCGTCGATAAAGGACCTCGGCGCGGGCAAAGAATTTACTATTCCGCAGCGCATCAAACACACGCCGCATTTTGCAACGGACAACGGCAAAGCCAACCTCGCAATCATGACGGCGCCTGATGCCCGTCCGCCGGCGGGTTGGTTCAACCTGATGACGTTCCGGTCCGAGGGCCAGTTTAATACAATAATCTATGATGAAGAAGATATCTACCGCGGCGCAAGCCATCGGCTGGTTGTGTTCATGAACGAGGACGATATGCGCAGAGAATCGCTACTCGCAGGCCAAACAGTCTGGGTGGAAAGCGAAATCGGCAAAATGAGCGTAGAGTTGCTGCCCGCCCCGATTCGGTCCGGTAACCTCGCCATGTACTATCCGGAAGCAAATGAAATCGTGCCCGGCAAGATCGACCCGCAGTCACGCACGCCCGTGTTCAAGAAAGTCCTGGTAAAGGTGACGGCCGCATGAGTCCCGCTGCAATTTTTCTCTGACAAAAGCCTCGTCATTTTGCAGACACTGATTGCTTCTTATCCCCCCAAAGCTTACATTTGATATTCTTTCGCGCAAGCAGAGTGTGGAATGCGCGAGTCGTTAATGCTTCGCCCGTGACGGCCTTTCCTGACACAGCAACCCGTCAGTTCGTGCTCAGAAAGACGTTGATTGGGAAGTGAGAATACCGGGCGAGAATGTTAAGAATTGAGCTTGCCACCGAAAGCCTGATGTTCGCGTGCGCTTCTTTTGTGACTTCTAACCAGGAAGAATACAGATGAATCAAGATACCCCCATCAAATATTCTGAAGACCTCAGAGAACTAATTGCCAGAATGCCAAAAACCGACCTGCACGTCCATTTGGATGGCAGCGTTCGCCTGCCGACTCTGATCGAAATTGCGCAGAAGGAGAATATCGATCTGCCCAGCTATACGGTCGAGGGCCTGAACGAACTCGTCTTCAAAGATGACTACGAAAACCTCGAGGAGTATCTGAAGACTTTTGGTTATTCTTGTGCCGTCATGCAAAAGCCGGAATATTTGGAGCGCATCGCTTACGAAATGGCGCAGGACAATCAAAGCGAAGGTGTGCGCTACATGGAAGTCCGCTTTGCGCCGCAACTACACATCAACCAGATTATGGACATGAAGACCGTCATCAAGCATGTCGATGATGGCCTGGCGCGTGCCCAGCAGGAGTTCAACAACCGCGCGGAAGTCGTGTCCGGCAAGGAGCCGCCCTTCAATTACGGCATCATCACATCGGCCCTGCGCTCGTTTGGCCCGTACTCGGACTACTACGCCAAGTTCATGGACGTGCACGCTTACTCTGATACCAAGACCCTGTTCGCCCTCGGCTCCCTTGAGTTGGCGCAGGGAGCGGTCAGGGTTCGCGATGAGTTGGGTTTACCCATCGTCGCTTTTGACCTGGCAGGGGCGGAGAAAGGCAACCCGGCCAAGGATCACTGGCAGGCGTTTCAGTTTGCGCATGAGAATTTTATGGCTAAGACCGTACACGCCGGCGAGGCCTACGGGCCACCTTCGATTTTTCAGGCCATCACCGAGCTGCACGCGGACCGCATCGGACACGGTTACTACCTGTTCGATACCACCAAAGTTGATGACAAGAAAATCGCCGACAAGAAAAAATATGTAGAAGACCTGGCCATGTACATCGCTGAGCATCGCGTGACCATCGAAGTCAACCTGACCAGCAATTTACAAACCAATCCCGCTCTCACCAGCCTCAAAGATCATTCCTTTAAAGAGATGGTCAAACATGATTTGAGCACCTCCATTTGTACCGACAATCGCACCGTCAGCAAGACCAGCGTCACCAACGAGATTATGCTCGCGCTGGCTAATTTCGAGCTGACGCCGAGGCGGTTGAAAAATATCATCGTTTACGGCTTCAAGCGATCTTTTTTCCCGGATAGCTACTCGCGCAAACGGGAGTACGTGCGGCGCTGTATCGATTTTTACGAAGAAACGGTGAAGGGGACTGCGCTCGAGGCGTAAATGAAAGGAGGGGACGTCTGATGGGCAAGCTCTGCATAGGACTCTTTATCTTTGCGATTGTGTCAGTTCCTCTTTCCACGCTGCTTGCGAGGGAGGGAGGTCAGCAAGCCGACTCCTCTAAGCAACATCGTGCAAGCACAAGCGTGTCTGCGGATACTTCCTCGAAATCGCCCAAACCACTACCGGCAACTCTCCCTGAAAAATCAAAACAGAACTCAAGCGATGAAACGGACATGAATCAAATGATGCCCTGGTTGATTGCCTTGGGTGCATTGGTGTTAGCAGTGTACCAGTACTATCGAAGAAGAACTGATACCAGAGACATGCTCCGTGATGAAATGAGGGTCAAAGACGAGTTCGAGACAAGTCAGGCGAAAGAGCGAGAGCTGACTGCGGAAGAGAGCTACCGTGCAGCCTTACACAAGGAACTCGGCAGCATAAAAATTCTCGGTTCCCCGGACATTGACAGCCTGCCGGTAAGTCTGTTAGACTCGTTTGTCTCGCTTCGCATTTCCGAGACCTGGCGCAATGAATCGCGCTTCGATCCCAGGAAGATGGAACGGCAACATGAGGATCGGGACCTTTCTCCGGAGGAGATCCTGCAGCGTGCTTTTCGGCAAGACCGGATGCTGGTGCTCATAGGCGAACCCGGCTCGGGCAAGACCACCCTCATGAAATTTTATGCCATGACCTGCCTGGAAGGTGGCGGCGGAAGCGCCCTCGGATTCAAGCAAGCTGTGCTGCCGCTGTACTTACCGTTGCGCGACCTCAAGTTTAAAGAAAAAGAGGATGGGATAGAATCTCTGCCGAATAACCTGGCGGCCAGGGCGGAAAAGCACGTTCTCGACATCGAGGCAAAGGAATTTTATGACTGGCTGCACAACCGGGAAACACTGGTTCTGCTGGATGGGTTGGACGAAATCAGCGATCTGAAAAAACGCAAGCAGGTCTGCAAGTGGATAGACAACACTTGCACCGGCCTTACGAAGGCCCGCTTTGTCGTGACCTCACGCTGGACCGGCTATCGCAAGGCAGAGGGCATTGAGCTGGAAACCGACCACCTGCGGGCGGACGTGCGTGACTTTTCTCGGGACCAGCAAGAGGAGTTTTTACGAAAATGGTTCCGGGCGGTATATCTGCGCGAGTATAAAGAGAGCGGAAAACCACCAGTCGATTGGCAGGAACGCCAACGTAAAAAGGCCGATCTGCGTGTCGACAAAATTCTTGGCTTCCTGAAAAGGGCCAGCAACCACAGCCTGCGCGAGCTTGGCGCCACACCAATGCTACTGCAGATCATGGCTATCCTTTGGAAAGAGCGCGACATTTTACCGGAAAGCCGTGCCTCTCTGTATGCCGCCGCACTAAACTACCTCCTGGTTTTTCGGGACAGGCGCCGAGATCTGGACCCGGTTCTGCCGGTAGACAAAGCTCGGCGCGTACTGTTGCCGACGGCCCTCTGGATGCAGGCGGAGGTTGGCAAAGATGAGGTGCCGAAAAATGATATGTACGACCAAATGCAACCGAAACTGAACAGCATGGAAGAGCAGGCTGACGCCGCCGTCTTCTGCCAAAACCTGGTTGACCGGGCTGGGCTGCTGGCAGAGTACGGCGAGGCCGATTATATCTTCCGGCACAAGTCATTTCGCGAGTATTTAGCCGGCGTGCAGCTCACCAAGGAGGAAAACAAGATAGAGTGGCTGCAGAAATTGATTGACCACTTTGGTGACGACTGGTGGGAAGAACCTTTGCGGTTTTTTATAAATGAAGGCGACGACAAGCTGTTTGACGCTTTTATGGACTTATTTTTTACTTCCGAAATGAGTAAAGAGCTTGACCAAAAGCAGCAGGATTTGTTGCAGACCCTGGTGCGGGAGGCACCACAACGGGAACTAACCGCCCTTGCTCAGTGGCTGAATAAAAACGAAACCAATACCCAGCAGAGAAGATATATTCTGGAATGCCTTAAGACAATCGGAACTGCTGCAGCACTGGAGGAAGTCGAGAAGTACCTGGACAAGATGTTTACGAGACATGAAAAGCGTCTAAATAGACCGAGTGTGCAAGAGACTCATCAAGAGGCAAGCAGGCTGGATCCTAACTTCAAGTATGCCACTGAGATTCTTGCTGAATCAGCCAGGCGCACGCCGGCGGTTGCCGCCAAAGGCCGGGCTCAAGTCGAGTCATCAGCAACTCTTGCTGATGACCTGTTTAGGAAATTGCCAGCTTCTTTCGTAAATGACCACGAACAAAGCGCAGAGTATATCCTCATTCCGCCCGGCGAGTTCAAATTCTCCGTTTCAAAAAACATAGAGCCTGTACCTAATATTTACTTCGCTAAGTATCCTGTGACCAACAAGCGTTACCGCCGCTTTATCGCATACCTGAGCAACCAGCTTGACGAGCAAAGTGGCCGCCTGCCGACAGACCTGTTTTCTCAAAAGCTATCTGAGTTTGCTGCGGGCATCAAGGACTTCACGGATTATCTGGGAACTGACCGAAATGGGTGGGCGAATAAACTACGGTCTGGGTACGATGACAACAAACGTTTCAATCACGACGATCAACCCGTTGTCGCTGTAACCTGGTTCGCGGCGCGCGCCTACTGTTTCTGGCTGTCATGCCTGCAAGAGACTGAACTTGACCATAAGCTGGAAGATGCAAACAAGCTGGCGAATAACTGTCGTTTGCCAACCGAGTTGGAGTGGGAGTGGGCGGCGGCCGGCCGCGAACGGGATGGCTCTTTGCGCGACTACCCGTGGCCCAAAGAAGAAGGTTCGCCAACGGACAAGCTGGCGAATTATGGTGGCACTGTTGGCGCCACTACGCCTGTAGGCCGCTACCTCGAGGGTGCAACTCCGGAAGGGTTGCTGGACATGGCAGGCAACGTTCTTGAGTGGTCGGAAAGCTGGCGCGATGAAGGCAGGAGCCGCCGGGCGCTTCGTGGGGGTTCGTGGGGCATTGCTACAGACTTCCTGCGGTGCTCGGCGCGCAACAGCCTCTATCCCGGCGACAGGGACGGCAATGTTGGGTTTCGAGTTGTTCGGCCCCAGTCCTAAGTTGTTGTAACTCTGTTTTCTGTCTGTCTGTTGTTCTGATCAAATGGTTTTAAAAAAAATGAGGAGGAAGCAACATGCCTAAAACCGAGATGCTCGTTATCAAAAAAGGGTATGATTTCTCGAAATGGCTATTAAATCATACCGGCAAATTTCCAAAGAGCTATCGTTTCAGTGTAGCAGCCAAGCTCGAAAACGGTATTCTTGATTTCATAGAGGCGACGACTGTAGCCAATATGAGAAGGGATAAGATATCATTCTTAACAAAGGCAGACGAGGCGCTTGCCCGGCTACGATTGTTGTTCCGGCTTAGTTACGAAATGCGGTTTATCAACCTCAAGTCATACGAATACGGAAGCCGGCAAATGGCGGAACTAGGACGGTTACTCGGCGGCTGGTTGAAGAATCCCGGTGCCGGTTTCGCAAGAACTAATTGATGAGAATAATAGGACAGGAGTCACGGTGACCGGGCGCTTCGTGGGGGTTCGTGGAACAATACTACAGACAACCTGCGGTGCTCGGCGCGCAACAACAACAATCCCGACAACAGGAACAACAATGTTGGGTTTCGAGTTGTTCGGCCCCAATCATGCCCAACCCATGCATCCTTTATGGTGCCCTACCTGATGCCGGATGGTTTCACGGAACCCCGGACTGCTGTACGGGCATGACATGCGGCTCTTGCATCCTGGGTTTGCTCGCTGCTGAGCCAGCCCGAACATAAACCAGGGTGGGTTTCTTTAGTAGGAAGTTTCGGACAAGAAACCCACCCATAATTTCGTCAGATGAAGACCCATAAGCATTTATTCGACAAGATAGTAGCATTTGAGAACTTGCTTGCGGCGGCAAATAAGGCAGCGCTTGGAAAGCGGGAAAAACCATACGTTATCGAGTTCTTTGCGAAACTGGAAGAGAACCTGTTCCGGCTTCAATCAGAACTTGAACACAAAACTTACTATCCAGGCAGGTACTCAACCTTTCAAATTTACGAACCTAAACCCAGAATGATCAGCGCTGCCCCATTCCGCGATCGGATTGTGCATCACGCACTAATAAATATTATTGGCACTGGCTTGGAACGCAGTTTCATTTTTGATACTTATTCGAATCGACTAGGAAAGGGTACGCACAAAGCTATTCGGCGTTACCAGACTTTCTTGCGGCGAAATAGTTACGTTTTGAAATGTGATATTAAGAAGTACTTCCCATCAATTGATCATGCTATTTTGAAATGTTTACTGAAGAAACGTATTTCTTGTGAGGCCACTCTTTGGCTAATCAACAAGATCATCGACTTCAGTAATCCGCAAGATCCCGTTGATGATTACTTCCCGGGCGACACGCTCTTTACGCCTCAAGACCGTAGAAAAGGGCTACCGATCGGAAATTTGACGAGCCAGTTTTTCGCAAACCTCTACTTGAATCAGCTAGACCATTTTGTCAAGGAGGAGTTGAGGTGCAGAGCGTATGTCAGGTACGTAGACGATTTTGTTCTCTTTGGTGACTCGAAGCAATGCCTACGGGAATGGCGAGATTCCATAGCTATATTCTTATCTGAGTATCGTTTGAAATTGCACCCAACAAGATGCCAGATCTACCCTGCTCCGGTTGGTGGAAGATTTCTCGGACAAGTAATTTGGCGAACACATCGTCTCCTACCAGGACAAAATGTCCACCGATTCAAAAGCCGAGTGCAATCCTGGAGGACCAATCCACCCGAAAATATTGACCAACGCCTTGCTAGTTGGGTAGGTCATGCCTCGCAGGCAAATACTTTTTGCTTATTGAAAGCACAGGGATTAAGTTTAAAATCAATTGAATAAAAGTCCGTGCCGCAACTTTTTTCAATGAGCTACGTTTCAAAAGTCATTATCTCCGTTTTAATAACTTTAGAAAAGATAAAATCTTAGGCGTTCAGTTCTAACTCCTGAAAAAACACGAGGAGCGGTACCATGTTGCGACAAATGAGATTATCCCTGGTGGTCGCTTGTGCAATTCTTGCGACGGCGGCGGTCTTGCAGGCGGCAGAAGACGGGCAGAGCGGCAAGACTTACTCTTTGCAGGAGTGCATCGATCTTGCTTTGAAAAACAATTCTTCCCTCAAAACCGCGGTTTATGAAGTTGACCGCGCCGGAGCCAACGTCAAGGGTTCCTACTCCAATGTTCTGCCGACCATCACGTCGTCCTTCAATTCCAGCCGCACCTTTCGCGGCGAAAGCGTGGACACCCGGGATGTTCAGGCTGTCGATCCAACAACCGGGCAGGTGGTAATCGATCGCCAGGATATTACCTCTCCCAGCCGGCAGTTTAATTTCCACCAGGTACAGATTCGCTACAATCAACGCCTGTTCGATTTTGGCCGAAGCTGGAATCTTGTCAAGCAGGCAAAAACCTCGTTCGAGGCCAGCTCGCAGAATCTGGTTTTTGCCCGGCACAACATGCACTCAAACGTCAAGCTGCGCTACTTTGAGCTATTAAAGGCACAAAAACTGGAACAGGAGTTCAAGCTGGCGGTGGAGCGCAGCAAGGAACAATTGCAGCGCACACAGAGCATGTATGAGATTGGCTCCGTGGCGCAGATCGATGTCTACCGCCAGGAAGTGACCCTTGGTTCCGATGAGGTCAATCTGATCACCCAAAGCAACGTGGTGGAGATCGCCAGGGGCAACCTCAACATCGAAGTGGGAAGGGATCCCGACAACGACATCGCGATCGCGGATTTGGAAATTGATATGTCTCCGCCCCGGCTCAGCCTGACGGAGGCGATCACCGTTGCATACGAAAACAGCCCGGAATTGAAACGCTTTGAGTTTGACATGAAGAGCGCCAACTACGGCCGTAAAGCAGCCCGGGGGCGTTACTTCCCGTCGTTCGCAGTTGGAATCACCTATACCAAAAACAATGAGCTTGCCGACCGGGTCTATGGCTCCCTGGACCAGAACTTCTCGGTGGGCGTTGGCGCGCAAGTCGATTTCAATATTTTCAACGGCCTCTCCGATGCTGCGGAAGTCAGTCGCCAGACGGCCAATTACTCCATCGCCAACGAGAATTGGATCAATACCAAGCGCTGGAAAGAGCTCGAAGTGAAACAAGCCTACCTGAACGTGAAGGCTTTCTCAAATATCGCGCAAATCAATGAACGCAATGTTCGTTCGGCGGAAGAGGACTTTCGCCTGGCACAGGAGCGCTACCGGGTTGGCGCCGGCACGTCCCTGGAAGTGACCGATTCACAGGTCAATCTCACCCGTGCCCGCGTGCAACTGGTTGCATCCAAGTATGATGCCATGATCGCCAGGGCGCAACTTGAGGCAGCCATGGGAGTGATCGAAAACCCGGAATAAGTCAACGAGAATCACCGCTTCTCCGGCCAAACCAGGGCCGGAAGTAGTTGCAAAGGCCGACCATCGTGTCGGCCTTTTTTGTTGCATGTTTCACTTGATTATGTGGTGCGATTTGTCTATAATCAATGTTCGGCTTCAACCTGTTCGACAGAGATAAATATCAATATATCAATGGATTGAGCAGACTTGTCAGAAAGAGACTCTTTCGAATTGTTGACCTGGGCATGGCGTAAGGAGATCGATGCGCGCCTGTCAGGCGTTCAGGACTCGCGCAATCCCCGCACACTTTACCAGCCGATGGATTATGCGCTGGCGGGAAAGGGAAAGCGCATTCGACCGATGCTGCTCTTGCTGGCCTGTCAGGCAGTGGGCGGCAAAGTCGGCGCCGCGTGGGATGCTGCGGTCGCTATTGAGCTTTTGCATAACTTCACTTTGGTGCACGATGACATCATGGATATGGACGACACGCGCCGCGGTCGTCCGACCCTGCACCGCAAGTGGAATGCCGATGTTGCGCTTCTGGCCGGCGACGGGCTGTTTGCGCTCGCTTATCAGGCTTTGCTGCGCACGCGGTCGCCGAGAATTGTAGAAATCGCCAACAGATTCACGGATGGTGTTCTCAGTATTTGCGAGGGGCAGGCACTGGACATGGAATTTGAGTCGCGCGCCCAGGTGACTCCGGTCGAATATCTGGAGATGATTCAGAAAAAGACGGCGACGCTTTTGAAAGTTTCGGCTGAAATCGGCGGACTGATTGGAGAAGGCTCGGATGACGAAGTCGAAGCTCTGGGTCTGTTTGCCGAGAATCTCGGTTATGCGTTCCAGGTCCAGGACGATTTGCTCGACCTGTTTGCCGACGAAGCGACTCTGGGCAAGACCCACGCCAGCGACATCAAGCAGGGCAAGCGCACCTTTCTGATCGTGCATGCCTTGTCCAGGGCGGACGACGAACAACGCGCGCGCCTTGAAAAACTGTTGGCCCGACGAGAAGCCAATGGCGAGAATGAGAATGGCTTCTGTCAACTTTTTGAGGAACTGGGTTCAATCGCAGCAGCCACGGCGGCCGTTGATGGTTTCTTGCTGGCAGCTAAGAACAATCTGGAGACCCTGTCCTGCGCGACGAAAAATGCCGGCCTGTTCAACCTGATCGAGCTGATCGCGAAGCGAAAAACCTGATGATGCAGCAGCATTAATCAAACAACCCACGCTACGGGAGAAAGGTTCTACGACAGGATGTTGCAGAGAGAGGTAACCGTTACAAACAAACTAGGCCTGCACGCCCGGCCCGCGGCACTGTTTGTCCAGGCAGCCGCCAAATACAAATCCGACGTCTTTCTGGAGAAAGGCGCGCACGAAGTAAATGGCAAAAGCATCATGGGGGTGATGATGCTGGCGGCGGAAATGGGCAGCACCCTGACTTTGACCGTCAAAGGGGAAGACGAGAAAGATGCTCTGGCCGCCCTGTTGACACTGTTTGAAAACAAATTCAACGAAGACTGATCCTCTGGATACACGACCGGAAAAACTTTATTGCGCCTACCGCCTGAAAGGCGTTGCGGCCTCACGCGGAATTGCCATTTCAAAGGCCTTTGTGCTGCAAGGTGATTCTGTCAAAATAGATCCCGTGCTGGTCCCGTGCGACGACGTCGAAACCGAAGTGGCAAAATTCCGGCATGCGGTCGATAGGGCCAAGGGCGAGTTGCGGTCTTTACAGAGCAAAGTCGCGCACAGGATAGGGCAGGAGAGCGCCAAGATATTCGATGTGCACCAACTGCTGCTCGAAGACAATGCCATCATCGATGAAACCATCGGAGATATCCGCAAGGACAAGAAAAGCGCCGATTACGCCTTTTACGATATCATGCAAAAGTACCAGAACACGCTGGATGAAACGTCAGTCGAGTTCTTTCAGAGTCGCATCTCAGACATCAGAGATGTGAAGCGCCGCGTGATCAAGCACATTCAGGGGGACCGCACCGACTATCTGAACAAGCTGGAAGGTTCGGCAGTGATCATTGCCTCCGATTTAACCCCGTCCGATACGGTAAAGCTGGACCGGCACAAAGTCACCGGGTTTGCGACTGACCTCGGCGGACGTACGTCTCATGTGGCGATCATGGCCCGTTCCATGCAAGTACCGGCGGTGGTAGGCCTGCGGCGGATCTCCAAGCTAATCAAAGAGGGTGATCGCATCATCCTGGACGGCAATGAAGGCGTTATCCTGATAGAGCCCGATGAAGCAACGATCCGGTATTATCGCGAACTGCAGGAGCGCTACTATGATACGGAGCGCAAGTTATCCGCATTCAGAGATCTGCCGAGCATCACTCTCGACGGCAAACCCATAGAACTTTCGGCAAATCTGGAGTTTTCTGACGAAGCGGCAGCTGCAAAAACCCACGGCGCCAAAGGTGTGGGACTGTTTCGCACCGAATACATGTATCTGGCAAACGACGAACTCCCGACCGAAGATGAGCAGGCCGCCGAGTACCAAAAAATTACAAAAGAGATTTCTCCGGATCCGGTCATTATCAGGACCCTCGATGTCGGCGGAGACAAGGAGCCGAAATCGTTCAGCATCGCGCCGGAAGAAAACCCTTTTCTGGGCTGGCGCGCAATCCGGATTTGCCTGGAACGACAGGATATTTTTGAAACCCAGCTTAAGGCCATCCTGAGGGCCAGCGCCAACAGCGATGTGAAAATCCTGCTGCCGATGATCTCCTGTCTCGATGAACTGCACGATTGTATGAAAATAATCGACAAGACAAAAGCGGCACTCTCTAAGGCCAAAGTCGCTTTTAACGAGCAGATCGAAGTTGGCGTCATGATAGAGGTCCCGGCGGCGGCGGTTCTTGCGGACAAGATAGCGGAGTATGCAGATTTTTTGAGCATCGGCACCAACGATCTGGTGCAATACCTGCTGGCAGTTGACCGCGGCAACGAAAGGATCGCCTACCTGTACCGGCACTTGCATCCGGCCGTTTTGCGAACCATCAAAGGCATCATTTCCGCTGGACACAAGGCAGGTGTCTGGGTTGGCATGTGCGGGGAAATGGCCAGTGACCCATTGTCAACGTTGATCCTGATAGGGATGGATTTGGACGAATTCAGCGTTACGCCTATGTCGGTGCCTGAGATTAAGAAAATCATCCGGTCTACCGATTATCGCGAAGCGGCTCGCATCGCCACAAAAGCGCAGGAGTTTGAGACGGCCTCAGAAGTAGAGCGGTTTATGGTCAAGATCATGCGGCAGAAATTCAAGGATATCATTTTCTAGCCTGCACAGGCGCCGGTTGCGTCCCGGTTTGCGGTGTTGGTGTTCTTCATGGAAGAAAAAGTATACAGCTTTATCATTGACCTTGCGGTCGAGATTCGTAGCGCCGTGGCTGCCCGGGGCAATAGTGCCGACATGAAGGCCGCTGATGACATTGCGTTTTCAGGGGATACAACATTTGCAATTGACAAAGTAGCCGAGCAGAGTTTAATAGACGTAGCCCAAAATTCCGGCAAGAAACTCGCTTTCTTCTCTGAAGACAAAGGGCTTGTGAAACTCGACCCGGATCCGGAGTTGTTGTTGATTGTTGACCCAATAGACGGGACGCGGCCCCTGCTCTGCGGCCTGAAAACATCGGTGGTCTCAATTGCTCTTTGCCCTTACTCGGAGGTCGCCACTTTCGGCAACATCATCGCAGCCGCGGTGGTCGACATTGACAGCGCTGACTGGTTTTACGCTGAATCCGGAAAAGGACTCGACTCCAACAGGACGGACCTCGGACCCTCTGCGACCTCGGAGATCGAGGAGATGTTTTGGAATTTTGACACAATTGGTCGCCCGGTGCGCCGGGTGGTGCACTACCTGCACCGCCTGATCGACGCATCCGGCATGAAGGGCGCGCCGTTTCTCATCAATAGCGCCTGCTTTTCGTTGACGAAAGTCATCACCGGTGAGCTCGATGCTTATGTCGATGTCGGTGGTAGAATCCTCAATGATGAGCCGGAAAGTGAATCGGAGTTTTTGAAAATTGGTAATGGCAGCGTAATGGGTACCTTTCCTTATGATCTGGCGGCAGCTTACCTCCTGGTCAAGGAAGCGGGCTGCGCCATTACGGATGCCTATGGCCGTCCTCTCGACGATCGATTTCTGATCCGGAGGGGGAAAAAGGCGGTAATGTCGTGCATCGCCGCCAGCAACAACAAGTTACATCGCGAAATCCTAAACACTCTAAACGGAGAGAACAGCAACTGAAAGGAGAAATCTGCATGTCATCAACTCTTTTTACATCTGAGTCTGTGACCGAGGGCCACCCGGACAAAGTCGCCGACCAGATCTCGGATGGAATTCTGGACGCCATCTTTGAGGAAGATCCGAACGGCCGTGTGGCGTGTGAAACCTATGTGACCACTGGCCTCGTCCTGGTTGGCGGGGAAATCACGACCAAGACCTACGTGGAAATACCCCAGCTTGTGCGCGGCATCGTTAAGGAAATCGGCTACACAGACGCTAGCTTCGGGTTTGATTATCTTACTTGTGCCATTCTCAATACCATTCAGACACAATCACCGGATATCGCGCTGGGGGTTGACCGGGAAGGCGCCGGCGATCAGGGCATGATGTTCGGTTATGCGACCACGGAAACAAAAGAGCTGATGCCTCTGCCCATCATGGTTGCACACAAACTGGCTATGCAACTGGCAAAAGTAAGGAAAGAAGGGACTCTGCCGTATGTCCGCCCGGACGGCAAATCGCAGGTCAGTGTCCGCTATGAGGACGGCAAACCAGTGAGAATCGACACCGTGGTCATATCGACGCAGCACGAACCCGATGTCGATCAGGAAACCATCAAGGCCGACATCATAAAAAAGGTAATCAAGCCGATCCTGCCTGCTGATTATTTTGACGAAAACAGCACGGTTTTTCATATCAACCCAACCGGTAGGTTTGTGGTTGGTGGTCCGCACGGCGATACCGGCCTGACCGGCCGCAAGATCATAGTGGATACCTACGGCGGCTATGGCCGGCATGGCGGTGGCGCTTTTTCAGGAAAAGATCCCACCAAGGTTGACCGCTCCGCCACCTATGCCGCGCGCTACGTGGCCAAGAATATCGTCGCCGCCGGTCTGGCCGAAAAATGTGAAATCCAGTTGGCCTACGCTATCGGCGTTGCGGAGCCGGTATCGGTACGCGCCGAAACATTCGGCACCGGCCAAGTGCCCGAAGCCGAAATCGCCGAACTGGTGCGGAAGAACTTTGACCTGACGCCGCGCGGTATTATGGAGATGCTCGATCTGCGTCGTCCGATTTACAAAAAGACGGCGGCTTACGGCCATTTTGGACGGGAAGAGAATGAGTTTACCTGGGAAAAAACCGACAAGGCGGCTGCGCTATCCCGTGGCTAGCGGGATGCCTGGCCTGAATGATTCATTGTCCATTGCAGCAGGAGCATGTCAAACAACGGCAGTCAGGAGGAATCCATTTTGAAGCATTCTGCCTCGTTAGACAGGCCCGGATTCAACCAAAAAGGATCCTTCCAGGAATACAGAAGAAGAAATTCATGAATAATGCACGTTAGATGTCATTCTGAGCACGCAGGCCAAGATTCCGTGTATCGACCTGGGAACGAGGGTGTGCGAAGGATCTCCACAGACACACCAAGATTCTTCGCGCTCAGAATGGCCTTGAATCGAAGTGAGAAATAGAACTAATTTATGATAAAGAAAGATCATACAATCTTTGAGGAGGTATTGTGAATTACGACGTAAAGGACATTGAACTGGCCAGTGAAGGCCGCAGGAGAATTGAGTGGGCTGACAACGACATGCCTGTTTTGCGGCAGGTAAGAAAGAAGTTCGAGGATGAACAACCTCTGAAGGGTCGCAAAATGTCCGCCTGCTTGCACATGACTGCTGAGACAGCAAATCTTGCCCGCGCGTTGAAAGCCGGTGGGGCAGACCTTGTCTTGTGCGCGTCCAATCCGCTTTCGACCCAGGACGACGTAACCGCCGCCCTGGTGCGCGACTTCGATATACCGGTTTTTGCTATCAAGGGTGAAGACAACGAGACCTACTACAAGCACATGACGGCCGCGGTGGAACACCAGCCGGTGGTCACCATGGACGACGGCGCTGACCTGGTTTCCATGTTGATGACCGATTATCCCGAAATCGGCGCTAACGTTTTGGGCAGCATGGAAGAAACCACCACCGGCGTCATTCGTTTGCGCGCAATGGAGCGCGACGGAGCGCTCAAGTTCCCGGTGATCGCGGTAAACGACGCGGTTACGAAGAACTTTTTCGACAACCGCTACGGTACCGGACAGTCCACCATGGACGGCATCATTCGGGCCACTGATATCTTGCTGGCCGGTAAGAATGTCGTCGTCGTGGGCTACGGCTGGTGCGGCAAAGGCGTGGCCATGCGCGCGCAAGGCATGGGCGCGCATGTAATCGTAATCGAAGTTGACCCGGTGCGCGCCTTGGAAGCGGTTATGGACGGCTACCGGGCGATGGGCATCGCCGAGGCAGCCAAGATCGGAGATCTGTTTATCACGGTTACGGGTGACATCCACGTAATTCGGAAGGAGCACTTCGCGGCCATGAAGGACGGCGCCCTGGTGGCTAATTCCGGACATTTCAATGTCGAGTTGGACATCGATGGCCTGGCTGAACTGGCCACCGGCGCACCGACCGATGTGCGCAACTTCGTGCAACAGTACGTTCTCGAAAACGGCAACCGCATCAACCTGCTCGGCGAAGGTCGCTTGATCAACCTGGCTGCGGCCGAAGGCCATCCGGCATCGGTCATGGACATGAGTTTCGCAACGCAAGCACTTGCCACCGACTACGTAATCAAACAAGAGGGCAAGCTCGGACCCAAGGTCCACAACGTTCCTAAGGAAATTGAGAACTGGGTCGCATCGCTCAAGCTCGAGTCAATGGGAATCACCATCGACACGCTGACTGACGAACAGAAGAAGTACCTGGAATCGTGGGAAATGGGTACCTAAGCCCTGCCTGCAATCCACTTATAGCAAGGTCTTCTCAACTCTTTTCTCCCCACAGGAGAAATCTGCTTGAGAAGACCTTTGTTAATCCTTTCCAGCGACCGTACATTCCTATTTTGCCGACCTACCTACCTAACGACTAACCCCACAGTAGCCCAAATAGCCACAATTCATCTGCAACCCCCGAATCCTTTTGCGCGCTTCGCGCCTCCGCACGCCCAGCTTTTGTTTTAGTACTCCCCACCATTGCCATGAATCACTTTTTTTTACTATATTCCTCGCTATCCTTTAGCAGAACGGATTCATGAAACCAGCAGAACCACATCACCTACAGATACTGACGAAAACGGAAAGATTCATTTTCCGTGTCATGCACCGGCTAAACTGGTCGCACGGAACGCGCGCCCTCCTGGGCAGGGTTGGTGCATCGTTTGGGAAAAGCTGGGTTGAGTTCGTCATCTCCGATACCGTGCAAGACCACGGCTTTGAAAACTTCAAGAAAATAGACCCCACGCGCGGACTGCTGCTAGTGGCAAATCATCGCAGCTTCTATGATCAATTCGCCATCGCAGCCCGCCTGTTCACGCTGTACGGCAATCATCACAACATCTACTTCCCGGTTCGATCCAACTTTTTTTATGATTCGATGCCCGGCCTGTTCATGAATGTGACTGTGGCCACGGCCATGATGTATCCCCCCGTCCTGCGCGATGCAAAGAGGAAAAGTTGGAATCGCTATGCCACCGACATCATGGCTGAACTGCTGAAAAGGCCCCAGAACATGGTAGGATTTCATCCGGAGGGGACACGTAGCCGCGGACCCGATCCGTACGAATTTTTGTCCCCCAAGCCGGGCTGCGGCGAGCTTATTTTCCGCGCGAACCCCAATGTTGTTCCGGTCTTTCTGCAGGGCTTTCCGCGTAGCCTGTTTAAGCTGCGCAGGGGAGATGCCAGGCACGGACAACGCCGGCCATTGGTGCACATGGTGATGGGGCCGCCGATTGATTTTTCAGGCAAGCTTGCCGGGGAAGGCGACCGGAAACTGTTTCTATCCCTATCTCAAACCGTCATGACAGCCATCGCAGCGTTGGCAGAGCAGGAGCAGGAAATCCGTGCGCAGCAGGTTGGACCGGAGTGACCCGCCGACTTGATTCCATTTGCTTTTGGCCTCGGGCCACGCTATATTTTGGTTTGGTTGTAAATCCGCTGCTGGATTTCAGCAGAGATTTTGAAGCGCCGGCATAGATGGACCAGGTCATCAAAGAATCCCTCAGACTGCTCGAAGCCCGCGAACCGCACGTGGTTTGCACAGTGGTTCGCACCACCGGAATGACGCCGCAAAAGGCAGGCGCGCGGCAGCTTATTCGCCAGGATGGTAGCCGCGTGGGCACACTCGGCGGTGGATGCGTAGAAGGGGACGTCTGGTACTATGCGCGCCAGATCCTGCGCGAAAACAGCGGCCCAATGTTCCGGGAATATGAACTGACCGCTGACGTCGCCGAGCGCGACGGGCTGGTTTGTGGCGGCAAGATGTTCTTTTTTCTTGAGCCCAGGTACCCTAGTGACGAGAAGATTGCTTTGCAGAAAGCGCGGGCAACCGCTGCCGAGGCGGGCCCGCCCATCATCTCCGTCACGGTTGTTCGCAGTGACCGGCCGGATGTGCGGGTGGGGGAGAGTACCAACACCATGCCTGACGGCCGGATTTTCGGCACCGTGCGCCGTCCGGATTTGCTCACCCCGGCAATTGCGTTAGGAAAACAGTTTTCCGAACTCAGCGCTGCGGCCTCCCTGAACATTGAGCCCGGCACCGAACTTCTGGTGGAAGCGATCGCGCCGGCCCCGACTCTCGTTATTTTGGGCGGGGGTCACGTAGGCAAAGCCGTTTATGAACTGGCCTTGAAACTTGCTTTCCGGATCGTTGTCATTGATGACCGGGAAGAGTTTGCCAACCCGAAGCGGTTTCCGCAGGCAACCGCAGTCGTGGCAGACTTTTCGAACCCGTTCGAAAAGGTAGAATTGACGGCAAACAGCTTTGTTCTGGTCGCCACGCGCGGCCACAAATATGACGACCAGGCGACCCTGGCCGCGGCCAATTTGAACGTGCGCTACATCGGATTGCTCGGTAGCCGGCGTAAGAATCTCTTGATTTTCAAACGATTGCTGGAGCATGGCATCGCACTCGACCGAATCAAGGAAATCCACGCCCCGGTCGGGTTGGACATCGGCGCCCTGACTCCCGCAGAGTTGGCGGTCAGCATCGTGGCTGAGCTTGTGCACATACTGCGCGGCGGCACTTGTCGTCCCATGAAGATGTCCGCCGATGATTTGGAACGGGAGTTGCAGGAAGATACCTAACCGGACAATTTGGCGAACAGCCGGACATTTTTTGGCCAGTACGCGCGTTTTGTGGTACTATTAGAAAGAGCAAGCTCACACCGTATTCGCAATGTTGAGGTTTTACGAATGGTAAGAATACAGAAGCACTATTTGATTATCCTGACTCTGTTATGCTGCTTTGGTTGCGACCAGATCAGCAAGCGGGTCGCCAAGCAGTCACTGGAAAAATCCCCGCCTATTTCTTACCTTGGTGAGACCTTCCGGCTGCAGTACGCCGAAAATTCCGGCGCGTTTCTGAGCCTTGGCTCCAGTTTGTCCAAGACCGCAAGAACCTGGCTATTTACTATATTCAGTGGCGGCCTGCTGGCGGCGCTTTTCATCTATATTTTTTACAACCGCAGCTTGGATCGCAGCCATGTTTTTGCGCTTTCGCTTATTCTCGGAGGTGGGTTTAGCAATCTGTTTGACCGGATCGTCAATGACGGCAAAGTCATCGATTTTATGAACATGGGCGTTGGTCCAATTCGGACCGGGATTTTTAATTGGGCTGATGTCGTGATCATGGTTGGTATGGGGCTGATTATTCTGTACAATTTCGTTGGCGACAATCCGGATAACCCTGAGTCGATTCCTGCCTCCAAAACTGACTGAAGCACCGGTGGCCTGCCAACCACTCCTACGGGTTGCGCATTTGCGGTTCCTGCTGAACACATAGTCCACAACCTCTGCACGCCGACACCCAGCGCACGTGTGCTAAGAATACTCATAGATAGGAACATTCTCTGGCTGTCCGGAGACTTCTAAACGCTGTGTGCATATGTAGAAACTTCTTTCTAATGTAGATATTCTGAAATGATTGAATTCGGTAAGTGCTCAGATAGTCAGAAGGGTGCGAAAATGAATACGTCTATGGATACAGATCTTTCTATATTTCTACGAGTTCCTGAACCTTGCTATGGGGGTATCTGATATGACCAAGGCACAGATCGACGAACCGATTGGGCAGAAACCTCTCCTGCTGTGGCCTGGCGTGGCCATCGTGGTACTGCAATGGCTGGTCAGGTTTGGCGTTCCTGTTGTTCTTCCTGAGGCCACTGCTTTCGGGATTTTTGGAGGACTCTTGGGTTGGCTGATGATTGTCGTGTGGTGGTTGTTTTTTAGCCGTGCGCTGAGGCTCGAACGTTGGGGCGCAGTTGCATTGATGCTCATCGCACTGGCCGCCACGCCGCTCATTCTTCACAGGTCGATTGCAACGGCAATGCGGGGATTGATTTTCGTCTTTTATGCCACCCCGGTCATGAGTCTTGCTTTTGTTCTTTGGGCGATTGCCAGCCCTCGCCTCGCTGACGGTCCGCGACGCGCGGCTCTGGTTGTGACCATGCTTCTTGCGAGTGGCGTGTGGGCTTTTCTGCGCATGGAAGGCATGGGCTTCGGCGGCGGCGCACAGTTCGCATGGCGATGGTCGGAGACGTCCGAGGAACGATTCCTGGCGGGAGCAGTCGATGAGGAGATAGCGCTGCCGTCGAATCCGGAAACTATGGCGAGTCGAGCTGCGTGGCCCGGTTTTCTCGGCCGCAATCGTGACGGTATCATTACTGGCGTGTGGATAGAGACTGACTGGTCTGCATCGCCACCCGTCGAACTTTGGCGCCGCCCCGTCGGTCCGGGCTGGGCGTCCTTCACGGCTAACAGCGATCTGCTCTACACTCAGGAGCAGCACGGTGAGGACGAGGTCATCGCCTGCTACAACCTGGCCACCGGCAAGCCGGAGTGGAGACACAGTGATCGTACCCGGTTCTGGGAGGCGATTGGCGGCGCCGGTCCGCGCGGCACACCGACCCTCAGCAACGGCTTTGTATATACATTCGGTGCCACCGGAATCCTGAATGTTCTCGACGGTGGTGACGGCAGCGTCATCTGGTCGCGCAACGCGGCGTCGGACGCGGGGGCGAAGCTGCCGTACTGGGGTTTCGCAAGCTCACCGTTGCTGGTCGATGACGCCGTCATCATCGCCGCCTCCGGTTCGCTTGCTGCCTATGACCGTGCCACCGGCGAACCGCGCTGGTTCGCCCCAGCCGGCGGTGTGAGTTATAGTTCACCACATCTGTTGACGATCGACGGAGTCACTCAGATCCTCATGCTGAACGGAACCGGTGTGACCAGCGTCGCGCCGACCGACGGCGCTCGGCTCTGGCAGCACGCATGGCCTGGGGAATCCATCCTGCAGCCGGCTCTGACCCGGGCCGGGGACATTCTGGTCAGCGTGGGCCAGGGCAGCGGCATACGCCGCCTCGCTGTCAGACAGGGCCCCGACGGCTGGACCACCGAAGAACGCTGGACATCGGCGCGGCTGAAGCCCTACTACAGCCAGTTTGTCGTCCACCAAGGGCATGCCTTCGGTTTTGACGGAAGCATCCTGGCGTGCATCGACCTGGAGGATGGTAAGCGCAAGTGGAAGGGCGGACGGTACGGGGCCGGCCAGCTCCTCCTTTTGACCGAGCAAGATTTACTGCTGGTGCTATCAGAGAGAGGTGAGTTGGCTTTGGTCTCGGCTGCCTCGGAGAAGTTCAAAGAGATCGCGCGGGTCCCGGGGATTGATGGCAAGACCTGGAACCACCCGGTGTTAGTCGGCGACGTCTTGCTGGTTCGCAATGGCCAGGAGATGGCCGCATTTCGGTTGTCCATGGTTGGCGGCCACCTGTAATCCAGCACACAATCAGATAAGAATACATCACTGCCTTCCGTTTTTGAGGTCGAGCTTATGCTGATTACGTCCGGTCATGAGGGACATTGGGCGCCGGCCCCGTGATCTGCCCGGTCGGCAAAACGACTGTTGGGAATGGGTGTTTGGCGGCTCAGTCAACCGGCATTGTCGTAAGCGGTTTGCAGCCATGCAATAACTTCTTCGTCAATATCATTCACATTAGAGAGATTGATCTTGTGCGAACACATCGAGTTGGCTTTTGTTATTGCTTCGAGTTTTGACGTTGGTTCCTGACCTTTGAGATTCAGACCAATTTCAAACCTCGTTTTTGTTGCCGGTTGTAGAATGGCAAACTGTTTCTTCCGTCTCAGACTCACATAAGCCTTCTTTGGGGCTATCTCCACGTCCTTCCCGAATTGCCGGATTTCGGCGATCAGTTTTTCATAGAGTGCCTCAAAATGCTCCTTACCCTGATATTGTTTTGCTATGAGTTCATTCTTGTCCTCGACAGAACCGGCGTCTGAGCTTCTTGCTTTGTGAGCAACCAGGTTGGCAAATCCGTACGTGAAAGCGTGCTCCGTTTTGAGAAATTTGATTATTTCTCCGTGCTTTTCAAAGTTCTCTCTTCTCACAATCGCGATCCACTGTTCCAGGGTCTTACCGGTGTTCTTGTGCAGATTTTCCACCATCGTTGTTTCTGCCGTTGTCATTTCGTCACCTTTCTTTTTAGTTTAACAGAGCAGAATTTGGCCATCTTTCCTTAAACGGCTGAGTCGCTTTTTGCATCCGGTCCGCGTGCAAGGGTTGTCAGACATTTTGGTTCGGTTCCCGGATCGATCCCTTGATCTCTCCGGGATAAAGGAGACTGAGAAAATTGCAGCACAAAGCGGTTGCTCAGCGCCGGCCATTTCAGTAGATTAATGCAACTAGCTGCAACCCAATGCATACGTACCATCCCACTTGTGCCGACGATCGGACCAGCCAGGAAGAAGCGCCTTGTTCTTCAAAAGAAGCGCATTAGGTCGTCCGGGACCCGGCAATGCAGCGCAATAACAAGTCAAGCGGGAAGCGGGTTCCTGGATGCTGTCACCCGTGCAATTAATCTCTCCAAAGGAAGACTAAGGCCTGCACTATGAGTAAACCACAACCCAAAAACCCACTGCACGGCAAGACCCTGGAACACATTGTGACAAGCCTGGTCGAGCATTATGGCTGGCACGAATTGGGTATGCACATCAACATCCGTTGTTTCAATTTTGATCCGTCAGTGAAATCCAGCCTGAAGTTCTTGCGGAAAACCCCCTGGGCCCGGAAGAAAGTCGAGGACTTATTCATTGCCACGCAGAAAAATGTGGATGATGATGCCTGAGCGCAGATACTTCCGGACTACACCGCCGCCAACACCGCAACTGAGGACAATGACCCTGGCTGGATGACGCGGTGTCCTGGCTGAAGAAAGCCCGCAAGGGTCTATATCCGGTTAGAGATAACGGCCTGTATTTACAGTACGTCGGATACTCGAGTTTTAACCCACCAATTCCGTCTCCAGCGGCCCTTCGGTTTTCTGCAATTCTGCTGCAATCCCACCGGTGCCTTCCTTTGAGAAATAAGAATAGATCGCGGGAATCACAAAGAGCGTCAGGAAGCTGGCCAGAACCAGACCGCCAATCACCGCAATTCCCATCGACACCCGGCTCTCCGAGCCAGCGCCCAGCGCCAATGCGATTGGCAGAATGCCGAGGACCGTAGACAAACTGGTCATCAGGATGGGCCGGAAACGGGCAACCGAGGCGTCCAGAATGGCATCCATTGCGGACAGGCCCTGTTGCTTGCGCTGATTGGCAAACTCGACAATCAAGATTCCGTTTTTGGTCACCAGGCCGATGAGCATGATTTGGCCAATTTGGCTGAAAATATTGAGCGTCTGACCGAAGTACCACAGGGAAAACAGCGCGCCACCCAAGGCCAGCGGCACGGTAAACATAATAATGAACGGGTCGCGGAAACTCTCGAATTGCGCTGCCAGAATCAAATAAATGAGCACGATTGCCAGCGCAAACGCAAACCCGAGGCTGGATGAACTGTCCTTGAAATCGCGTGCCTGGCCGGCAAGGTCAGTGGCGAAGGAGTCGTCCAGCACTTTTGCCGCGACTTCGTCCATTGCCTTAATGCCGTCGCCGATGGTCACGCCCTTCGCCATTGAGGCCCCGACCGTGGCAGAGACATACCGGTTAAAGCGGTAGCGCTGCGGCGGACTGCTCTCCTCCACCAGGTTAACCAGGTTGTCCAACTGGATGATTTCGCCCTGCTTGTTTTTAACGAAGAGCGACTTCAAGTCCAGCGGGTCGTTGCGATCTTCGCGGCCAACCTGTCCGATCACCTGGTACTGTTTTCCGTTCATGATAAAAAACCCGAAGCGCTGCCCGCTGAAAGCCAGTTGCATGGTCTGTGCGATATCAAGGGTTGACACACCCAGGGCGCGGGCACGCTCGCGGTCGATCTCGACGCGAATCTCAGGTTTGTTAAACTTCAGGTCGGCGTTGACAAACTGAAAATTCGGGTTCTGCCGGGCTTCTTCCAGGAACTTGGGCAGGACCTCTTTCAGTTTTTCAAAATTCGGCGCCTGCAAAACATATTGCAGCGGCAGTCCGAACGACCGTCGCCCGATGGATTCAAACTGCTTCACGAAAGACTGCGCCCCGCTCAACTGCCCAAGCTCGCCGGTCAGTTGGTCGGCGACCGCCTGCTGCGACCGCTCTCTGTCGTCAGGATGCTTCAGGATCATGTACATAAAGCCTGAGTTCACCGAACTGGCAGCGCCAAAACCCGGCGACGTCAACGTTATGATGGCCTCCTTTTCCGGCACGGAGTTTACGGACGCGGAGATCAATTCATCCATGTAGCGATCCATGTATTCGAAAGTGGCGCCCTCAGGCGCGGTCGAGAAAACCAGAAGGCCACTGCGGTCTTCAATGGGAGCCAACTCTGAAGACAGCATCTTGCCGAAGGCTACGATCGCGACACAGGAAACAGCGACAATCACAAAAGCCAGCCAGCGGCGCTGCATGAATGTTTCCAGAGATTTCTTGTAGTTGCCGGTGAGCCTGTTGAAGAATGGCTCGGTGCGCAGATAGAATTGACTGTGTTTCTGCTGCCGGCGCAACAGCCGGGTGCTGATCATCGGGGTGAGCGACAACGCGACAAACGAAGAAATCACCACGGCACCTGCCAGCACGATACCGAATTCCCGGAACAGCCGCCCGGTAAAGCCTTGCAGGAACATGATTGGCAGAAACACCGCGACCAGCGCCACGGTGGTGGCGATGACCGCAAAGTAAACCTCCTTGGCTCCCTTCAGACCTGCGGTGAAGCGATCCATGCCCTGTTCGATTTTTGCATAAATATTTTCCAGCATGACGATGGCGTCATCCACCACCAGTCCGATGGCGAGTACAATTCCGAGCAGCGTCAAAATGTTGATGGCAAAGCCAGCAATGTACATGATGAAGAAAGCGCCGATCAGGGATATCGGAATGGTGATGACCGGGATAATCGTCGTGCGCCAATCGCGCAGGAAAGCGAAGATGACGAGAACCACGAGGCCAAAGGCCACAAAAATGGTCTGAATTACTTCGAAAATCGCTGACCGAATATATTTTGTGGAGTCAAAGCCGAGGCCTAGCACGATGTCTTCCGGCAGATCTTTCTTGATCTGATCCACTCTTTTATAAAACTCATCAACGATGGCGATGTAGTTGGCGCCCGGTTGTGGGATGAGCACAACGCCCACCATCGGGGTACCGTCACGCTTCAAAATCGTGCGGTAATTCTCCGGCCCTAATTCCGCACGGCCGATGTCGCGGAAGCGAACCACGATGCCGTCCGCGTCCTTAACCACCAGCTTGTTAAAATCTTCCACGGTTAGCAGGCGGCCCATGGTACGAACGGTTAGCTCCGTGTGCGTGCCTTCAATTCTGCCCGCCGGCAACTCCACATTTTCACGAGTCAGGGCGTCGCGCACATCCAACGGCGTCAGCTTGTAAGCCGCCAATTTCCCCGGATCGATCCAAAGCCGCATGGCGTAGCGTTTGGAGCCCCAGACCTGAACATTGCTCACGTCCGGAATGGTCTGCAGCCGTTCCTTGAAATCATTGATCGCGATGTTCGAGATTTCGAGCAGATCGCGTCTGCTGCTGGAAATGTTCAGGAAGACAATCGGCACCGCGTTCGCGTCTGCTTTCGACACCACCGGGTTGTCGACATCAGGAGGCAGCCGGCGGATGGCCTGGGAGACTTTGTCGCGCACATCGTTGGTGGCCGCTTCCAGATCGACACTCAGGTCGAATTCAACCGTGACCGTGCTCCGGCCCTCGCGGCTGACCGAGGAAATCGTGCGAATGCCGGCGATGCCGCTTATCGACTCCTCCAGCGGCTCAGTGATCTGTGACTCGATGACGTCGGCATTCGCGCCGGTGTAATTGGTCACCGCCGTAACGATGGGCGGATCAACACTTGGAAACTCACGCACACCCAGATAGTTGAAGCCGATGGCACCGAACAGAACAATGGTGATCGACATTACAAGTGCCAACACGGGACGACTGATGGAAACTGCTGACAGACTCATTTTATACCTCAGTTTGTGCCTGGCCCAAATACGGGCACGACTATTCGACTTTGGTTACGGAGACAGCGGAACCCAGCCGCACCTGCAGAATTCCCGTAGTCAGGACAGAATCTCCCGGCTGCACGCCTGCGGTGATTTGAATACTGGCTTCCGTTCGCAAACCGGTCTCAACCGGTTGCGGGGCTACTTTCCCATCTTTTAACAGGTAAATTCTCTGGCCATTGAGATATGGAATGATAGACTCGGTCGGCACCATTAACGCATCTTCGATCTCATCGAGCACGAGTTCTACTTCAACAAAAGAACCGGCCAAAATGCGTCCGCCCGGATTGGGGCTGAGCGCTCTCAGACGCGCTGTCCGCGTGACCGGGTCGACCTTGGGCTCGATGGCGTAGACTTCACCTTTGAAAACATCATCAGAGCCCTGGATCTTAAACGAAATCTCGTTGCCCTTGCTGACCTGTGCTACATATTTTCCGGGAATTGAAAAATCGACTTTCACCGGATCCGTGGCAAGCAGGTTCGCAATTCTGGTATTCGGGGACATGTAACTGCCCAGGCTGACATAGCGCAACCCGATGGTCCCGTCGAACGGAGCGATAATTTCGGTCTTGGCCAATTGCGCGCTGATCAAATCGACTTCCGCCTTCTGGACGTTGAGTTCATTTAGGATAATATCGTAGTCTTGCTGGCTGATCGCGTCGATCTCGAACTGCTTGCGGCCTCGCTCTTCTTTCTGCTGCGCTAACTGTTTTTGAAACTCTGCCTTCTTTAGCCGGGCCTGCAGCTCTTCATCGTTGGAACGCAGGAGCAGTTGGCCCTGTTTTACGCGGCTTCCTTCTTCAAAGAAGATCGCAGTTACTTTTCCGGATATTTCGCTCTGCAGCTCGACTTCTTCGTTGGCCAGAACGGTTCCGGTGGTCAGGATTTTGTCCTGCAAGCGTCCGGGCTGCACGATCATGACCGAAACCGGGGTCGCAGGCGGCCGAAAAGCGGCCGCATCGTTGGGGCCCTTATCTACCGATTTTAACCTCGGAATGACAAAAGAGAGGATTATCGCCACTAAGACTGCTCCGAGGATGAGTTTGCTCTTGGAAAAGTTCATGTTATTGTTGCCAAATCCCTTCGTGGTTATAGATGACACGTGGTGAATTTCAAACTTAGGAAATTGTAGTTCAAATGAAAACAGAAATCCACCAAAGGCACGCTTTGATGAGCAAATACCATCGGCGCTCTGACGACGCAGATTACTTAAGCGTGATGCCGCAGGTAGAATCTACCCGGTCAATGAAGGATTCTTCGCGCCTAATGGCTTTCTTGACCCAGAAATCTGTCATTTCGCGTTCAGAATGACGTCAAGTTCGAAGTGGGAATGTTAGTCATGCGCAGGCGATTTACTAACATTTCTCACTTCAGAGATTGTAATTAATTATAGGTTCTTATGTAACTAACTAAGCAACCTCCACTCCTGGGAGGGGACAGATTCTAACTCGTGCAGAGTTAGAATCAGGGGTGGGTCCGTGGTATGCGGCCAGGTGTAGCACCCTCCCCGGCTCAAAACGCTAAACGCGATTTGAACCTGCTCCTCCGCGCGCGTTGCGCGTTTGGAGGGGATTTACCTTCTGACATTGCTTCGGGTCAGCGGAAGGTAAGTGAGAAATGTGAGTGATTTATTCTTTTGATAATAACGAATGAGCCGCCGCGCGTTCGACAGGGCAGGCGACCTTTTCTTGTTTCATACGATGTTCGCCTTGATTATATTTCCTGAACCTATCCTTTTCACCTTTCGAGCCTGAATGACACCCTTACGCGACCTCTTCTTGCTGCGTCCCGAAATAGTCTTTCTAAACCACGGGTCTTTTGGCGCCTGCCCCAAACCGGTTTTTGAGGTTTACCAGAATTGGCAGATCGAGCTTGAACGGGAACCGGTAGAGTTTCTTGGCCGGCGTTTTGCCGGCCTGATGCAGGAAGCCCGCGGTTCGTTGAGCGAGTTTTTAGGCACGCAGCGGGACAATCTGATATTTGTCCCCAACGCCACCACCGGACTTAACCTGGTTGCGCGCTCCTTGCCGTTGCAACCGGGCGATGAAGTTCTGGCCACAAACCAGGAATACGGCGCCATCGACCGGGTCTGGCAATTTATCTGTCAAAAGCGCGGTGGACGCTACGTGCGCCAGCCCTTAACTCTTCCGGTTCGATCCGCAGCCGAATTGGTCGACGAATTCTGGCAAGGTGTGACTGACCGGACCCGCGTCATTCTTCTCAGTCACATCACCTCGGTGACAGCCCTCATTTTGCCGATAGAAAAAATTATCGCGCGCGCAAAATCAGCGGGATTGCTGGTCGTGATCGACGGGGCGCATACCGCCGGCCAGTTGCCGCTCGACCTGGATTCCCTGTCTGTCGATTTCTACGCCGGTAACTGCCACAAGTGGATGATGGCCCCGAAAGGCGCCGGTTTTTTATACGTACATCCGGACAGACAGTCTTTGATTTCACCGTTGGTGATCAGTTGGGGAGACAAATCCCTCGCTGATTCAGCCTATATCCAGGAAAACGAATACCAGGGCACGCTCGACATTGCCGCCTATCTTACCATCTCGGATGTAATCTCTTTTATGAAAAATCACAACTGGCCGGCGGAACAGGAACGCTGTCACCGGCTGGTACGCCGGGCGCGCCTGCGCCTGGCCGAGATAACCGGCCTGGAGCCTCTCTGCCAGGACAGCGAGGTTTGGTTTCGGCAAATGCTGGCGCATCCCCTGCCAAACCTGGACGGCGAAAAGTTACACCAGAGGTTGTTCAATGAGTTCGGCATCGAAATACCCGTAAATGAGATTAACGGCGAACAGTTCATTCGCATCTCCGCGCAAGGGTACAATTCAGACGCCGACGTCGACACCTTCCTGACGGCCTTCGAAAAACTCATTGCCGAGATGGTTCACTAACCGGGAGAAACTCTGTGCAAAAGCTGCGACGGGATTTGTCTTTGTATGGTCTCACGATGGTGGCGGTCGGTTCCTGCATTGGCTCCGGCATCTTTCTGACCCCCTCACAGGTCGCAGCGCACCTGGGAACGCCGGGCCTGATTCTCTCCGCGTGGGCGCTTGGCGGGCTTATCGCCCTGACCGGCGCGCTCACCTTTGCCGAGCTGGGTGGCATGTACCCGCAGGCTGGCGGTGTTTACGTTTATCTCAAAGAAGCCTATGGGCCTGTTGCCGGTTTCATGTACGGCTGGGCCTATTTGACTGTGATTAACTCCGGCTCGCTGGCTGCATTGAGCCTGGCATTCACGTACTATGTTTCTTTTGTCATCCCGGTTTCCGCTGCAATGCAAACCCCATTTGCTGTTGCCACTATTGTCACAATTACACTGATGAATATCTTTCGGGTCAAATTTTCGGAGTATTTTTCCAATGTGTTCACCGGCCTGAAGCTGATCGGCATCGCAGCAGTGGTCCTGATCGGCTTGTTTCTCGGCTCTCATGTCAACCTGACAGAGAGTGTCGCACCCATAACCACCACCTCCGGAAGTCTGGCCGGTGCCTTTGGACTGGCCATGGTCGGGGTCCTCTGGTCGTACGGCGGCTGGCAGCACGCCTCCTACCTGTCCGGAGAGGCCAGGGACGCAGGCAGAGCCATCCCGCGCGCCATGGTCCTCGGCGCTTTGATCGTGACCGTAGTCTATCTCCTGGTCAATCTGAGCTATATGTTTCTGCTGCCGGCCGCGGAAATCGCCCAGGCCCGCAGTCTGGCGGCGGATGCTGTCCAAACCGTCATACCGTGGGGCGGTAGTTTGGTGGCAATCATTATCGCCATTTCAACGCTTGGCACAGCTCTCATTTACATGTTTTCCGCGCCCAGGATTTACTTTGCCATGGCTGATGACGGTCTGTTCTTCAAGAAGATAGCGACGGTTCATCCCCGATACCGCACTCCGGTAAACGCCGTTCTGCTGCAATCATTCTGGGCAATCATACTGCTGCTTTTGTGGGGCACTTTTGAGGAAGTCATCACCTACGTAACCTTCACGGATTGGATATTTTTTATGTTAGCTGCCTGCGCGGTCATCCTTTTCAGGTATAAACGAGAAGATGTCGTGCGACCCGTGCGGACTTTTGGCTACCCGCTGACGCCGCTCATTTTCATCACCACATCGTTTTTGTTTGTCATAAATACACTGATTGAAAAACCGATCCAGGCCGGCGCCGGACTTGCGCTAATGTTGATCGGGTTGCTGGTTTACCGGTATTTTACGAGGGCTTCCCGAACAGCGTAGATTTAGATCCCATGCTGTCAGGCTGAGAACTTTTCCTTGTTTCACATGCGAGGGCTGTTTACATTGTGACGGTCCCGCCACTTAAATTGATGAATAATGCCGGGAGGACGTGATTGACCCCCAATTCGGAATATCTTTCCTACTCGATAAAGGAGGCTACGATTGCCTGGTATGAGATTCTATACAGATCCGGCTATTACGTCCCGGAATCATATTATGCAGTTAGGTTTTCAGGTAATTGTCCGGATTTAATGATGGAAGAAATATGATTTGGGGGATTATGAAGAAAACTATAGAAATCCTAGTTGAACGAAGCAACGAGTTGCAAGTCTATATAAAGATGTAACTTAGGGGATTTGAAGAGATGGGTGTTTGCAGGTTACATGATGTGAAATCGATGCGCAGGAAGGGCGGCCTT
>JAJDAD010000011.1 GCA_029262055.1 Candidatus Zhuqueibacterota bacterium
GATCCTGAACCGCTAGGCGACCTACGTGACGACATGCCACCCGGCCTTGAGCGGGTAGTAACACGCTGCCTCTCTAAAGAACCGGATGGACGCTACGCCGACTACACGGCGCTGCGCAACGCATTGTTGCCTTTCAGCTCCAAAGAACCGGAGGCAGCGTCGCTGAAGATCCGGGCAGCAGCAGGTTGGGTCGATTTCTTAATCGCCTTCTTCATACCATATGTCATACTCATGCTATCCGTCGGTTCCGAGCAGTTGCTGCTTGCACCTGTGATTGAACGCACCCTGTATTCGGCGAGATACTATCTTACGCTTTTGGGCTTCGGGTTTCTCTATTTCAGTATTGTTGAGGGAATCTGGGGCGCTGGCCTGGGTAAGGGGCTTAAGGGACTGCGCGTGGTCCGCACCAACGGGCGCACACCCGGCATGGGACGCGCGCTGATTCGAATCTTTCTTCCCATTTTTTCCGTTGAAGGCGTTCGAATGCCGCTCATGATGGCCACAATCTCTGATATCAACCTGACCGGATTTCAGATCGCATTTTTTGTGGGCGCGGCCAACATCTGCGGTTGGATTCCTCTATTGTTGACGTTAGGCGCACGTCGTGAAAACGGTTTTGCCACGGTTTGGGACCGACTCTCCGGAACGAGGGTGATCATGCGGCAGAAGGGCACCGAGCGTCCGTCATTCGAGGCTGTAGGTCAGAAAACAATTCCCGACGAGGGCTCTGTTTCCCTTGGGCCCTACAAAGCCATTAACCAGATTGTACCCGGGGAATGGCTCACCACTGCCGATCCTGTGTTGCGACGCCAGGTCTGGTTGCTGCGAAGAACATCATCGGAGCCTTCCCTTGCCCGCCGAAACCTTGCCCGCCCCGGCCGCTTGCGCTGGCTGCAAAAGGTTGAGACAACCCGGATCACCTGGGACGCGTTTGAAGCGACTCCGGGCGTTCCATTTTCCAGTCTGGTCGCTGGCGGGAAACCTCTGACTTGGGGAACGCTACGCCATTGGCTGCACGACCTGGCATCGGAATTATGGGACGCGACAAAGGATGAGACCTTGCCCGACGAATTGAGTGTTGATCATGTCTGGATTACTGCTCAAGGGCATGCCGTCCTGCTCGACGAACCCTGGCCTGATGTCAAGACTCCGGCGGAAAGCGTCCCGGTCGGAGATGTTGCCGGCCAGCAGCGTTTCCTCCACGCAATCGCGGCTTGCGTGGAATCAACCAGTCTACCCCTTCATGCCAGGCCCGTGCTGCAAAATCTTGAGGATGGCAAGTTCGAAAAACTCAGTTTCCTCACCGGCACCTTGCGTGGCCTGCTGGACAAAGCTACTGAGGTTAGCAAGGGGATCCGGGCCGGCTCAATCTTCATGCTACCTCTCTATATTTGGACCATGGTCTTTGTAGGCTCTTATCAAGCAGATGAAATGGCGGGCATGATGGTCACGGTGGTGCGCCTCGCCATGAATACCACATTGTTTATTCTCATCGCCAACGCGCTTGTGCATATTTTGTTATTGCCGCTTCGGACCACTACCGGTCAATCCATTTTTAGATTGGCAGTGGTCAATGCCAAAGGAGAACTGGCCAACAGAGCGGAGCTATTTGTTCGCTGGGCCATCGTTTGGATTCCGCTGTTTCTGCCAATGGGGCTCATCGCTCTGACGTTTAAAACGGCCGCGGGTATTGCTTTATATTCCGCTCTTGGTTTGCTTGTTGTATGGATCAGTGCGGCGGTTTATGCTGTTGTTCATCCCAACCGCGGGTTGCATGACCGATTGGCGGGGACCTGGGTAGTACGGAGGTGATGTCGCCGTTGTCGAGATCGCGGCAGCCGGTTCCGCGCCGCTGCAAAGCGCGGACAGGAGAAATTTGAAATTCCCGGATTGTACCCCTTTCATCAAACCATGCTGGCTCTCCTTTGCTAAAGGAGGGTACTTTCTACGGCTGCTGAGCCTGCTTCAGTAAAAAACGTCTGGCAGTTACTGGCCATGACTGCCGCCACTGCAATATTTCCCAAAAATTTTCTCCTCTTTCTGTAACCTCGTAACATATTTCCTTCAGGAAACAGTAAGCAGACAAAAGGAGAAATAGCTATGGCTGAAGCAAGCAGTATCCCTGCGGAAAACAGAATTTACTTTTTAGACAATCTGAGAACTTTCATGATTTTCTTAGTGGTTCTACTACATACCGGACTTGTTTATGAGAGCAGTGGCATTTCGGCTTTTTTTTGGATTGTGGATGACCCCGCGACCAATGATCTGTCTGGCATCATAAATCTAATTGTGGATGTTTTTGTGATGTCTACCATCTTTTTTGTTTCGGGATTCTTTGCACCATTGTCACTGAAAAACAAGGAAGGCCGCGCATTTCTAAGAACAAAATTCAACAGACTCATGGTTCCCTGGGCTGTGGCTGTCTTGACTTTGATTCCACTTTACAAAATCATGTTCCTATACTCTCGAAATCTACCTCAGGAAAATTGGACGACCTACTTTCACTGGAGCAACGGCATTTGGAATCAAAATTGGCTTTGGTTTCTGCCGGTTCTTTTTTTGTTTAACGTACTGTATTTCATCTTCTCAAGAATGAACATGACTTTGCCCACCCTTTCACTGAAAGGAGCTACCCTGGCGATCTTTCTTTGTGGCTTAGTCTATAGTTTCCTCATGGACACTTATAAGCTGCAGGGTTGGACAAAAACATTTTTTCTGGATTTCCAAAATGAGAGACTCTTGATCTACCTTATGATTTTTCTATTAGGCGCTCTGTGTTACAAACTGAAGATATTTGAATCAAAGTCGACCAGCAAGGGATTTTACATCTTGATAAATTGCGTTGCCTGGATACCAGTATCTTTGTATCTTCTATTGATCATCTTTGCCTTCATAAAACCCGGTCAGGTCATTTTTTCAGAGACTGGCGACAGATTGATAAGATGGACTAGTTTTCACCTGTCGTTGCTATCCATGCTTTACCTGATGGTTGCTACTTTTAGATTTTATGTGAATAAACCCGGCAAGATCTGGAAAGCGCTGAACCAGAGTTCTTACGGTGTCTACATCATTCATACGATAATCCTCGGCGCGCTCGCATTAGCCATGCTTAACAGGGAAACGCCTTCATTATTGAAGTATCTTGTTGTGGCGGTATCAACTTATGCTGTAAGCAATTTGCTGATTTATTCTTATAGGACAGTTATGAAGTCGAAAGTAGTATTCAAGAGAAAGGAACTCGCAGCGAGGACATAAACAACAGCACTTTTGGTCTTCCGGAGAATCCTCGGCGGAATGAATAAAGAATGGAATTCCTGAATTGACCTGTTCCCGCAGAAGATTTCAAGTCTCCTGCGAGCAAGAGAACGAGATCCTGTACACAGCATTTCCAGGCCTATATAATTGAGATGCTGGCGCAAACAGCGTAGTGGGCCTAATATCAAAAATGCCACGCACTTGCAACGTGCGTGGCATTTTCTGGACACGAAACACCTAAACTCTATTTCTCAAAGAGGAGTTTCTTCGTCGCCACAAAACCTTTTGCCTTCAACTGGTAAATATAAACCCCGCTCGCTACTTTGGTACCGCGAAAATCCCTGCCGTCCCACACCCTGCTGTGCTGGCCGGCTGCAATGCCTCCTGAGTACAGGGTCTGCACAAACTGACCGCGCATGTTGTAGATAGTGAGCGTGACCTCGCCCCCTTCCGGTACTGCGAAAGCGATCGTGGTGCTCGGGTTGAACGGGTTCGGATAGTTCTGCGCCAGTGCAAAGGCTTCGGGAATGGTTCCTGAGGTCGATCCACCCTGACTGTCTGTCGACAAAAGCTCCGCTGAATCAGTCTTGCCGGAAGCAGCAGCTTTAGCCTCTACAGCTTGTTGAGCGTAGCTGCTGGGTTGCATTGCGCTGGTTTGGGCTGCGGCCATTGTTGCGCCTGTGAAGGCGTCCACAGTCACCATGCTGGAATTCCCTGAGGCGTCCGTAGCCGTGGCCTTCATCATGATGGCAGGATCGCCACTTTCGAATTTCACCTTCTCCAGAATGCCATTGTTGAACTCGAACTTGTACTCGTCTTTGTTGTCCTTTTGTTTGCTTTCCAACTGGAGTACCTGATTGTTGAGGACGGCAAACCCGCCACTGGCGATGGCGTCAGCCAGTTGCGCGCGCAGAGTCGCTTCGTCCGTGCCTTCGAGGCTGATTTTGAAGGTACCCTTCTTGGCGTCGAAGCGGAACTTGATGGAAGACTGGAGCGGGTCGTCGCCTGCTTCGAACTCTGTTACCGCGTTAGCAGGTATCGCCGGAATCAGAATGACCGCGCTGACGTCGGGACTGGCATCGCAGAGGTCGGTGCCGGAGAAAGATATTTGGAAATCACCCTTGTCCTTGCTGTCGCCGCCCTTGTCTTCCTCTTTGTCATTCTTGCCTTTAGCCATTTTATTTTCGTTGTCGTCGCATTCGCCCAGAACATCGCCGTGGCCGAGATGGCCTGGCACTGCCGATGCAGGGACCTCGAGGGTCTTCTCGGCATTGGTGCCGGGTTTGTGGCAAAGCTTGACCTTGCCGTCATCACCATCATCGTCGTCGTCCCCTGAGTCCAGCGGCAGGAATTGTGCTGTTACTTCCGGTGCGGTCACGTCGTTGACGCTGACATCGAACGAACAGCTTGACTGGTTGCCGGAGTCATCTGTGGCGGTGACGTTGACCGTCGTGCTTCCCAACGGGAAGGAGCTGCCGGAAGCCGGTGTGGCAACCACTGTGGCGTTGCCGCAATTGTCGCTTGCAGTCGCTGTAAAGGTAACGATGGCAGCACAGGCGTTGGCTGGCGCATCGACACTTATATTCGCCGGGCAGGCGACGACCGGCGCGGTGTTGTCCACCACGATGACCGCAATATCGGTGCTGCAAGTGCCGCCATTGCCGTCGTCCGCGGTCACTGTGACCGTGTTGGCGCCCAGCACCAGATTGGTTGGGCTGACTGTGATGGTCAGCGGGTCGTTATCCGGGTCGGTGACGCCGGTCACGTCAGCACCCGAGATGGCAGCGCTGCAACTGGCGTCCGCGCTTTGGTCTGCGATGGCTACCAGGCTGCAGTCGGGGTCTTGGTTGGAAGTCGGAGGCGGCGGAACCGGATCGCCGCAGGTGTGCGTTCCCGGGGCACTGATGTCCATCTTAGTGATGAAGGCGTCTCGGCTTCCACCCATCGAGGTCTGATATGCGCCCGGTGTGATAGGGAAGTCGGAGGACCGCGTGTTGCCGGCGATCACCGGGGTGCCCGACGCGTCGAGCTCTAGAGCAAGGGCAAACTCGAAGGAAGAACAACCGAAGTATGTAGAGAAAAGCAGCGTCGAGCCATCGGCGCTCAGCTTGCCCAGCCAGGCATCGACCACGCCGGATAGAGCGGCCTGGTACGGCGCAACTGTGGGCATGTCAGACGATTGGGTGGTCCCCGCGACAAAAATGTTGCCGGCGTCATCGATCGCGACATCAGCGGCACCGTCCCGATTTACACCGGCAATGAAGGTCCCGAAGAGAAGCGAGCTCCCATCCGGACTGATTTTGACCACGAATACATCTTCCTTGCCCTGGGCTGGGTTGAGGTCACCAACCGGGTCAAACGCCCCAGGTGTCGTGGGGAAGTCCGGCGTAGCCGCGTTCCCGTCAGGGTTCGCCAATCCGACAACGACCAGGTTGCCGTCCGGGTCCAGTTCCGCGTTGTCTGCTGACTCGAATCTGTTTCCGTCGCCCCCGAGATACGTTGCCCATAGCAGGTCGTCCGCGCCGTTGCCATCCGGGGACAGCTTGGCGGCGAAGCCTTCAATCTGGGTGCCGGCGGGCCCGCAGACGGGGTCGATCGCCGTGGACGGTATCGGGGCGCCGTTCGGAAATTGCTGCGCACCACAGCCGACGCCGCCTACCATGTAGACATCACCTGCGGCATCCAGGACGAGATCCACAATGCCGTTCTTGTCTTCTGCGTTCGTTCCCATGTAGGTTGAATAGACCAAGTCGCTGGCGCCACCACCGGCGGGATCGATGATGGAGAAGATGAGATCGGTCAGCCCGTTGGCTCCCGTATCGAAGGCGCCGGCGGTAGTTGGATAATTGGTTGCCCTGGTAGCGCCACCCACATAGATCTTGCCCTGTGCGTCAACCTCGATCGCCGCCAAGCCCTCGGAGGTGCCGCCGCCGCCAATGTATGTCGAGTAGAGCAGAGTGGATCCGGTGGGATCGAGCTTCGTCACGAAACCGTCATTGGTGCCGTTGCGCGCGGTCTGGAAGGCCCCGCTCGTCGTGGGGAAGTCTGTTGACTGCGTAAAGCCGGTGACGTAAACGTTGCCGGACGCATCCAGGACGAGATCGGCTGCGGCGTCGTGACCGCTTCCCCGCAGGAAGGTCGACCAGAGCAAGGTGGTGCCATCGGCGTTCAGTTTGCCCACGAAAGCGTCCTGAGCGCCGGACCCACCGTCCCCAGTTCCGGAGGTGGTTGGGAAGTCGGGTGCATTGGTTATACCCGTGAAGTATACATTGTCGTCCGCGTCGAGCTCGAGATCGACTACGGAGTCAAGTGTGCCGCCGGCGCCGCCAATGAACGTCGAATACAGGAGCACCGGGTCGATGATCAACTCGCGGTTCGGGTCATAGTCGCCAATCTCGAAATTCACCTGATTGTCGGCCAGTAAAGCGTACCGTCCGTCCACTCGCGCGCGATAACCCTCATGTTCCTGATAGAGCACCGGTTCGCGCAGCACCACGTCGCCGGCGGCAGTCGCCAGCACCAGCTCACCATCCACCAGCGACACCGCCTCAGCGCCATCGAATGACATACTTATGGCAGAGGGATCGACATCAGGCTCGACCACGAAGTCGTACTCAAGCTGGCCCTGCTTGCCATAGTAAACCACATCGATTCCTGGCCAGACCTCGTCGTAGCGCACTTTGCGGTACTGAGCTACATTGGTTTGCCACTGTTGCGGGTCACTGCCCTTAAAGTAGTTGCTTGTGCCAGGTAAACGCCCGATGCCCTCGGCTTGGGCCTCAGGGTTTGCCCCGTCGAGTACGAGATGCAAGCCAAACCCGGTCTCGTCCGGACCGTCGAGCGCCAGGGCCAAACGCTCACCCGTTAGGAATAGACCGTAGCCCGGTCCGCGCGCCATAAATTGCACCGCATCGTCAGTCTGGCCTTCGTTAGCTTCAAAGGCAAGCGGCAGCTTTCCGAATGATTGCTCGACATCAGCGGGAGCGTTGGCATCAGTCATCTCATTAGCTCCGCTGTTTCCTTCGGTTGAAGAACTCACTTTCAGCGTCATTGCCAACAAAACGGCAAGCAGGGAAATCCCCAAGAAGCCTACAATTTTAGAAACCTTCATAGTTTTTACCTCCGTCTTAGGTTGCCATATCACGGTTGCTGTGCTGCAGTGAACCGTTTGAATTACTTCCTGTTCTGACTCTTCCGAATCAGCATAAACTACTAACATTGCCCGTTGAGTGAGACTCGGGTCTCTCGAATCACCTCCTTGTTGCTTTTTTCATTACAGAAGATTGCTCATAAACCGACTCTCTGTCATCGTTTTTGAAAAATCCCTTTGCACTAAACAACTATAGACAGGGTCCGGCTCCCTGTCAGAGTTGACGCAGCGCACTTCGGAAGGGGGCCCACTTCTCAGCGCTACAAATTTCGGCTTACAGGCTTTGTGTTCCGGCTGGAAAAAAATAGCAAAAATACGGGGTGTCTTTCATGGCGATATTGCGCAAATGTTTGTCATTTTTGCGCATCATGCCTGAAAATAAATTTGTAGCTGATGAAGGTCGTATGGGGAAAGCAGTGCTTCGGGGGGAGTTGGTGCCCGTCTTAAGTCACTTTTTATAAGCTGCCGGCGAGCAGCCGAACTGCTTTTTGAAGCTGCGGGTAAAATTGGCCTGATCACTGAATCCGACCGCGTAGCAGATTTCCGCAACTGTGCCGCTCTTCTTTGCCAGCAAATCTGCGGCCCGCTGTAGACGCATGGAACGGATCATCTGCCCGGCGGGCTGGCCGATCAGTGCCTTCAGTTTGCGGTTGACTTGAGAGACGCTCATCGTTACTTCCTTTGCCAGCGTTTCGACGTTGAAGGTCTCATCGTCAAAATGCGTTTCGATAATCTCGATGACTCGTTCGAGAAAAATACGGTCCATTGAGGTTGCTTCGACTTCGGAGGGTTTGATGACCGTTGCCGTGCTGAAGCGCGCCCGCAGTTTTCGCCGCAACTCAACGAGCTTGCGCACCCGCACTGCCAGCTCTTTCCGCCGGAACGGTTTGAGGACATAGGCGTCGGCCCCGGTTTCAAGGCCGGCGAGTTTCTCCTTTTCCCGCGCTTTGGCGGTGAGTAGGATTACAGGAATGTGGCTGGTACGCTCGTCCGTTTTCAGGGTGCGGCAGACCTCGAAGCCGTCTCTCTTCGGCATCATGACGTCGCTGATTACGAGATCAGGAATGACCTCTATGGCCTGCGCAATACCTGCCTCGCCGTCGCCTGCTTCGAGAATGGCGTACTCGGGTTCCAACTGCTCGCGGATATAGGCACGGACGTCTGCATTGTCCTCGATGATAAGGATGATGGGCCCCTCGCTATTGGTTGCTGTGGGTGTTTCGTCGGATAGTACGGGCACGTTGTGGCGTGTCACTACGGTTTCTTCAACAACGTCCCAATGGTTGATGCTGATGGGCGCCACGCGATCCTCTTCAGCAGGCTCTTCGACGATTTCCTCTGGACGCAGATGTTCTTTTCCCAACGGTAGACCAATCGTAAAGATAGTGCCTTTGCCTTCCTCGCTGGCTACGGCAATCGTTCCGTAGTGCAATTCAACCAGCTCTTTCACCAGGGCCAGACCGATACCTGTGCCCTCGTACGTTCGGGTGCTAGAGGTGTCCGCCTGAGAAAACCGGTCGAAGATATGGGGCAGGCGGTCTGCCGGGATGCCCACGCCGGTGTCTTTGACAGTGATTTGAATAACACGCCCCGTCGCTAAGGCGGCACCCTCCTTCGTCAAGCTCAGGACAGGCTCCCCAAGGGGGGACTTTGAAACACCCGTTGTATGGGCGGGTTTGAAACTTGCACCAACCTCTATTCTCCCGCCACCTGTCGTGAATTTCAGCGCATTTGACAACAAATTGAAAAATATCTTCTCTGTTTTATCCCGGTCGAAATAGGTTTTTTTCAAACCTTGCGAAGGGTCGGCACCTTCCCAAGGATGAACGTCGAAGCGTAAATCGATTTCCCTTTCTTGCGCCCAGGATTCAAAGGACATGACCACTCCTTTCAAAAACCCGATGAAGTCGCCCGGACTCGCCCGCAGGGGCATCTTACCGCTTTCGAGTTTCGACACATCCAGAAGCTGGTTGATGAGCCGGAGCAGACGTTGCGCATTGCGGCGGATCAGCTTTCCTTTATTCTTGCTACTTTCTGAGGGCTCTTGCATTAGTTGTTCAGCCGGACCGAGAATCATGGTCAGCGGTGTGCGGAATTCATGGGAAATATTGGCGAAGAAGTCAGACTTGAGCTTGTCCAGCTCTTTCAGTTTTTGGGTCTCCACGCTCTGTAATTCTGCCCGGTGCTTGAACTGCTGACGATTTTTTTCGTAGCGACGTATCGCATACAAAACACCAAGTGTCATCAAGCCACAGAACGAATAGTTCCACCAGGTACGATACCATGGAGGTAGAATCTTGAACGCGAATACCGATTCGTCGCCAATATTCTGATAAATGTTCCTGGAGCGCACACGGAATCGGTAATGCCCTTCAGGCAGCTTGCGGTAATTGGCATTGGTTTCACTGGTCCAATCAGACCAATCGTCATCAAAGCCCTCCATGAAATATTGGTTCTGATTGGCTGCTTCATTATCATAATAGGGTGCAGCATATTCAATACCCACCTGGTTATCTTCGTAGACGAGAGTCGGGGCTTTTATGATAGCACCGGGATTGGAGTAAGCACCGCCGTAAATAACAGAATCCCCATTAACGGTCACACGGCGAATCAGCGAGGGATAGCTGGCCTCATAGTTATTTTCAATCGTATCATCATAACGAACGATACCGTCGGCGCCACCAAACCAGTAGACGCCTTTATGTTTCTCATCAATATGAAAATTCCAAATTCCACCGAAATCGGCAAAGCGTCTAAAAGGTGTTGTGTGCCACGAATAGCTGCCATCCGGATTGGGGACAGCCACCCCAACTTCTGTCTTGTCACCAAAAATCCGCGACGTCCAAACACGTCCAATATCATCAACGGCAAAGAAAGTATCGCCCAAATCCCAGGCAGCGTCCGCAAAGACGCCTCCGAACGATGAACTTAATTCAAATGTTTGAGTCTCAGGGTCAAAGTTTCGCAATCCATAGTCGGTCGAAAAGACAACTTTGCCATTGACGGCTATTGGATTTACCCATCCCCTGTCCAACTCATGCCTTTCTCCAAACCGTTCGATTTGGACGGTTGCGGAATCATACAGGGCTGAAAGCTGAATCGACTCAGTGCGCAAGAGTGAGACATCACCATATCGGGTTGTCAGCCACAGGGAGTCAGGGCCATCTTCCGCAATGCCTTCTATGATCTCATAAATGCCGGGAACATAACCCGCAAATATCCATCTTCCATCTCGCGACTGCATAACCCCAAAGCCGTGACGAAACCCGACATACAGGCGGTTTTGATCATACCGTGAACGGAGGAGACTTAGCGGTTCCTTTGTGTCAAATTTTTTGTTAGGTTTGGATTGGTTATTTTCAATTTGGCAGATCCCTTTATCCGTTGTAACCAGGAGCTGGCTGTCGGCTGATAACAATTTTCTGCAATGCGCCTTAACTCCGGTAACAGGTTGAAATGCAGGCGGTCCTCCTCGCCATGAGCTTTGTTCCATAGTATAAATGCCATCAGCGGTTGTCGCATACACTTTACCGTTATGGCGTTGGACACCTTCAACGCCGCTTTGTAGTCCCGAGGCCTCGGAATGCAGGGTGATGGGTGATGCAAGTTCAATCCGCGCAAGGCCCATGTTCAACGCTAACCATAATCCTCCCTGGGTATCGAGGTATGCTTGTTTAACCGTGTTGTCAGGTAATCCGGTCGCCTTATTTAAGATAAGTTGCAGTTTTCCCTGCTCATTGATTATCGCAATTCCGCCATGTAGGGTTCCCAAGGCATAACGGCCATCTGCCAGAACAGCGCCACACGAGAGGCGATTCTGCAGCAGGAAAGCATCCGCTTCTGTCTTGAAAGGATAAAAATCGACGCCGTCGTAGACAAAGAGCCCGTTCGCTGAGGTCGCTATCAGGAACCGTTTGCGCATTCTATCATTGTTGTTTGCATTCGTATGTCCTTCGGATTGGTGGGGGTTGTCTCGGTCGGCAGACGCTTTTCTTGAATCGGACAATGGTATCAAATCGCGAATAAGCATATGTGCAAATCTTTCTCCTCCGGACATGAGACGCAAAGAATCGCCTTCCATTCTCATGAGACCGACACCAGTTTGAGGAATATGAAGCTCATCTCCAACCACGTATGTCAAGTCAAACTTTGTTTCGGGCCGCCAGACTTTCAGCGCGCTCGATCTGCCGGACCACCGGAAGAGTACATTTTCCGTATCGAAATAGACGCCTTGCGATGTGACTGCCACACCCCACCCGTATTCTCTCTCCCGGTCCTGAAGCGGGATGCGCCCAAGCAGCGAAATATGCTTCAAAGAGCCAACGGAGTCGGGCGCCAAATAGCCGAATTCTCGCCCTGCTCCCACCCAGATCCGCCCGTTTTTATCCATATTTAGAGTTGTCACGGTCATACGAGTTCCCGGGATGATTTGACGCCAGGAAACACCGTCGTATTCCAGAACACCGCTGTTATTGGCAACATATATCACACCACGTCGATCCTGAACAATGTCCCAGTTTTGCGGATCACTATTGTATTCGTTGGCGCCGTACATCCTAATGTAGGGCAGGCCGGCTTCACGCCAGCGTTCATCAGCCGCCGGCATTGAGGTTTGGGCGTAGTTTGGAAATGTCAGAAAAATGCAAAGCAGCATTGTGATTGCTGTGTAATTCATCTGGTAATTAAATTAGCGTGATTTGTGTATCTGAGCCGAGAGAATATATACAATAAAAAAAATACGCGCAAATAGCTTGGAATGAGGAGATTGAAGCTGCTAAATCAAACGATGCCATCGCCCGAAACGATGGCACGAAGCTGGATCAGTTTTCTTGCCGACCCCTCCCCACATTGCTTGTTTTTTAAGCTCCCACTCCCTAAATTCCTGCTGTTCCGCCACCAAACCCGGTCTTGACAAAATGCACACTACCTTGGCGCAAAATCACTCGGTAGATCTATTTTTTTACCGTGGTCACCTTTGGCAGCGTCGATATTGGGAACACCGGATAAAAGATGAGGGGACTCTGAAAGGCATTTTGACTATGTTCACTTTAGCCCGGTTAAACGTGCTCTGGTGCGTAGGCCACAGGATTGGAAAAGGGATCTTCCCGAGGAAGTCGTTCGGTGAATAAGTGGTCAAAAAAACTACCACGCCCTGCAAATGCAATGGACTTTCTAAAGAATCTACTTACTTAACACGCCCATGGAAATCACTGACATTCAAAGGTTCCTCAGCTACTACGAACGCATTCGCCAACGGACCATGCGCGTCGTGGCCTGTATCCCGCCGGAGAAAATAGACTGGACCTACCAGGAAGGAAAATTCTCGTTCGGCGATCTGCTCCGTCATATCGCGGCCCTCGAACGCTACATGTTTGCAGAGAACTTCCGGGGAAAGCCAAGCTGCTACCCCGGGCACGGTCCGGAACTCGCGCGTACTCATGCCGAGGTTGTGGATTTCATGCAGGAAATGCATACTGAGACAGTCGCGATTATCGGCGGCTTGCAAAACGGGGCGTTACAGAGCAAGTGTACAACGCCGGGCGGCGGTGCCATCGCGATTTGGAAATGGATGCGAGCGATGATAGAGCATGAGGTTCATCATCGGGCACAGATTTATACTTACCTGGCAATGCTGGGGATAGAAACACCTCCCCTGTACGGCTTGACCGAAGAAGAAGTGTTTGAGCGAAGCGGCCCTTAATACCTCCCACTGCAAGACAACCCCGAACATCTTTCTACTCCAGAAAAATGTTGCATATAATTCACGCCTTCTTTATATTTTGCCGTCCAGTCCTATCCCAATTGTTGTAGTTACCCCTTAACGGCAAGAACCAAGTTCGACACTATTTCCTTACGAGGAGGAATCATGCTTGATTGGCTCCCGCAGAACGTTTCCACGTTCGGCAGTGAAATCGATAAATTCTTCTATGTCATATACTATATCACCACGACAGTTTTCTTTCTAGTCACCGCTGCCATGATCTACTTCCTGGTGAAATATCGCTTCCAGGAAGGAAAGCCCGCGAGATACTACCATGGCAACAATACACTGGAAATAGTCTGGACCAGTGCCACCTTGGTGGCCATGCTCATTCTCGCGGTGGCGAGCAAACCTCTGTGGAGCAAAATCAAACAAAACCCTCCTCCGGCGGAAGTCATAATCAAAGTGACCGGCAAACAGTATAACTGGGAAGTACTTTATCCCGGACCTGACGGCGCATTCGGCACTGACGATGACTATCAAGTAGACAATAACGTGCATGTGCCGGTCAACAAAGTTGTGCATGTCCTGCTGGGTTCGATCGATGTAATCCACAGCTTCTTCGTCCCGCAATTGCGACTGAAACAAGATGCCGTTCCGGGCAGAGAAATCGTCGCCTGGTTCGAAGTAACCGAGGCCGGCAGTTATGAAATCCCTTGCGCCGAATTGTGCGGCTTCGGGCATTCCGGCATGCTGGGGCGCTTGATCGTCCACAGTCCTGAGGAATACGAGCAGTGGGTTGGCCAGACCTGGCCGGACAATTGACCTTTCGAGACGTACCCATTACAAATCTGTGAGACTACTTGTAGCGCTTCTATCAGCCTATTTACATAATAACCAGGAAAAGAAATGAGTGAAGCAACCGCGGTAAAAGAGCACATTTCCCACGAGCACCACGGGTTTATGAATACCTATATTTTTTCTCTGGACCACAAGATGATCGGCAAACAGTTTCTGCTCCTTGGTCTGATCATGCTTCTCCTCGGAGGTGGACTGGCCCTGCTGGTTCGCTGGCAACTCGCGTACCCGGAACAGCCATTGCCTTTGATAGGTGCTTCGCAGCACTATCTGGAGACAGGTGAGGCTGAGACCGCAATGGATTCCTACTGGGATTCCGAATTGTCCAAGACCGAAGATGAGCAGGGCTGGCTGGTGCAGAAGATGCCCGTTGGCATTATTACCCCCGCTTTCTACAACGCGCTCTTTACCATGCATGCCACTATCATGGTGTTTTTCGTTGTTATGCCAATCCTGGTTGGGGCCTTCGGCAACTATCTCATCCCCTTGATGATCGGAACACGGGATATGGCGTTCCCGCTGCTCAACATGCTTTCATTCTGGATCGCGGTTGTCTCCGGGGCGATCATGCTCGCAGGTTTTTTTGTTCCCGGGGGTCATGCCGCGACCGGCTGGACCGGCTACCCGCCTCTGTCCACGGACCCGGCCTGGACCGGCGTGGACTGGGGCCAGAACCTCTGGTGCATAAGCTTGATCGTTTTGGGCATTTCTTCGCTCATGGGCTCGATTAACTATATTACGACGATTATCAATATGCGCGCGCCGGGTATGACCTACATGCGTATGCCGATGGTGATTTGGGCTCTGTTTATCGTTGCAATCTTGTTGCTGCTGGCTTTGCCGGTGCTCACCGCCGCCCTGGCAATGTTGGTGTTTGATCGCTTGGCGGGCACGACCTTCTTTAATCCTGCTGGCGGTGGCGACCCGCTTCTTTGGCAGCACCTGTTCTGGTTTTTCGGACATCCGGAGGTTTACATTCTCATCCTACCCGGGATGGGCATCACTTCAGAAATATTACCCGTCTTTTCAAGAAAACCGATATTTGGCTACAAGGCAATGGTTTTGGCCATGGCAAGCCTGGCGTTTCTCAGTTGGATCGTTTGGGGCCATCACATGTTCCAAAGCGGCATGAATCCATCCATGGGCATGACTTTCATGATTACCACCATGGTGATCGCCGTACCCTCGGCAATCAAAACGTTCAACTGGCTGGGCACTTTGTGGGGAGGGAGCATTCGCTTTACAGTGCCGATGTTGAACAGCCTGGCTTTTGTCTCGATGTTTGTCATCGGAGGTCTTTCCGGGATCTTCATGGCTTCGTCGGCAGTCGATATTTTCATCCATGACACATATTACATCGTGGCGCACATTCACTACGTGGTCTTCGGTGGCAGTATCTTTGCGATCTTTGCGGGAGTCTACTACTGGTTTCCAAAGATGTTCGGAAGAATGATGAATGAACCACTCGCCAAAGTCCACTTTTGGCTGTCGTTCATCGCTTTCAACTGTACATTTTTTCCCATGCACATTCTGGGTGTCGGCGGCCACATGCGGCGTATTTACAACCCCATGCAATACGAATTTCTACAGCAGTTTGAGCACATGAATATCTTCATCACGATGAGCGCATTTGCCCTGGGCTTGACGCAATTGATCTTGCTCTTCAACGTCTTTCATAGCATGTTTCGCGGAAAGAAAGCCGGTGACAATCCCTGGAATGCAAACACCCTGGAATGGACAGCCGCGACTCCGCCGCCACATGGAAACTTCGACGCTATTCCAACTGTGCACCATGCGCCTTATGAATACAGCGCTCCGGGCATTTCTGAAGATTGGCTGTCGCAAACCAATGAACTGCAACCGACAAATGGCAATGGACACTAGATTCCGGGGACACATGCTTTGCAAGAAAGTCTGACACACAGCAAGAAAAAAAACTGGCGGACGCTGCTGGTTTTGCTAGGCGTCCTTGTATGTTTGTATGCACTTTCCGTCATAGTTATTTTGGTGAAAAATTGAATGTCTGACGTATTTACAGAAGAGAGGGCAAACACCCTGGTCCAGGATTACGGCGGCACGCCCCCGCCAATAGGCGCCGGGCCCTCTGACCCGGGTAATGGTGGGCGGCAAGACTCTTCTGGGAAGTCCCATGCAAATGCCATCCTTGCCATGGCTCTCTTCCTAGGTGCGGACGTGATGTTTTTTGCAGGTTTAATTGGCGCTTTTGTTGTTTTTCGTTTCGGCGCACTGCACTGGCCGCCGCCGGGACAGCCGTTGTTGCCTTTGGGGATCACCGGAATAAACACCGGGATTCTACTAATCAGCGGTGCCTTCATGGTGAAGACATGGCAAAATATAGACAGATGGCCCCACAAGAAGATAACAAAAGCGCTCACCCTGACAACCCTGTTAGGAATGACGTTCCTGCTGGTGCAAGGGTACGAATGGTTTCGCTTGGTCGCGTTTGGCTTCAAACTAACTTCAGGGACTTTCGGTGGAACGTTCTACACGTTGATAGGATGCCACGCCTTGCACGTTATGGGCGCTGTTCTTTGGCTTGCGACAGTAACCGTCAGGCTGGCCCGCAACCGATTAGATCAGCAGCAGCGGAACACCTCGATTGCGCTAATCGGCATGTACTGGACGCTGGTGGTGGCGCTGTGGCCAATCCTGTATGGACTTGTCTATTGGAACTAAACTAACGCCCGCATGAAATTACAGCAACTAAAAGCTAAAATACCTGGACTCGTGATGATTGCTTGCGCCACTGTCATCCTACACCCGGGACAAATGTTCGCATGTCCGGGATGTGGTGCCGCCCTCGGTGCCACCGTAGGGCGAGGGTTCAACATGAGCATTTATTTCCTGATGGCGATGCCGTTTTTGGTGTTTGGCTCGATCATCACAGGTGTGGTGTGGGCGAAGAGAAACAGCCTCCCGACAAAAACAGAACTATCCCTACATCAAACCAAATGAAGGAGAATGACATTGAGTCAAGTTTCCACAGTTGAGACAGCAATCGACCCGGTCGAATCACCGCTCACTCCTGATAGCAGTGGCAAGCTGGGAATGTGGATTTTCCTGGCAGGAGACGCCATGTCGTTTGGCGGACTTCTTGCCGGTTATGGTGCGCTGAGGGCCGGCAGCCCGGATTGGCCGGTGCCACAGGAGGTACTGGGTATTTCGCTGACCGCGTTCATGACCTTTCTACTTATTGTCAGCAGCTTAACAATGGTGAAAGGACTTTCCGCGATTCAGAATGGTGATATCAAAGGAATGATTCGTTTTCTTTCGCTGACTGTTCTGGGTGGAGTCATTTTTCTTGGCCTACAAGCCTACGAATGGACGCACTTGATGCACCGGGAGATTCTGTTCACCAGTAATCCATTTGGCGACTACCTGTTCGGCAGCACGTTCTACATAATTACCGGGTTCCACGGAGCTCATGTCACCGGCGGAGTCATTTACCTGGCGGTCTTAGCCATCAGAGGCTTGCAGGGAAAACTCGATGCAAACAACTCCAGTATCGTCGAAATCGCGGGACTGTATTGGCATTTCGTCGATCTGGTCTGGATTCTGGTATTTACGTTTGTCTACTTAATATAAGCTCGCGGGAGGTAAACAATGAGCTCTGCTCATCAAGAACCTGATTACATGAAGATATTCTTCGCTTTGACAGTATTGACAGCAGTTGAAGTGGGCATCATCTATCTGCCAATTGGGAAACTCGCCATAGCGATTGCGCTGATCCTTCTGGCGCTTGGTAAAGCGGCCCTGGTTGCACTCTATTTTATGCATTTGCGCTTCGAGAAAGTGGGCGTGGGGATTATCGCCTTGACGCCGCTCTTTCTATGCACCTTGCTGATATTCAGCCTCCTGCCCGATCTCCTAGGAATGGCCCACAAAAAGCAACATGACCAGGCAGAAAAACCCGCAAGCAGTGTTGAGCAAGGTTTCAATCACTAAAAAGCCTTCTTTGCAAAGTCCCGGCGGGTGGGTCAAGAAAACTGGCCCACGCGCCGGACTACTACGCTCCTTTTCTTACTGATCCTCTCGATATCTTAGCAGAGCGAAAACGCCAAGCAGTCCAATTATTATTTCCAAAACGGTCGCCTGCACAAGCCCTTCAGCCGGCATTCCATCAATTGCTAGGCTCAGAATTCGGGATATGCCATAGGAAAGGTATATCAAGGCGGATACCACTACGGAGGTAAAAGTTAATTGAGTCACGAAGGCGCCCAACATGACCAGAATTCCGCTTGCCAACAAGGCACCACCAGGAGCTCGTACTTCACTTAACAAACTGATATTACCCCCAAGGTCAATGCCGTTCCCCGCATGGAAAGCCACAGGCATAAACAAAATTGCGCCTCCGACTCCTGTCATAATCAAACCTGAGATAAGTAATATGGTCTTGAGCACTTTTGAATTTTTCATGTCTTCTCCTTTTGGCAATTATGGTGTTATCAAAAGCCCTTACAAATGACAACCCAAAACCGTATGATTCTAAAGTAATTGTCTGGTGGTTGTTCTCCCTCCCCAGTATCATTGAGCGACCGCAAAAGCGGTCAAACACCGTAGCCCAGGGTTAAACGTAGTGCAACCCTGGGCAAAAAGCACAAAACAGATGATGACCCTGAAGGGGGCAAACACCCTGCGACGGGCTCAGGGTATCAGCCACATATCACCTCCCTTGTTGAACGCCGTTGGGGTTGCAGTTGTGCGGATCTTCCGGCCCCAGGGTTGCCCAAAAACAGCGCAACCCTCGGCACCGGAATTTGACGCTTTCAGCGCCATGCGACAGATTCAGCACCCTGAATGCCCGTGCCTTGAAACGCATGCCCATATCTCTACCTACTCTGCCACTAAATATTGAGCTGGCTCCTTATGAAGAATTCAACTCTTCATGTCTGCTCTACTCGCGCCAGGCGCCGGCAGCGGCGGCGTCCCGTGCATACTGTGCGAAATCACGTGGCTTGCGGCCCAGGGCACGCTGGATGCCATCGGTTATTTCTGAGTTACGACCGTCGAGAACGGTAGTAAACAAGTAGCTCGTCAATGACACTATCTCCGTGGGTACGCCCTGTTCTTTCATCCCGGCTGCGAAATCATCATGAGAGATCTGCACGTACCGAATCTCACGTCCGGCTGCTTTAGCGATTTCCTGTACTGCCTCTGCAAATGTAAGGGGGGCCGGACCCGTCATCTCATAGAGCTTGCCGGCATGGCCTGCCCCGGTTAATGCCGCGACCGCAACCTCCGCGATGTCATCGGCATCAATAAACGGCTCCTTCACTTCTCCGACAGGCAGGAAGACCTCGCCGCCAAGAACCATTTCCTGCAAGAAGGCCTCACTGAAGTTCTGGCAAAACCAGCTTACGCGCAGGATTGTCCACTCAATACCGGACTGCTGTACGACCTGCTCACATTTTTGCGCTTCTTCCTCTCCGCGCCCGGAAAGCAGGACCAGGCGCTGGACACCGCTATGTTGCGCGAGAGCAGTAAACGTACGGATCGCTTCTACTGCTCCGGGAACTGCCAGGTCGGGATAGAATGTCACATATACATTTACCATTCCCCGCAGAACGGCTTCCCAGGTGGCCGGTTCTTCCCAATCGAACGGAGGCGCACCGGCACGTGAACCGATTCTGACCGGTACCTCGCGTGTCTTAAGCCGCTCCACCACACGCCGACCGGTCTTGCCAGTACCGCCAATCACCAAAGTGTTATCCGTTTGCTGCGTCTTCCTGTTCATGCTATGCATTTTATTCTCCTTGTTCGTTTCAAGAATGTTAAGTGTTTGCTTGACATCCAGCATAACGATTCTTTTTTAGAGTGACAATGCCCATTACTCGCCATATCATGCCTAATCATCCAGAAATGTGGCTTGATTATAGGATGCGATGATGGTATATTCAACAATTATGAGTGACTTAGTATCTGACACTGCCCGCACGGAGACCCTCTGGGCTTCCGTAGACCCGCTTGGGGAAGCGCTACACTTTTTGCACATGAGCGGCGTCATCTATACGCGCTCGGAACTCACTGCGCCGTGGGCCTGTGCCATGCCGGCGCTACCGGATTGCCTGATGTTCCATGTGGTGACGTCAGGTCATTGTTGGCTTGAAGTTGAAGGAATTGAGCCTCGTCGCCTGCAACCCGGCGATTTCGCCCTTGTGCCGCATGGCGAGGGGCACAGTATATTGAGCGCGCGGGGTGTTCCTGCGGCAAATCTTTTCGATCTCCCGCGTGAACAGGTCAGCGAACGGTATGAGATATTGCGGTATGGCAAAGGAGGAGCGGCGACCAGTCTGATATGCGGTGCTGTTCGCTTTGACCATCCGGCAGCACACCATCTCGTTCGGCTCTTGCCGAAGTTAATCTACGTTGAGTCGTGGCGTTCGCCCCAGATGGAGTGGATTCAGAGCACGCTGCGCTTGATGGCGACCGAAGCCAGAGAACTGCGTCCTGGCGGTGAGACCATCATCACCCGCCTGGCAGACATTCTGGTAATACAGGCGATTCGCTCCTGGATGGCGGAAGACCCCTCGGCCCAAACGGGCTGGCTGGGCGCTCTGCACGATAAACAGATTGGGCGCGCTATCCTGCTTATTCAACGTAATCCCGCGCGGGCGTGGACCGTGGCATTGCTGGCGGATGAGATCGCCATGTCGCGTTCTGCCTTTGCGGCGCGTTTCAAGGAACTGGTGGGCGAGTCACCCATGCAGTACATTACCCGGTGGCGAATGAACATGGCAGTAACGTGGCTCAAGGAAGAAAATGTGCCTGTGACCGAGCTTGCCGAGCGGGTCGGCTACCAATCCGAGGCGGCATTCAGCCGTGCTTTTAAGCGCTTCATTGGTGTTTCTCCGGGGTCTGTCCGGCGCAATGCTAAAGTATGAATTTTTCCGAGGAACATGCGTTTTGGGAATAGGTGGGTCAGGAAACTGATCCACCCTACCGACTACGAACTCAGATACGACGAAGTTCAAATAATAATGGCGGCCAACAATGGCTCGGGTTTAGGCAGTTCGCAGAGATCCTGAATGTTACTTATGAGTAGTGGGGGATAGATGAGGAACGTGCTCTTGTGGTTAACTTCATTCTTGACCTTAAGTTCCTGTGTTGATGATTATGGGCCTGCAGCAAGATTGCGGAACAAAATTACCGATGCTGATACCGTTTCGGTATTGGAGCTTGGCAACATACCGTTTGAGGATGAATATGAATGGCGGTTCAACTACTGGATTCCTAGGCGCGTTCGATTCTCACGCCTAGACTCAGTGCCAAAAGAGATAGGTTTGTTCAAGAGCCTTCAGAAACTCTATCTTAACGAAAACAACCTCAGCAGTCTGCCTGACGAGTTTAGTCGATTACGTAAGCTGACCGACTTGGATCTCAGCGCCAATAAGTTTGAATCGGTGCCTGAGGCTGTTGGAGGATTTGACCAGCTTGAATTTCTTAAGCTGGATAGTAACCCGATAAGGCAGTTTCCAATCTTCTGTACTAGATTGAAGAAATTGAAAGGATTAGATTTGAGTGGTACGGATATTCAATATCTACCATCCGAAATTGGTGACTTAACAGAGCTGCAATACCTTTCACTAAGCTCTACGATTAAGCAGATACCACCAGAAATCGGCAAATTACGCAACCTTGAATACTTCAGGTTGGCTGCTGGAAGTTTACTCGATCTCCCAAAAGAAATGGGGGATCTGAAAAAACTAAGAGTTCTTGAATTAGGGGGTAATCGTTTGACAGACCTGCCACATGAATTCAAAACCCTCGCTGAAATTAGTAGCCTCGACATATCTAATAATCGATTCGCAGAGTTTCCAGCTGAGATCACGAAGATGACCAATCTTGTCGAGCTGAAGGCAATAGAAAATACTTTTGACGAATTGCCACCGGGAATTGGCCGATTAAGGAAGCTAGCAAAACTAGAATTGAAAGGGAACCGTCTTAGGAGTTTGCCGCCCTCAATCGGACAACTTGATGGGCTTGTTGTGCTTGACCTACAGGATAATAACCTAGAGAGTATACCGAGACAAATAGCAAATCTTCGAAATTTAGAAAAACTTTACATAGCGAACAACGCTCTGCGGGCACTGCCTAGCAACCTTGAGGGTTTAAGAAACCTTGGTGACTTGGACTTATCACACAATGAACTCATAGAATTGCCCGGTTCGATTGGATCATTACACCTGTGGTCCTTGGATGTTAGGGATAACAAGCTATCTTCATTACCAGTTGAATTTTCTGAAATGGACCGCCTCACCCATCTATATTTAGACAATAATAACTTTTATGAATTTCCCCATGCTGTACTTTTCTTAAAGTCTCTCAATGAGCTGCATTTGAGGAACAACCCAATTTCGATATTACCTAGTCAAATTTCTAACCTTGGGTTTTTGTCCTATCTCTATTTAAGCGGAACTGCTCTTACCGAAGTGCCTTACGAAATCACCTTGTGTAATAGCTTAAAAGTGCTAAGTTTAACCAAGACACAAGTCACAGACTTTCCTCTTGAATTAACAGCAATGACAAGTCTGAAAACGGTTTTTCTAAGTAGTGAAAGGTTCACAGAGCAGCAAAAAAGACGCTTGCGTAAACGGTTCTCCAATATCAATCTATTTTTTAAGTAATTCTTTAGAACTGGCTTGTTTCTTTAGTCGGAGTAGGTTGGGTTCATCTTTTTGAACCCAGCTCCTTCACTAAATTCCAAAAGCTTCTTGCATTTAGTCACGATCGACCGAATTCTCTGAATCTCTCTGGAACAAATTCCCGAGCAGAGAATATGGGCTAAATCCGTGCCTGTTGCATGCTGCCCCGACCCTGTTCGAGAAAGACTCCTCCTGAATGACAGTCGGAGTAGGTTGGGTTCATCTTTTTGAACCCAACTCCTTCACTCAATTCCAAAAGCTTCTTGCATTTAGTCACGATCGACCGAATTCTCTGAATCTCTCTGGAACAAATTCCCGGGCAGAGAATATGGGCTAAATCCGTGCCTGTTGCATGCTGCCCCGACCCTGTTCGAGAAAAACTCCTCCTGAATGACAGTGACCGCGAGATTTGTGCTCAATGCCCGGCTTCATGAATTATCCGGGCTGACGCTATTCTTCCAGTGTGCTCAAATCGCCTTCGTCTACTCCCTGGGCCCGCGCTTTCAAGACGCGTCTCATGATTTTTCCGCTGCGGGTCTTCGGTAGCGTTTCTACGAACGTGACCGATTCCGGGCGAGCAATCGGTCCTATCTCATGGCCAACGTGTTTTCTCAAAGTTTCTTCCAGATCCGGGCTGCCGCTCACACCTGCGCGCAGGATAACGTAGGCGTAGATAGCATTCCCCTTCACTTCATGCGGTAAAGCGATGGTGGCGGCCTCGGAAACATCAGGATGACTTACGAGCGCGCTCTCCACCTCCGCGGTTCCCAGGCGATAGCCGCTGACCTTGATCACGTCATCAATCCGGCCGATGATCCAGACGTACCCATCTTCATCGATGCGGGCGGAGTCACCCGCTTTATACCAGCCTTGTTTTTCATAGTCTTTCCAATAGACCTCAACATAGCGATCGGAGTCGCCGAAGATGGTGCGGGCCATTCCGGGCCACGGTGCTTTGAGCACGAGCTTGCCTTCCTCGCCCGCAGCGACTTCTTTGCCATCGTCGTCGACCACCGCAACCTCGTTACCAAAAAATGGCTTGGTGGCTGAGCCCGGTTTCAACGGCGTAATGGGCAGGGGCGTGATCATGAAGCCGCCGGTTTCTGTTTGCCACCAGGTATCCATGATCGGACAGCGCCCCTCGCCGATGACTTCGTGGTACCAGCGCCAGGCCTCGGGATTAATCGGTTCGCCGACCGATCCCAGCAAGCGCAGCGTGCTCAGGTCGTGACGCTTGGGCCACTGGTCGCCGAAACGCATTAGTCCCCGGATGGCAGTCGGGGAGGTGTACAGAATTGTGATCCCGTATTTTTCAATCATCTGCCACCAACGATTGGGATAGGGATGGTTGGGCGCCCCTTCATACATCATGATGGTAGCGCCGTTGATGAGCGGACCGTAGACGATATAGCTATGACCGGTGATCCAGCCCGGGTCGGCGGCACACCACCAACGGTCTTCATCCTTTATGTCAAAAACATACTTGTGCGTCGTTGAGGTGTAGACCGAGTAGCCACCGTGTGTGTGCAAAACGCCTTTCGGCCGCCCGGTGGTGCCGGAAGTGTAGAGGATGAACAGCATATCTTCAGCGTCCATCTCTTCCGTCGTACATTTAGCGCTTGCTATCGGCAACCCCATCAGGTCGTGGTACCAGAAGTCGCGATCATTTTCCATATAAACTTCTTGTCCCGTGCGCTGCACCGTGATACAGACCTCGATCGTTGCGGAGCGTCCCATGGCTTCGTTGGCAATGCCTTTCAGGTCGGTGATTTTTCCCCGCCGCCAGCCGCCGTCGGCCGTCACTAATACCCGGCTTTGCGCGTCCTGGATCCGTTCAGCCAACGCCTCGACACTGAAGCCGCCATACACGACGCTGTGCGCTGCGCCGATTTTGGCGCAAGCCAACATAGCGATGGCCAGCTCCGGTATTTGTGGCATGTAAATGGTGACGATTTCGCCTTTTCTTACTCCCATGCTTTTGAGAACATTGGCAAATTTTGACACTTCGCGGTTCAGGGCATGGTAGGAAAATGTTCTGACGTCGCCGGGCTCGCCTTCCCAGATCAGAGCCAGCTTGTTGCGGCGCTGGGTTTGCAAGTGACGATCGATGGCGTTGTGGATGATGTTGATCTTGCCGCCGGTGAACCACTTGTAGAATGGCTTGTTGTCGTCATCCAAAACGCGATCCCACTTCTTATACCACTCGAGGTTGGATGCCTCATCGGCCCAGAAGCCTTCCCGGTCTGCAACAGAGCGTTTATAAAGCGTGTCGTAGTCCTTTACATGTGCGTTTTCCACAATGGACTTGTCGGGTTGATAAACGTCAGATTGGTGCTGCGCAGCGGTACTCGACTTAGCCATTTGAACTCTCCTTGCTTGGGTTAATCAGTGTCTGACCGGAAAGTCTCTCCGGACAAATAGGGCCTTGGCTCATGAATCCCGGCCGCAATTGTAACCAGGGAATGCAGGGTCGCTTCCGAGCGGATACTGATTGCACATCTGAATTGATTGAAATAGATATTATACAACGTGGACGGTAGATTTGCAAATGGAAATCCCACGCCGGACCGAGGCCCGGGTACAACGCCCCAGCCCTGTCACCTGGTCAGAACAAGCATCCTGGTTGCCTCGGACTTATCTGTTTGCAGCCGAAACAGGTAGATGCTGCTGGCCACGGGCCGACTCCGCCCATCCGTCCCATCCCAGGAAACCACGTGTTCACCGGCCGTCAAAGGTTGATCCAGCAGGGTGGCGACCAGCTGTCCTTTGAGGTTAAAAATTCTGCCGGTGACATGGCCCGCTGCCGGCAACCTGAACCGGAAGTTGGTTGCAGGGTTAAACGGGTTGGGGTAGTTTTGCTCCAGAGAAAAATCGTCCCCCGGTTGCTCTGTTCGCGCCACAACCGAGGTCACCACCAATCCCAGATAATCTCCGATGCCGTGCAACAAAGCAAAAGCCGTCTGGTCATATTCTCCGGCGGACGGGCAGTTCATATCTTCATAGGTCAGCGCCATCACCGACTCACCGTGATTGAGCCAGAACCAGCTCTCCGGAAAGCGCGTCGGCGTGCCACTGGTCCAACTCACAAAATAGTGCCAGGGTTCGACGCCGCCCGGGAAGTAGCTGCGCACGCCGCCGATAAAGTCTTGCTCCAATACCGTGAAATCAGTCGAGGTGCCGGCAGCATCGTGATAAACAAAAAACCTTTTGCACGCAATGGCGGAGTGCATGTTCATGGCCGCGGCAATCGGCGCGTCGGAAGACATGAGTTCGGTGAAACGAGCCCGCAGGACGGCGACTTCCGGTTCTACCGGACTCTTGTTCCAATTGCTTTCGATATCGATGCCGTTGGCATTTTGCCGGGGAAACTCCAACTCCACACCATCGGGGTTGTACATGGGGATGATGTAGAAAGTACAGCTTTCCCGCATAAACTGTGCAAAGCCGTCTTCGGCGATCAGCAGATTGATCAATTCGTCCGTCACCCACCACGCTTGCACTTCGTTGGGATGGGTACGAGCATGGACAAAGACCGTCCTTCTGGGTTCCCCGACAGGCAAGTCCGAAGTAATGGTCAATTGCCAAATAGCCCGATTTTGCCCGCTCGCACCAAGGGAGTCGATGGTGACGTACGGACTTTGCCGCCAGCGCTCCAGGTCCTGCAGAAGGTCATCATAGCCGTAGCCCCAATGATCGCCGAGTTGCCGCAACTGTTGCATGGCAAGCTGTTCGTCGTAACCGCATTTGTCATGGACAACGTCCTGAAGATCGAGAGTCAAAGGCTGGGCCGTAAGGCCCTGTGCAGCGACCACACAACAGAGCATGATTGCGGAAACGCGGGCGCGCTGGCAAAAAACTTTGGCAGATAAACAGATCATATTGGCTCTATGTTGTTTAGTGTGGGTAAAGTAGTACTCTTATTACGGTCTTTAGCCACGGATTCACGCTGATGAAACACGGATTCTGTCTATTTCAATTTGCGAAACGTTTGAATTCTACTTTCTCTTTACCGAAAATTGATTCGTAATCCTGCTTTGATTTCTGTGGCCTTCAATTCATTGCGTAGTTGCGGCTCATCCAGGGAATTGTACCTTTTCGCAACTTTAACAATTCAACCTGTAATGCCTTTTGATGTAATCTCATTTTATCCGTGTCGAATCTGTGTGAAACCGTGGCTCACTTTTTCCCCAATTACCCACATCAAACAACATAGAACCATCCTTGTCATCCTGGAAGGATCTTTTGGTAAAACCTGTGCCCGTTGATAGCTACCGGACACGGTCAATAAAGGATTCCTCCTGAATGACCGTGGTTGTTTGATTTGCCCTTAGGATGCGGATTCATGAATTATTCAGGCTAGATATCTTCGACTTTGGCCGACTCGATGATGACCTCATACGAGTATCCGTGGCCAAAGTCCCGGTTGAGCGCAACCTTACCGACAAACGTCACAACATCACCTACCTGGGCCTTGTCCTCAGTGGTAATGGTCAGATCGTAGTTGCCGGAATCCTCCGTGCCATCCTGAATGTGAACCCAGTTACGTCCCATAATCGCCGAACTGAATTTGGTGACCTTTCCTCTGATCTTGACGATCTTGCCGGCGTATGATTGCTTGTTTGTAAAGAGTTCCGCAACTGAAATCCCATCTTTTGCCAGGTCGATTTTGACTTTCTGTTCGGTCACGTTCATCTTGTTCCGGCTATGCTCCCCGGATTCACCGCTTTGCGGCGCTGACGGATGTTTGCCGAGTTGTTCTACAAAATGGACGGTTTCAAAGGTTTTATCGAGATCCTTACTTGTGAAATTCTTCATTTCCAGACTGTTGCTATAAAACAAGGTTTCCCCCTGTTGCATCTGCCTCTTAGTGACCGCAATCCAATACTCTTTTTCACCCTCCTGTACTTTTGCGTAGGTATAGGCATTGGCCTGCAACACCTCTGCGACCACAACCTTGTGACCCGACACCGTGCCCTCCTCTGGCGCGCTTTGTGCCGTATTCTGTTCCGCAGTACTTTGGCAGGCCAGCAGCATTGCGCCAGATATAAGAGAGACCACAACTGATGGCATTAGCATTTTCTTACTTTTCATGATTCGTGACTCCTTCAAGATACGATTGTTAGCCCCTAGTGATAAACATTTGCTCATGACGACTGTGAGCCGCTATTAGTAACCGGCCGCCTGTCCGTCCTTGCGGGATTCGGACGCGCCGTAGTAGACCTTGTTTTCGTGATCAAACATGATGGCCTGATATCCGCCAAAGACGCCGACGCTCTTGACCATGTTGTGCCCTATTTTGACAAGCTCGCGAATGCTTTCGGAGGAGAATCCGGACTCGAAGCTGACACGTCCACCGGAAGTCATTTGGGAACCCGTAGGTTGTGAAGAGCCGCCGTGCCGGACCCGGGGCGCGTCACCAGCCTCCTGCAGGCCCATCCCAAAGTCAATTAGATTGATCAGGATCTGCACGTGGCCCTGCGGTTGCATCGCGCCGCCCATTACGCCAAAACTCAGAAACGGTTTACCCGCTTTTGTGACAAACGCCGGGATGATCGTATGAAAAGGCCGTTTTTCGGGTGCGTATTGATTGAAGTGTCCATCTTCAAATGTGAATAACGCACCCCGGTTTTGGAGCGGAAACCCGAGCTTGGGCGGCACCATGCCAGAGCCAAAGCCCCAATACAGACTCTGGATCAGGCTGACCATATTGCCGTCCTTGTCGGCTACGGTCAGGTAGATGGTATCTCCGTGCTCCAAATCGCCGGGAGCGTAGCGTTTGGCAGCCCGGGAACGATCGATTAACTTTCTCCTCACTGCGGCATATTCCTTCGAAACCAGCTTTGCAACCGGGAGCGCGTTGAAGCCCGGATCGGCATAATACTTCGCACGATCCTCGTAAGCAAGCTTCTTGGCCTCCACCAGCAGGTGCAGGAATTCACGGCTACCGAAGCCCATCTTCTTTATGTCGAACCCTTCCAGGATGTTCAAAATCTGCAGGGCAGCGATTCCTTGCCCGTTGGGCGGAAGCTCCCAGACATCATACCCTCTGTAGTTCGACGAAACCGGTTCGACCCATTCGGACCGGTGCGCAGCCAGATCAGCGACCTGCAGAAAGCCGTCATTTCGCCGCAAAAACAACTCGATCTCTCGCGCAATTTCTCCTTCATAAAAAGCAACGCGGCCACGTTTGGCCAACAACTCCAAAGTCCTGGCCAGAGCCGGATTGCGGAAAATTTCTCCTTTGGCTGGCGCTTTGCCGCCGGACATGAATATCTCGGCAAAACCAGGCATGTCATACAACGATTTGGCGCTGTTACCCCAGTAATGGGCAATGACCTCGGTAACCGGAAAACCGTTGCGGGCATAATATATGGCTGGCTGCAGGATGGTGGCCATCGGCAGGCTGCCGAATTTCTTATGCAGCTCAAACCAGCCGTCGACGCACCCCGGCACCGAAACGGGCAGGGAGCCGCGAATCGGTATTTTTTCGATACCGAGATCTCGCATGTGGGCGAGGGTGAGGGATTTCGGCGACCGGCCGCTGGCATTCAGCCCAAACAGTTTTTGATCCTTAGCGGACCAGACCATGGCAAACAAGTCGCCGCCAATACCACAACTCATCGGCTCGACAACCGTGTTGACCGCATTGGCTGCAATCGCGGCATCAATCGCGTTGCCGCCTTGTCGCAGAATCTCAAGCGCCGCCTGTGTCGCCAGTGGTTGGCTGGTGCAGGCAATCCCGTTCTGAGCAATAACCTCAGAGCGGGTAGCAAAACGCCTGCCGGTTACTCTATCTTGTGCCAGGCAGCAGGTACTCAGGAGGACCATCAGCAGGAGTGTTCTCTTCATCTCTTTTCCCCGAAATCAATCTTTCCATTCTCTCTAAAATCAACAACTCACACTTGTTTCTCAAAACAAAATTCAAAAATCGCAAACTGACGGCAGAGGTGGAAAACCCTAAGCCGCCCGTCTCTGAACCGCACGATTCAGGAGCAGCACCGCCACGCCCAGTAAAGTCACGAATGGACCTTCCCACACCTTCCAATAGAACGGCAATCCTTCCCACCAGTCGATTGCCAGCAGGGCCAGGCCAAACACAATCAGCGCGCCGCCCATGTAATTCAGCACATAACGGTGGCGGATGAGATCGAAAGAGAGCACCCAGAACAGACCTCCGAGCAAGGCGTAAAAAGCTGAGACCGATCTGGCGAGGTAGCCAACCACAGGCTGGTCGGGGAGTTTGCCCATCCCAAGATACGCATGTATCGAGTCCATCCATGAATATGGCACTGCCACAAACAAGACAGCAAATAAGGAGGACGTACCGATGATACGCAAAATAAATCTAAGACTGGCCTCCATATCTTCCTCAGAATGCCGAAATGCATCCCTCCGTTTTGGTGAAGCACAACGCGAATTGCAGCAGCAGTCTGCTCAACCCTGCGCCCTTGTTCCGACGCCGTTGCCCCCATCAGTAAGATGGCAACGCAAGGTAGGGACTTTCCCTGATGGAGTCAAGGCAAGAGCGCAGGAAGGCGCTTGTCCCGCCCCTCGCGGAGCATTTGATCCGCTTTAGCGCAGTGTCTGCCACCGTCGTTCTAGCTGGTTCAGAGTTTCCTCCAAAGCCTGCACCGCACTCATTGCCTGTTCCGTCGGCCTCACATCTGCACCCTGCAGGAGATTTAGGAGAAAAAGAAACTTGTTCTGCAAACCGACAACAGTCTCCTGGTCTCCTGCCACTGCGGAGATGCTGCCGTACAGAATGTCCGGGGTCTCAGGCATGCCGGAGCCGCGCAGGACAAGGAGAGCGCTGCGGGTGTCTCCATTTAAACCCCGGTCCGCCAGCAGAGCGTCGATCTTGTCCCGGATGCTCTGTGCCGCCACATAGCCGGAGTAACAGGTCATTGAATTGTCCGTCTGTAATTGCAAATCAGCAGGGCTGACAGCTGCGCGCGGATCGAGACGGACTTTCATTTGGCGTTCGTAAGTGGCTCCGTCGACTGTCAGCCTGACGGTGTAGTCGCCGGGATGAGCGAAGGGTCCGTGCGGCCCGCTTGGCGTCTTGCGATAGACGGCAGCAATCGAGAACTGCTTTTGCGCACCGCGCGGAGGCTCATAACGCAGATCCCAAACAAAGCGATGGTGCCCAGCGCTCGTTGCCAGGCGCTGGTCAGGCCGAATCCAGTACACCGGGTGTGGGAGCAGTGTCGAATCCACGGCCGCCGGTTCATCCTTGCTGGAGAACGTCCGCACCAGATTGCCCGACGCGTCCAGGACCGCAAGCGAAACCTCGCCGGCTGGCCTGGCGAGCGCGTAGTCGATAACAGCTCCGTCCGGAGGGTTTTGCCCGGTTGGTTCCTCCGGTGGCAGCGGTGTGTCGGAAAACATATTCCAGCGCACGCGCGTAGCAGTTGGTGGTTCATAGAGATAGGTTTGCGCGGCCGCCGCTGGCCCGGTTTCCCGCAGCGGCCCCATGTTGTCCAGGACCCAAATGGAACGCCCGTGCGTTCCGACGACCAGGTCGTTCTCGTGGACCACAAGGTCGCGAATAGAAGAAGCCGGCATATTCAGTCGAAGCGATTGCCAGTTTGAGCCGGCGTCACTTGAGAAGTAAACTTCGCGCTCAGTTCCGGCAAACAGGAGACCGGCCTGTTGCGGATCTTCGCGCACGACGTTGACCGGTCCGCTGGCCGGCAGCCCGTTCACCACTCGCTGCCAGCTCGCACCACCGTCCCGGGTCCGGTAAATATGGGGCCGCATATCATCGCGCCGAATGGCGTTGATAGCGAGATACGCGGTGTTGGCATCAGCGTGTCCCGCATCGATCTGCGAGACTTTGTCCCAGGCGCGCAGACCGGCAGGCGTCACGTCGCTCCATGTCAGACCACCATCCCGGGTCACGTGTACCAGGCCATCGTCTGTGCCCGCCCAGATCGTGTTCACGTCCAGCGGCGAGGGCGCAACTGCATAAATGACGCCGCGCCGCGGCATGTTGGCCAACTCAGGTGTGCGAAAATCACCGATACTTTCGGGCACCTCGGGCTGTGTGCGGGAAAGGTCCGGACTGATGACCTGCCAACTGCGGCCGCCGCTGGTTGTTTTCCACAGGACATTGGTTGCGAACAGCAGCGTGGTCGGATCCGCCGGATGGAAGAGCAGCGGCATGGTGCGCAGGATGCGGTACTGTCCTGAGCGCAGCGCCTCGGGCGCCACATTTTGAGTTTGTCCGGTCTTCTTGCTGAAGCGAACCACGCGCCCACCATAGACGATGTCCGGGTCCAGGGGATCGGGTGCGACGTATGCGTACTCGTCCGCGCCGACGCCAATCCAGTCGCGGAACGAAATCTGGCCACCGTTGCCGCGACTTGCGATGCCGATGGCGCCGCTTTCCTGCTGGCCACCGTAGATCCAGTATGGGAACTGGTTATCGGTCGTCACGTGGTAAAGCTGAGCGGTGGGTTGATTGTACCAGGAACTCCAGGTTCGACCTTCGTTGACCGTGATCGCCGCCCCCTGGTCCGTGGCAAACAGCATGATTTCCGGATGAAAAGGGTTTATCCAGATACGGTGGTAATCATCGCCGCCGGGCGCACCTTTGATCGACATCCAGGTCTCGCCGCCGTCGTCCGACCGGTAAGAAGCGATGTTGCCCACGAAAACAACGTCCGGGTTTTTAGGGTGAACGCGGATTTCGCCGAAGTCGCCGCCGCGTCCCCAGAGGCGGTGGTCGGTGTGGAGCAAATGCCAGCTCTCACCGGCATCGTCACTACGATAAATACCGCCATTTTCCGTAGCGTCGACCGTGGCGTACATCCGGTTTGAGTTGCTCGGCGCAATGCCAACGCCGATGCGCCCGAGACCTTGCGCCCCCGTGGGCAAACCTTCGGTCAAACGGCGCCAGTTGGAACCACCGTCCGTAGATTTATAAAGACCGCTGTTTTGACCGGAAAAGCGGGCATTCTCCCACGGCCCCTCGCGGTGTTCCCAAAGATCGGCGAACAGAATTTCCGGATTATTGGGATCAAACTCGACTTGAATGGCGCCGGTATTGTGATCGATGTAGAGGACTTTTTCCCAGGATTGGCCGCCGTCCCGTGTGCGGAAAACGCCACGCTCTGCGTTGGGCCCGTACGGGTGGCCGAGCCCTGCCACAAAAACGATATCGGGGTCGTCCGGGTGTACGATCATGCGGCCGACTTGCTGTACATCCTGTAAACCGATGTGAGTCCAGGTCGCGCCGCTATCGATGGATTTGAAGATGCCGTCGCCGATGCCGAGATCAGGACGATGCAGGCCTTCGCCAGTGCCGACGTAGATGACCTCGGGCCGGGAAGGTGATACCGCAATGTCTCCGACAGAACCGGTAGGAGCGTCGTCGAAGATCGGCCGCCAGGTCCGGCCGTAGTCATCCGTTTTCCAAACGCCGCCATTGTTGATACCGATAAAAAATACATTTGGCTGCGACGGAATCCCAACCGCGCCCACCGTTCTGCTCGCCCGGAATGGGCCCAGTAAACGGTAGCGCAACTCCTGGTACTGAATCGCGTCGACGGGTTGTGCCCCTGCTGGCGCAGCCAACAATAAGAGTACGCCGATAAGCTGCAGCCTTAAAGCAAGTCTGATCGTTGTGCGCATGCGCATATTCGTCCACTCCGATTTTTGATGAGAATGGTGCATACCGCAGGCCCGTTGCCTGCGCGCGGCTTCATATATCGAATTGTGACAGATGATGATCGAGGTGCTTATATCCAATCCAACCCTTTTCCGCAAGCGTCATCTTTCCGAACAAAGGGTGCTTCGTTTGTAGCGCCTCCTGTTGCTCTTGGTTTACAAAAAAGTCGAGAGCAGCGAGCAGGTGTTTTTTTTCTTCATCAAAATTTCGGTCGGTTGTTTGCTTAAACTGGGAATGGGTTTGCGCGTTCTTCGGATATGGCTTGTCACCGACTACCATCTTGCGGATCATACCCCGCATCAGCTTGACCAAAAGCGGGGTGTTCTGCAATTCTTTGCCGTTGGTAATCTCCTGTACTTCCGCGCAATGGGCGAGCATTTGTCCGGAAGTCATTTTCCCCCATTGTGGCCGGCTGTCAGCCGTTAGCTTGTCGATTCTGGCCAGACAAGCCTGGTAATCAGCGGGTGTGTAAAGGCTCTTCTTTTCCCCTGGCATTGAGTCCTCCTTCCGTTTGTTTTCTTCATCTCGCTGTTTGTCATCCGGGCTGCTGTGACTTTACCGTTTCACTATTATCAATTTCTTGCCCATGTTCAGTTACATATTCGGACCACTCATAAAACAGACGGTCAAAAATAAGAAAGCCGGGATAAAAAGTAAAGCCCGGGCAGTGTTCTGAGACGGCGTGAAAACCTTTAAGATTATGATTATATTGAACGTATTTTGATATTGGCTTGTCTTTTCGGATCTAGCTTACTATCTTTTTTCTATTCAAGCAATAACGTGGAAGCATCATGAGAGCTTACACTACCGGTACCGACCGGACGCAGGCCATCCTGCTGCCGATGATTCCCAAGGCAACAGGGTCGGTTTGGTAAAACAGTAATTTGAACTGCGCTTCGCTTCTGCATGCATCGTAAATGGAAGCCCACAACAAAGGAGGAAACGATGAGTCCGGATATACTGCACTATCTTTTCGGTGTCAACCACTACGCCGCCAAAGTGAACCTCGAAGACATCACGCAGGAAGAGAGTCTGCGCCAGCCGGCCAGTGGCGGTCATTGTATGAACTGGGTCTTCGGGCACATCGTGGCGTCGCGCAACAGTATCTTTGAGCTCCTGGATCAGCCTCCGGTTTGGACCGCCGAGCAAGTGGAGCCGTACAGGAGAGGGACAATCTATACGCCACAGCCCGCCGGACTGCGCGAGCTGCTGAGCATCCGAGATGACTTTGACCGCTCGCAGGAAATACTTGCAGCAGCGCTGCAAAATCTAACGGTTGAGCAGTTTGAGAGAAGAATAGACGAAAAAAAGAGTCTCGGGCAGAGCCTGGCCTTTCTGCAATTTCACGAAGGGTACCATATCGGGCAACTGGGATTGTTGCGCAGGATAGTGGGAAAGGATGGCGTGATCAAGTAGCTAAGCCCTGCGGCACGGCACCCTACTCAGGTATCCACGTGGTGTGCAGAGTAACTGCAGTGCTCAGTCACAACTCTGATTCAGCTTGCTGTTGCCCACGCTTTTCCTAAATTAGCGGGACACACATCAGTTTGCCACAGAAAAGGAGAAATAACAACATGAGCCGGACCAAAGCCAGCAGCCTCTCACTGTTCTTAAGTACTCTATTCGTGCTGGCCGCAGCCGGGCCGGGCATGACCCAGCCGGGTAAGACCAGCACCATGCCGGAACTGGGGCAGGCGTTCCTGGGCGAATGGGTCGGCACCGGCACAACGCCTGACGGAGAATCATTTACTTCATCCCTGAGCTTTCGCTGGATTCTGGATGATAACTTCCTGGAGGTGACGAACCATGTGCAAAACCAGAACCGGAAGCGGCATCATTTTGCATCGACGACCTACGCCTGGCAACCCGTCTTGGGCAAGCTGGTCTTCTGGTCGTTTGACCGGGATGGGACCATCAACGAAGGGATCGCTGAACTGGATGGTCAGGAGCTCAGACACGAATGGCGGTCTTTCAGCAAAGGCGGGGAAATCCTCGACTGGCGTTCGGTGTTGACCAAACAGGACGACAGTCATGCCACCTTCCGGGTCATCGACAGCCACGGCGTTGAGCTGGTCGCGATCAAGTACCGGCGAGAGAGCCAGTGAGAGGGTCAGCCCTGCGCTTGCCGCCGGCCGGTGTCAAACCGCAAGACGCGCGCCTCGGTCACGATCACATCCATGACTTCATCCTCCGGTCGGCGCGGTAAGCGCTCGATTACCTGAAAGTCATACGCCAGCGCAACACGAAATGCCGGCGTTTGGCGCAGGAACCCATCATAGTAGCCGCCACCATATCCTAAACGATGGCCCGATAGATCGAACCCGACTCCGGGCACCAGGACCAGATCTAAGCAGCTCAGGATGTCGTTCTCTATCGCTTCGGTTTGGGGCTCCGGAATGCCAAACGCTCCCGGCCGCAAGTCAGCGACATCGGCGAGCCTGTGGTGTTCGAGCACGCGCCTGTCCAGATTCACCCTCGGAACAACAACTTCCAGGTCTGCCGCCAACAGATCCGTGATCAGCCCCAACGTCCGCACTTCATTGCGCCAGGATGCGTAAGTATGAATGGAGTGAGCGCGGCTAAACTCGGGCAGGTTTTTGAGCCGGTCCAGGACTGTGGCGCTCTTCTGCTCTACCTGGGAAGGGGATAGGCTCTCGCGTTGTTCTTTGAGGCGGGCGCGCAGGGTGTTTTTTCGCCGGACGACATCATTCATTTGCGCGAGCTGCTCTCCGCAATGATACCGCGAAACCGGCATCGTTAACCCCTATTATCCCAACTTCATTCCTGCCCAGTCTCTGTCCGAGGGTATCCTTTGTACTCAGAGATAACACGGGTATCCGTTTTTTTCTTGCTGCCTCAGTTATTTTTTTGGCGGCATTGGGGGAAAGGTCTTCGGCCAAAATAACGAGTTGCGTTTCCCTGTATTTGATAGTCTTCACGGTGGCCGTCATGCCGATCGAAAGCAGGCGAGCGCGGTTAGCCAGCCCCAGTAATCCAAGAGCCAGATCGGGTTTGCTCAACTATAGCCTACGGAGTTGGTCATGAAAAGCAGGTGAAGCGGTACAGTGCAACATTCTGGTCGCAATGTTCTTCTTGAGTTCTAACGCGATACATTCATTTGTCTTGCAGAGATAAGCGCCTCTGCCGGGCATTTTCTGAGCCACATCAATCTTGATTTCTTTTTGTGACGTTCGGACAAGGCGCAGCAACTGATTTTTGTCCCTTCTCTGGCGGCAGGCAATGCAAGTCCGAATCGGTTGATGAGAGGTCATCCCAGTGGGTCTTCGACAGCTTCTTCGTCCTCTTCACTGCGCCAACATTCTTCCCATTCAACGATCAAATCTTCATTCTTGTCGATCAAAACCACGTCTTGCAGCTTGGCATTGCGTGTCGAAAATTTCCGGACCGCTGCGATCATGGCCTGCGCTGCATCCTGCAACGATACTTTGCCTGTACCCAGGCCCATCCCCGGAATCGCCAAGCTGTGAAATTCGTGCTCCACTGCCGTCTCCAGGGCGGCGTCCATAGCCTGTTCGATCTTCTTTACGGATGTTCGTTGTACCGGCATAGCCGTGATTGGCGCGTGGATGATATGCTGGCACGGTAGTCTTCCGGAATCCGTGACAGCGGTACGGCCGATGGCAATGGGCGCCTGCGCCATGACTTCACGCTCTATTTTCTTGCCCCCCGATCGTAGAATCGTTGCCCCCACCTCGTGCCCCATCTCACCCTCAGAGTTTGTTGGATTCACGATGGCATCTACCGCTTGTTCAGTCAATTTACCGACCACAAATTGGATTTCCATCTGCTGCCTCCTATCGGTTTAGAGCCAACACAACCTTGCGACAAAGACAATGATTCTCTGAGAGGGAAGTGCAAAAACCTAACGCAATGGCGACATAAAGTCAAGTGAAATCCGGAACTGGACTAACGGACGATAGCCAGCTTCTCGACAACCTCCTGCTGCCGGCCGTCGCGTTGTGCGATAATCTTGTACAGATAGACGCCGTTGGCCAAACGATCACCGGCCCGGTCCCGGCCGTCCCAAAAATAACGATTGAAGCCAACTTGTCCGGGAAGCGTATTCAGGTTTAGAATCAACCGGCCCGCGACCGTGTAAACTTTGATAGAGACCTGATCCGCAGACCGGGTTAGAACGTAGGTAAAATCAGTGCCGGAACTGAACGGATTGGGATAGTTCATCACATTGGCGAGAATAAACTCATCGCTCACAAAAAACGTCGTCTGCAGGGACTCACGATTGTCGCTGTTGTCACTAGCAGCAACGGAGATCTCGTGCTCGCCCGGAGTGAGTTCCGGGCTTAGCAAAACGCTGGCGCGCAAGTCAGCCTCATCGACCGGAGCGGGCAGAAATGTCGCCTGTCCGTTGCCTGGGCCGTAGCCGATTTTTCGACCATCGAGGAGGATCGTCACCCTGCTGGTATCTTGCAGTTCAACACGGGCCAGATCACGCACCTCGACTACGATTTCGGGTTTGGACGAGACGAATTCATTGACAGCGACCGCGCGTCCGTCAAAAGTGATCCGGATTTCCGGTCTGAGCGTATCTCGTTCAACCCAAATGTTGGTTGAAACTGTGTTGTTGGTTTCGTTGATTTCGGGGATTTCATCATCAGCATCTACGAGAATCCGGAACCTCACCTCGCCATCTAAGTCCGAAGATGGTATCATAGCCTTAAATGGTTTTGAATCGCCCGCCGCGATCTCGTCGAGTCGAGCCTCGGCTACAGCAGACTCCGTTGCGTTTTTAGGTGTAGCGAAAACTCGGATGGTACAGCTGTCGTTGGCTGTGATACCCCAGTTGCCAACTGTAGCAGTAATCTCAATATCATCACCTACTTGCACCGTGTCGTTTCGAGCTTCAATGGAGTCATTTCCTATGACCAGATCCGGAGGAGGAATAAAATCAGCGGACCAGTAATGAAGCACAGGCGTGGAGAGGCCGTCATTTGACGCAAATTCAGCCACCAAAGAGATGGTGCGGTAGTGACTGGCGTCAATTGCGGAGAGATCGACTTGGGTCATATCTCGTCCTAATTCGAGTAAGCTGTCCAGCCTGCCCGTGACGCGATTCCGTCCAAAAATCTTTACCCGTAGCTCAGCACCCTCGCCAATCGATGACAAATCCAGCCCCGCGGTGCCCCAACCGGTGGAAGGACCAATTTCAGGGGAACCCAGGACACCGGTCTTGTTGTAAAGGGTGACGGTATCCTCGATGGCCACTCCTCCTTCTCCAGCCTTGACAAGTTCCTCAGGCACAGAACCCGTAGAGGCGCCTTTCTTTCCTATGATAGCCCAGGAATCACGAGCACCCACCTGCCGGGTCAAGCTACTACCGATGGCCTCCAAGGCCAAATGAGCATTCTCCGTCATTGCGTCGCTTCCTTCGTCATCAATCGCCACCAAGACGATTCTCCCGGGCTTTAAGCCGATAATGAATTGGGCCATCTCCTCCGCGGCATTTTGGTCACTGTGCGTGTCAAAATGAACCGTTGCGAGCAGCTCGCCGGTCGTTTCATCGAAGACGGCCAGATTATGCCCCCGATGATTTCCCTCCACGACTATTCCGTTGACAGAAAGCTCAGACAAATTGCCATCAAGAAAACCCTGTGACAATGCTCCGAATACAAACGTATTCTGAGAGAGAACCACCGAATCCTGAACGAATGATAAGTTCTTAGCTTCGTTTTCTTCGAACTGTGACGACGAGGTTTGCGTCCAACTCGAAGTGGCCGAAGGCTCGTACAGGAAGCTCTGATTCCGCCAGGCTCCAAAGTCGCTGCCGTCAAATGATCTGACTCGCCAGTAGTAGACTCCCTTTTCCGGGAGCCCTGTCTCCCATCTGGCAACCAAACCACTCGATTGCAGAGGTGGGGATGCCACCAGCAAAGAGCTGTTAAATGTATCCGCCTGGTCGATTTCGAAGTGATAGGTTGTCTCGCTATTGGACAGGCGACTATTCGTCGTCACAAGCGCGACGGGTGACGTGTTGACCACTCCATAATTCAGCGGTTTTATGGTCGTGAGATCCGTCAAAAAAACATCGATTCTCCGCACAGCGCTATTGTTCGCGTCTGATGACTCTTCAATCAGGTCATGTGGATCGACACGCACTGCAAACAGGTGAGTTCCGGCTTGTTTGGGTATCGGCCATTCAATGAACAGTGAATCTACGTTCTTGACTGGCGCCATCTTCGAGACGCTGATTGGCCTCTGGGCGCCTGCGGGACTGGTGTGGCTAATATCAACTTCTACGCTATCTTGGGAAACTGGCCCATAATTCCTTATCTTTATGCCGACAGTTTCCGTTGAGTCTGTTGCTAGTAGAAAATCACGACTAAAAGCTATATCAGCAGCATTGACGGCTAATTCTGGTTTGGCTGATAGACTCAGTCTCAGAGCAGGGTCTCCAATCACCACATATTGGTTGATGACATTTCTATTGCGCGACGACTCACCTAGTTTGCCCCACAAGAACAGCTTTGCGAGCGATGTGGCCTCTCCTATGGACCGCACTCCGCCTTGGGAAACGCTGGAAAAGAGTCCCTGCAATAGAAAGAAGTCCTGCGTAATATACCCAAATCCACTCGCGCCCCAGTACGCAATGGCCCCTTGACGATCCAGCACATATTCCTCAGACAGACTATTGCGGATGGGGTTGGCAAAGCGGGCCGAGTGACACGACATCCCTGTCATAAAGGGGAAGATTGTGTTTTGCCAATCGGATGGCCCTCCAATATCTATATCCCAAACCGAACTTGCGGCATGCCCAATAAAGTTGGCCCAAAGAACACCCTCCTTGATCTTTTGTGCGGCGATTTCCCGAAAGTCTAACGAAATTACTTCTTCAGTCATCTTGTTAGCTTGCCTTACCGTTCCGAAAAGAGGTGGGGCGCCGACGTAGTTGTCAACCAACTCAGTGGCCTGTCGGCGAAAGATAGTTTGCTCGACATCGTTGAAACCGCCATTGAAAAACAGAAACTCTTTGTTCCACGAACTGAAGTCGCTCTCCTCGTAGTCTATAATCTTGTTGATTAGGACTTGAGCCTGTTCAGACGTTTCAACGGGAATTCGACCCAGATGCATATCGGGTAAGATATCATCTCCAGAATCGAGAGTCACGAACCAGTTATCCGCCACTGGGTCGCCATAAGCTGGAACATAGCTTGTCTTTGAGGTTTCAGGCATCAATCTTTTGGGGTCCCACGATGCGTCTCCCAGAAGGACGACATACATTGGAGCCGGCTTCAACCAAATCGTGTAGGTGTACTTCAGAAACTCTTTGATTGCCACAGGTGAGACGATGCCATAATTGAACTCGTCGTAGATATCCTCCGCATCAACTACGAATGTGCGAAACGCGTTATGCTGCTTTCGATAGTCTGCCAAGGCCTTGGCTGATTCCCAAAACTCCCGGTGAGTTATAACAACATAGTCCGCACCGAGATCCGGGTTTCTAAGATTGCTAGGCAAATCGAGACGCATGTTCCTGGGCTTCTGAAATTTCGACTGAGTCACGCAGTAGTAGAAACCAGAACGCATGGTATCTATGAAAGATGCGATGTAACGCGTTGCCAACCCGCTATGCAGTGTATCACTTGCAACCGCCGGTCCCGAAAACCGCTTCGATACGGTTTCGGCAACTGTTCCAGTTGAAGCTCCCTTCCAGCCGACAATCGCCCACGAATCCCTGAAGCCAACGCCACGTGACAAGCTGCTCCCGATCATTTCCAAGGCTCCGTGGGCAGCATCCGTCATTTTACCCGAGCCCTCATCCACGATTCCGGCCAGCACGATGCTCGAATCTGGCAGGGCTTGTATGTACTCAGCCATGGCATCCGCGGCGGCACTTGAATTGTGCGTGTCAAAGTTCTGGACCTCTGTTTGTCCGGTTTCACGATTGATGACCAGTAAGTAATGACCTATTCCTTGAAACGCGCGTGTCTCAAAATCCACTTCGAATTGCACAAAATTGCCGTCATCAAAGGCAGCGGATGTGGCCGACGGAATAGAAGCACGTTGTGTCCGTGGTTTCCACAGTTTTCCGCTTTGCGAATGAAGAATTATGGGATCGGGCTGAGCGAAATTACTAACAGCAACTTCAGCGACTTTGCCGAGCCCGGCCTGGTGAGAAAACCTCAACCCATCATCCCTGGCCGCAAAACTCCGTGGATAAATTATCTCAACCCAGTCAAGGAGGATCTGATTCGCAACGGTTCCGAAAGTCGGCAGCAGCTTTACGCTGAGGTTATTTTCTCCATTGCGTATCATGTCATTTGGAACCGGTATTGAGATTGAGGCCGTCTCCCTATTGTCAAAAAACGCTTCGTGAATCTGGACATCATTGACGGAGATTACGACGTGGTGGTCGGGTTCAACAGGATCCAGTGTAGTGCCCTTGACCACAACCCTGACCGTACATGTAGCGACGGGTTCGTAATGGCCACTGATACGAAATCCGATGGACTCTTTCTCGTCCTCGAACAGATACCGCCAAATCCAACCTTCTCCATCATCGTATGTACTTGCTATATTCCAGCGATAGAATACCAGATCCTTCTCAACATGAAGCGTGTCCCAGTAGAATGGCACCGATTCCGTTGCCGGCGGCGGGGCCTCGACTCTGTCGTAGCGTTTCCCAGCTTCTCCATCAAAAGTGAGCCAGTAGACGTTATCATCCGTGAACATGTCGTTGAATAGACCTTCCTGTCGATTGCGCTCGGCAAGGAAACGCAGCTGATTCTGGTCGTCGAAGATACCGTCGGTGGGTCCATCAATCCAGATGGGAATCTGCTCGCCACGATTAATCACTTTGGCATTGCGCGTTTCGACAATCCCGCCTTTAAGGCCCGCATCTATGAGGTCATCGTAGCCTACCGAGTAGACGCCATCTTCATTCACATCCAACTTGAAATATGAATAGTCGGTATTGTACCAGTTCTCACCAGGGACATTGCTTCTTGTTTGGTGGTACAGAGCCGCGCTCGGGTTGAGCAATAACGGCCCGACAGCTCTAATAAACTGAGAATCGACGCCAAGTGCAGCTCTGCTTGGCTCAGCAGACGTCGAACTCCAGTCCACTTGAAATCTCAGTTTCTTGCAACGCCGTATTGTCTTTCGGATGGGGTTGTACTGAATCGGGTTGACCCCAATTCTGAACAGGTTCACGCCTCGGATCTTGCCCTCTCTTCCATGCTCTATAATGTTATGTGGCCAGAAAGAATCTGAGCTGTAAGCAGGTCCCTCGTCCCACAGATAGTCCACTATATTGGCTTTGAGATCTGTCTGGGCCGCTGCGCTGGGCAAAACGCGAAATTGACCTTCTATTTCGTCAGTTTCAACCTCCAGAATAGAAATAGTGACTTCTGCTCCAGGTGGGACTTGGGCTAACAGCCCGAGTGTAGGCACCTCTGGACTACCGGGAAGGTTCCTGACACCGTAGCCAGTAACAAAAATCTGATGATATTTTCTGCCCTCAACCTCAAGTGGACTGATATTGATTTCATAAGGTTTAAGCGTGATGAGCAGTCGGGACTCGCTTACGCGTTCCACAGAGACACGCTCATTCGGCGAAGAGCCTCCCCAAGCCAAACGGGTTGCCAAAAGCAATAACGCGATACACGCACTCGCGCGAAACAACAGAGGCATCATTATGTTTCGCATAAGAGGTTAGTCGCCATTAGGCACCGAACTCTCCAGTTTGGCTCTGTTTTCCGAGAGACCTGTGGGAAGTTTCTCAAATCCTGAAGACCGCCAAGACAGGGATAGAGAATCGAAGCATCCTAGCCTCATTCCTGCGAAAAAAAAGACAGCGGCATTGCAAAGAAATGACAAAAGGCCTGCGGTTGGACTGAGATGAAGCACCACAAGGCTTACAACTCCACAAAAAAACGTCGCACCGAACAGCAGGAAAACTGCAGTGCGCTGGTTTGAAACTATCATCAACAGACGATGATGGAGATGCTCTCTGTCACCAACAAACGGATGCTGCCCTCGACTTAGTCGGCGTAAGATAGATATCACGGTGTCGAATAGTGGAATAAAAAGCAGAGTCACAACGGCCAATATATTCACTCCGTCCGAGACAGAAAAGGCTCGCAATGCAACTATAGAAAGCAGATAGCCAAGATACAGGCTGCCATTGTCTCCAAGAAAGATCCTGGCAGTAGAGAAGTTATATGGCAGAAATCCCAGTGCACTTGCGCCGAGTATTAGCGCTATCGCGGCCACATCAAAATGATTGGTTGCAGTAGCACCGATGAAAACAAAAAGCGCTACGATCACAGAGAAGCCAGTGGCCAGACCATCCACTCCGTCTATCAGATTGAGTGCATTGGTGACGGTCAGAATCCACAAAAAAGTGAGTGGAATCGCAAACCCTTCCAGAGCGTAGGAGCCCAGCAGTGGTATATAGATTTGGTCCATCACTACTCCGCTTTGAATGGCAATGAGAGCCCCTATAGACTGCCCCAGGAGCTTGTAGTTGCACTCGATCTCATGCAGGTCATCGATTAGCCCCGTGAGCAGCACGACCACGCTTCCGAGGATCACCCCCCACCAGTCCAGAAAACTATCCATGCAGAGCCAGCAGAGGCTCAAACACGTCACAAAAGTGACAGAAATGGCAAGGCCCCCGAGATTGGGAATATGGCCCTGGTGAATCGTTCGGTGATTTCGAACTGCATAAATCTCTTTCTTAATTGCAATTCTTCTAACAATCGGTGTAAACCCTAGTGATGCAACCAGAGCCATCCCCGCCAATACCGACAACAAAAACATAATAAGTCCCTTTCTTTTCTGCAATCCATTTATTGTTCGTTACGAATGCTTTGTTGTTCAGTTCAAGTTCATCAGAACCCGATAGTATTGCTCTGTCGCTATTCTTCGCTCAAAATTCTCAAGAAAATAGCGGTGGCCATTTTCTCCAAACTTCTTGGCCAGATCGCTATCACTGTGCAGGAGTAATATCTTCTCAATGAACCCATCAACATCCCCTTCATCAATCTGAAAACCGCACTCCGCGGACTGAATGAGTCTCGCAATGTCCGAATCGTTCTTGCCAACCATGATAACCGGTCGCGCGGCGGCCATGATACCATAGATTTTACACGGCACAATGAACCCGTCAAATGAGCTCTTTAGCGATATCAGTGACACATCTCCAGCAGAGATTGAGAAGGGCAAGTCGTGACGTTTCTGGTAAGGGAAACAATACAAGTTCGCTAGATCCCACCGTTCCTTAGCCATCAGAATCTCCTTCTTTCTGACACCATCGCCGATGAACAAAAACTTGATGTCCTCAAGATCGCGCAGAGAGACAATTCCGCCGAGAAACGTTTCGAAATCATGTGCAACACCCATGTTCCCTGAGTACTGTACTGTAAAGTACTTCTCGAGATTGTTCCGAGAAATAAATCGGTTTTCGTTTCGGCAAACAGGATAGATCTGTTTCACGTCGGCCCAATTGTGAATAGTGCTAATCGTTGATGTTGCCACACCTTTGTTCGTCAGGGTTGTCTTCATCTTCTCCGATATGGCAATGACTCGGTCCGCGTGACGGTAGCTCTGGTTCGAGATGTGATTCATGATGCCCGTCAGAATCCCATCTTTTTTCAAGACGCCGAACGCAACAGCTGTATCAGGATAGACGTCCTCTACCAGGTAAACAAACTTGCTACGCTTTACGACCTTTAGAAGCAAGCCAACCAAAGAAAGAAGTGGCGGCGTTGTTAGAGCAATGACCACATCTTGTTTACACAAAAACAGACTCCTGACCGTGACCAAAAAATAAAAAGACAAGTAATCCAAAAGCCTTGCCGCATTGTTTCGCTTTCCCAGAGATGAGCTATTCACCCTGATGATCTTGGCATTGGGTTGCCTCCCGTTCCGACTTCCGTCCAGCTTGCCACCGTTGTACCGAGAATTGCTGGTGAGAACCGTCATCTTGATATTCCGGGACGCTAAATCCTCGGTCAGATCGGTCATGAGCTGAGCTGTTGCTGCAACATCGGGATAGAAATACTGGTTAATCAACAGTACTTTCATGTCTCGTTTTCAATACTCGTGTATAGGCTTCCAGTGTCTTGTCCATTATCAGATTCCAAGTAAAATGCTCATCCACTAGTTTCGCCGCATTAGCGCCCATTGTCGCACGTAATCCCGGCTCGCTCAACAAAGTGGCCAAATCCTCTGCTATTTCATCCGGCTCGCACGAAGTGACCAGGCCTGCGCGGTATTCTTCGACGATGCCCATACGACACTTGTCCGTGATCAGGACGGGCGTGCCGAAGGCCAACGCTTCCAATATAGCCATTGATGAGCCTTCTGAAAAAGACGTTAACGCGAAAATGTCGGCACGCTTGAGAAGGTGAGACTTTTTTGAGCCTGCCACCAATCCGATGAACGTAACGTGGTCACATAAATCCAGAGCTTCGATGAGATTGGCCAGGTCTTTTTTGTGGTCCACTTCATCTGGTCCCGCGACAACTAACAGGACGTTGGGATGCTCGGCAACAACTTGCGCCAGCGCGCGAATCAGCAGAGGGAGCCCTTTGGTGGGATGGATACGACCGAGGAATAATATGACTTTCTTTCCAGAATAGTCAAAAGCCTGAGTAGCATCGCCAGTGCTCGGTGAATCAGGCACTGCCACGCTAACCCCGTTGGGAATAATGGCCACATCAGAGTCAATGCCTTGACAACGCAACTGCGCAAGCTCAGCGTCGGACAAGGCTATCAACATACCCGCTTTGCTTAAGACACGTTTCCCGATCAGCTTCATGTAGACAAGTTTCTTGAGTTTTCTGTGTCTCAATCTGTAAGCATCAAGCATCCCATGGATGTGAACAATGTACGGGACATCCTTTCTGTTGCAAATTTTCGCCGCTTGCAACGCCGGATAACAGAAGAATTCATGCAGGTGCACGATGTCGAAATCAGCGACATGCTGATTCAGGTATTGCCTTAACTCAGGAGAGTAAAAAAAGCCAACGGTTCGGCTGATATAGGGCAGAAAAGAAAAAGCTTTCTCGACCCGAATGCGCTTGAAATAGAGAACTTCCAGTCCGTCGTAGGACCTTGGATTGAGGCCATACGAAAACTCCTGATCGCCGTTTGCTGTCGTTGTGGCCACCACGACCTTGTGTCCCTGGCTTTGGAGCTGCTTGCCAAGCTGCAGCACAACATGAATTGGGCCACCATATTGCCATGCCGGAGCAAAATATGGGATAACCTGAAGAATTGTCATCGCCCGTTACTTCCGTTGCCATCAAGAAATCTCTCTGAGATTACCCTCCATGACAGTTGCTGTTGTACCAATTGCCGACCCACACGGCCCATGTCTTGCCGCACCTCGGGATGTGACACAAGAAAGTCAATCTTGCTACAAAGATCAGATGCGTCACCAAGCCGATAGCAGAGTCCGTTTCCATCTGTGGTTCGTTCCCTCACAGGCTCAAGGTCGCAACCAATTATTGGACGGCTGCAAGCCATCGCCTCTAGCATACTCGCTGATATGGTGTCACCCCACACGCAAATATCCGCCGCGCTATAGTATTCTGGCAAACGTCTGTTGAGAACAAAATCATGAAAAATCACCATTCGTCGCTTCTCATCATCAAGCAGACTCAGCAGATGTTGTTTGTAATGCCAGTCCACTGAACCGACCATAAGAAGATGTACCTTGTCGCCTGCTACCTGTGAAAAAGCTCGTATCAACGTTTCGACACCCTTGTCCGGATTGATCTTGCCGGTACTGACCAGTAGTATATCCGACTCGGAGATGTCCAAGTATTCCCTAAGCCTCTCTCTTTGACTCCTATCATATACATACAAATCGCTGTCAGCACCAAGAGGTATATGTTCAATTTTTTCTCGCGGAATTCCATATAGCTTTTGCATAATCTCACAGGACTCATCTGTTACTCCGATGAACTTTTCCACCTGATCAAGGTGGCTGCCAATCCGCCTGCGCTTCATTCCGTTATAGTATCTCGCCAGCCAGCTCTTGTTCCTCACATGCTCTATAAGATGCTCGTCAACTACAAGTTTGAATCTATGTCCACGTTGTTTGAGCCTCATCGTTCTAAACGCATTTGCCAGTATATTGTGCACAATTACACAGTCCGGCTTCAAACTCAGGATGGTGTCTTCGAGATTAAGTAGCCAAACTCTGTACTTGAGCTCAGCAAACGTTCTGAGACGAATGACGGGGATGCCTTCCTCCACCCGATGTCCGGCACCGCGGATTCTCCGGCCTATGAGGGGTTTGTAGGCTACATCGTAATTTCGAAAAGGATAGTATCTATCTGACGTTATCACTGTCACATTATGGCCACATCGAATCTGTTCTCTTGCCAAGAAATACTCCTGATAGCCAAGACGAGGTTGAAAGTAATTTATTACGTGGACGATATTCATGGCCGTAGATGGTTTGGTGTCCCTTCTCGCCGTAGCCAGCGTAATTCGCTTATTAGAGCGTAGCACAAGAATGTACTCAGCACCCCGAAAGTCATTAGGGAGGTAAATAGTCCCGATGCGGCGAGTTTAGCACAGTTGATGATCAGAGCTACGTAAGCGCCCATTACAAGAGACGTTTTTCTCGCAAGCGAAAACCAAAGATTGTAGGCTTGTAGAAGCATTCCTACGAGGAACGATGTGCCGATTGTGCCCAGATAGCCGAAATCCGCCCAGGCATCACCGATGAAGACGCAATTCCATGTCGTATGAAACTTGCTAAAAAGCTGTCTTGGAATAAAAGTATGTGGTGGAATTGCGTCTGCACCAGCGAACGAGGCGACCATTTGCGAACTTGCCCCTAACAGAAAGTCGTGCTTTTCAGGATAAGTGTCGAAATAGAGTTGCAGGACTCGATTCGGTTCCATAGTCAGACGAAACCACGTATTGTAGAGCGCTTGCCCGTAGCCAATGTCATATTGGATCGTAAACAAGAAAGGAACTGCTGCCAACAAGATAAATGCCACAAAAACAAATGTTTTTAGCAAATCTAACTTCAGGCTCAAACCATTGTGACGCACGTAGTGGCAGACGAACAAACCGATCAGAAAAAACAATGCCGTGCCTTTGTGGCCGGACACTACTCCGTGATAGATGTTCAGCGCCGCAAGCGACCAGAATGCTATTGAGTACCATCCGGTCTTTATCATCTCTTTGGCGAAATAGAATACGAACGCAAGAAAAGGCAGTAACGCCGCCCCACCGATATTTGCAAGGTAGTGCGCAAAGCTATTTGCAGAAGCAGTAGTTTTCCCAAACAGGAGTCTTGCGACCTGATAATTCTCCGGGGCAATATCACCAAGCAGCAACGACAATGGGTTGAGTATCGTGGTCGCCGCATACAACTTGTAAACCATCAAGGCAGTCAACGAAATTACGACAGGCCAGAAAAGCAATGGGTTAGCCCCAAGCGTTGGCACAAAACGAATCCGGCGTTCCCTTCTCGCCGCGCCATGGGAAATGGCATCTACCATCAAGATTCCGCCCAACATGCAGACGTACATGACAACAAGATTGAGTATGTAAGTAACCAAACTCTCAGTTGAGATTTGTACGCCCAGCTTTGGGTTGATGCCAATTGAAAACGGTACATTAATTCCATGGAATACAAATACCAGGGTGATGAAGAGGGTGAAGGTATTTATGACCGTAAAGCACTTGGTCGACCTCTGAAACAGGACGAGCATCCATGCAAGAAAACCAAACCAAATTACAGTCAATAACAGGTTCATGTTACCTTATAATGGTTTCCAAGTGTTGTACAACCTCCCCAATTGGCGCTACCCAAACTTCATCATCTTCCGTGATTCGTTTTAGTATCTCGCGGTACGTTTGTTGAACACCGGGATTCTCGACTGGGTCAAGATACTCCTGATGAAAATCGAGTACTAAACAGCCACCAACTTGTTTTACCCGGCGCATAAATTCTTCAAATTGCTCTACATACCGCGATGGTTGGTCAATCCGTGGTGAGTCCATCAGTTGGAACGGTACCTCCCACAGCTGTCCTAGACGATCATCCAGCAAAGGAACTGGATAGGGAATGCAAGTTCCTGCACGGAAGCCATTGTTCCCACCGCTCCATCCCATATTCGAGCTGTATCGAAAGCCTGCTTTGGCATAGAGCTCCCAACTTCTCGGAAAAACAACGCGCAGGTAATGATGTCGGCACCCCTGAACCTCACTACCCAAAATGTTCTCGAGGTTGTGCTTTTGGCGTATTAGATATTCACTGTTCAGGTGCCCGTAATAAGCTGCATGTAGGCCGACCTCCCAACCGTTTTCGTGGAGCCGCCTTATCACTGTGCGGACCCGCGGATCCTTGTAGCTGTACCGGCGCCCCTCCAGGCTAAGCGCCCTGTCCAAAGCCAAAAAAAAGAATGTAGAGCGAACTCCATGCTCATCTTCCAATTCCATCCACTGATCAAAAGCGTAGACTGGATCGTAATCCAAAGCTCGCCATCGCGTAATGCGCTCGTGGGTGTCACGGTAGTGTTGAACCTTTCCCCTCATGCAAAACAGGGCGAGCTTAAACCACCAACTTGCCTGACGAAGCACTTTAAATGACGTCCCGTCAAACAGGTCAACATCATGAGTCAGGCAAACTGCAGCCTTCCTTCCATCGGGCCAACGAGCCGCGGGTTGAAAGTTCATATCCTTGAGTGCATCTACCAGAACCTGGTCAATAACAGGCTTCCCGCTCAAGTTGGAGCGAGCCAAGTCACTTTGATCAAATGGGAATCTCCCGCGACGGTCATGAAGCCCACAATCAGCCTCTTCCAGTCTAGTAAGGGTTTCGTAATTCAATCTTGCTAGCTCGTCCAAACACAATTGCCTGCTTAGGCCGTGACCAGCTAGGTAATCTGCATGACGCAGTCCCACTTTGACTGGCGTCGCGAAATCCAGTTCTCCAAATTCGCGTGAATTGCAGAAAAAGTCCATTCGCTGGACAAGGAACTCTCTATGTTCCAAGACTTGCCACCCTTCTGACGATGAGTCGCGTCATGTTCCACCAACCGTGTTTCTTGTAAGTCTGGATCAATGTCGAGTAGCGTAAGCTCCACTTCTGCGAGGATTCATCTAAACGGTCCAGCCCCACTGTATGAATTGGCTTCGAAATCAGGAGCTCGCGGAGAGACTGTTGCTCTGATGGTAGTGAGTCATTTTGAATCTCGTTATAAACCCTCCCAATATCCCAAATTGAGTGCGCATCGCTGCCAGCTACAACTGGCCGCCTGCTGGCCAGCAAGGTGACCTCCTCATTTAGACTCCTTGGGCACCGTGCGTTCAACGCTTCTATGAAATCGAACCTGTCCCACGCATGATGTGGCAGGTTCTTATGAGATTTAAGTGGGTGTGGCAGGACTGCCACCCCCCCTCTTTCGTGTATCTCCTCAATGACAGAGCAGTAATCAAAACTCAGAATGTCCCGACTTACGAAGAGTCCGATAACATCACCGATGTCTGTTTTTTTTTCAATGCCGGGAATAAACAGCAAACCGAGTCGCTTGGCATGAAAAGCGGCTTCATCATTGTTTTCAACGCTGTCGTGGTCTGTCAAAGCGAACCCATCCAGTCCCGTTCTCTTGACCACCTTCGCGATCGTCGCTGGGCGCATTCTGCAGTCGAATGAAGCATTTGAGTGGATATGGAGATCAAGCCTAATCATCTAGCACCCAGGCCTGCCGTTTGGATATCTTAGTTCGCCATGGATGGCCCGCTTGACAATAGCTCCGAGCTCACGGAAGAGCTCAACCACTGTCGGAACTGGATCTCCCAATTCTATGTTCCATGTGTTTCTCATTCTTCGGTCAAAAAGGACTCCCAGAACCGTGCGCAACTCTCCGGGGAAACCTGCAATCAAGGCGAGTTCGCCCCGAAAAGGCCAGTGGCAAACCGTGTTGTTTGAGAAGTTCATTACCGGCTGAAAAGAGTCGCCCAAGGCCGTCTGGACTGCGTAGACGGGAAAGTCCACTCCTGACTTGATTGCAAGTTCTAACGAGCCCCAAAATTTGGGATTGATCTCCATGAGCCTGAACTCATCATCACGGACATCTCGTTTGAACTCCACCATTGCAACGCCATTCCACTTGAGATGGCTCAGCACACGTCTACCAAGTTCTTCAAGGCGACGGTGATGAAAGCTCTCGGCCAAAACACTGGGGCCTCCCGTTATTGGGTACTCTCTGATTCTGTGATGCATAAACTGACAAAGGATCTCGCCCTCACGGCAGAGAGCAAAGTAGCCGTATCCGTCCCCCCTCACGTATTCCTGCACCAAGATTTCCGGTTCAGACGTCTGCCTCCAAAACTGATCGACCTGATATCGGAGTTGTGATGGGCGATTTACATACCGCGCTCCGAGGCCATCTGGCCCCTTCAATACGAGCGGAAACGTCAAGTCGCACGAAAATGGCCCCTGGTCATCTCTATCCAGAAATTGGGTCCTCGGAATCGGCACTCCGATTTTTTTCGCGAACCGAAAACTGCTGACCTTACTGGCGGCAGTTTGCATGCCGTCCTGCCACGCAGTTACCAGGACCTTGATTCCGGCACGCTCGAAAGTATCGATGTGCCGCGAGAACAACACGTTGGCAAAGAACGAGATTGGCAAGACAGCAGCAGCACGTTGCTGTTGCGCAAAGTCGACCAGCTGTTGAATTATGACCTCCCTGGAATCTGTTTTTCGCATACGTCTGTATGCTGAACAATACCTTGAGAAACAGCCGTAATCCGCCACCTTACTCTCGCCAAAGCCGACCGTGGCTACGCGAAAACCGGCTCTAGCAAGGCTACGCACAGCCGAGATGCTGTGAGGAAAGCCGGGGTCAGTAACGACAACCGTTCGCATTCAATCTTACCTTTTTCTCAGCACCATGAACGTCGACGCACCCATAAAAGGCAAAAACCGGCGAAGGAATGAATCCTCTATCCAATCGAATGCGCTAATCATGGCCGGTGCACGCCTCCCTATCACACTTATAATCCGCGCCGGCAGTGGCCATAGGAAGACGCCCTCTTTGTGAACCATTTGCAGGCCATATCTCGATTTGAGCAGTTTGTATATCGACCAATAGGTGTGCCGAAAATGCTTGACCAACTCCGTGGGATACGGTACATTTCGCAAAACCATGCGCCTGAAAAGGAATCCAAGCAGGAGCCCAAAGTAATAACCGCTCAAGACGTTCGGCATGCTGATTACGACCAGCCCTCCGCTTTTCAACTTGGATTCGATAGTATCAAGCGCGGGGCCTATCGCGGCAAGATGTTCCAGAACCTCTGAGCAGATGATCAGATCAAAGTGATCATCAGGCAGCCGCAGGGATTCTATTGGTTCGTTACAAAATTCAACATTCCTTCTACCGTTTTTTGCAACCCACTCTTCCGCAAGAATCAGTTCCCTAACGTCGGAATCCACGCCATATACCTGACGCACCCCAAGTGCACTCAGCAGAACAGAAATGGGGCCTTTGCCACAGCCGAGGTCAAGAGCAACGCACTTGTCAAGATCGATTGTCAAATACTTGGTGAGGAGCCTTCTGACCGCATCGATCCGCCGGCGATGAAAATGTCTCCAGACGCACCAGTCTTGGTCATAATTGTGATATTTGTCGAGCTGACTCTGAAAATCATCCCGTGGCACGGAATACTCGATGAAGGTTCGTTCGCTAGCGTCCATAGCACGATTGAAATCGAGAGTTGTAGAATGACAACAAAGCCCGCTTTCCTTCAAAAACGTATTGCCTAAACGAGTCTGCGAACTTAGATATGTTGACATTGTTGATGCGTGAGAAACCAAGCCACTCAACCGCAAAACAGGCCACATAGGATAGTGAATTGGCTGCCGCCGCTCCGGATATGCCGAAATGTGGAATGAGCAACAAATCCAACACCAGCAAACAGAGCAGCGCCAGTATGTTTCCACCGGGATGGTACCATGGATATCCCTTACCGGCCAAGTTTGAAGCCAAGACCGAAACACCACTCTGCATCACGACTCGAGGCAACAATAATAGCAGGCAAACCTGAGAACCTTGAAACTCAGCTCCTGTGATGGCCCCAAGTAGCCCTGGGAACAGCAACAAGACCGAGAGCAAGATCACGGCTGCCAGCATGGCGAACAGTAGGCTTGAAAAAAAGAGGTACAACGTCTTTTTTACACTCTCTGTATCACCGCTCGCAACAACAGGTGTTAAGATGGATGCTGACCAATGGGGAATTTTGGTGACAAGCTCAGCCGCAAACAAGCCAATTGAGTAGACTCCGAGTTCTTCAAGGCCCAAAAAGAAACCGACAAGAAAAAGATCGACCCGAAAAAGAAGTAGGCCCGCCAGTGACGAAAGAAACGCGCGCCACCCAACCCACAATTGTGATAGAAGCCTGACCTTCGATTCGACAGAGCCAATATAAGTGGAGCGAATCTTTGCCCCGGAGAGCACGACACCGAAAAGATGGGCTATAACATAGCCACTCATGACTAAGTTGACCAATGCATCCGGTGCCGTGGTATCGGGTTGGTATAGCGCCAGGCCCAACAAAGCCAAAGCAGGGATTAGGGTCATCATGTTGTAGGTGAAATAATCCTGCAATCCCAGTGCAGTCGATTGCAGCAGCACAAAAATTGCGAGCACCAGCACGAATAACGCAAACAGAAACATGTATGGCTGGATGGCAGCGGCTTGGGCAGCAAGTTCTTCGATCGGCAGACCAAAGAGCACGGCGGCAAACAGAAAATAGCTTATTACTAGCCAAAATGCGGAGGTGTGCAGCACGCTTCTGACGCTATTTCTATTTCTGCCGACAAAGTAAACCACGCTTCCCGGTATCCCAAACCAAATCAATGTAGAGCATATTTGACCGCCAGCCTGGAACGCGGCCAGTTTACCTTGGCCAACGGGTCCCAACAGCCTGGCCAAGAGAAGCATCGCCAGCAAGTGTGATGAGTAGCCAAGTCCTTGCGCAAGGACCGTCCATCTAATCCACCGGAGCACGATTCACCTTAAACCAGTCTATGGTTTTTCGTAACCCAGCTTCAAGTCCTGTTGTAGCTTCGAAGCCTATCTTCTGGCTAGCCCTGCTCACATCTAGTGAACGGCGAGGTTGCCCGTCCGGTTTGTCGCGGTCCCAAGTCACGTTACCCATATAGCCCGTCAACTTACAAATCATGGCAACAAGGTCTTTGATCTTGATTTCGTGACCCGTTCCAATATTTATGGGCGCCGTTCCGCTGTACTTCTCACCCGCGGCGACAAGGGCGGCAGCAGCATCTTCCACATACAAAAACTCTCTTGTGGCTTCGCCTGACCCCCAAACAACTATCTTATCATCGCGATTTTCTTTTGCGTCGATGCATTTCTTTATGATAGCAGGGATAACGTGGGATGATTCTGGGTCAAAGTTGTCTCCCGGACCGTACAGGTTGACGGGTAGAAGATAGATGCCGTTCAAGCCATACTGCCGACGATAGGCTTGCAACTGCACGAGCAGCATCTTTTTGGCCAACCCATAAGGTGCATTGGTTTCCTCAGGATATCCATTCCACAAGTCGTCCTCCCGGAATGGCACCGGAACAATCCTGGGGTATGAACAAATCGTACCTACGCAAATGAATTTCGTCAAGCCACGGAGGTGGGCTTCGTGAATCAAGTGCAGCCCCATGATAGCGTTGTCATAGAAGTAGACGGCAGGATTATTGCGATTCGCGCCAATGCCACCAACGGATGCAGCAAGATGAAACACAATATCTGGCCGCTCCAATTCGAAAAGACGTTGAACCCCCTCGCGACGGCGCAGATCATAGTCGATGCTACCCAAAGCCCGAACATCACGGCCACCGAACTCCCTGAGCCGCCGCACCACGAAACTTCCAAGAAATCCTGTGCCGCCAGTCACGACTACCTTTTTGTCTGTCCAAAAGCTCATCGCACGTACTTCCCACTTAGCTGGTCCTCAAGAAGCTTCCTATCAGCATCAACCATGATCCTGACCAATTGTTTAAATCCCGTATGAGGTTGCCAATTGAGCTTGCGCTTGGCCTTAGAAGCGTCGCCCACCAGCAGGTCGACTTCGGCAGGGCGAAAATACCGCTTATCGATTCGGACATGCTCATTCCAATCCAAATCCAAATAGCCAAACGCCTCGTCCAAGAACTCCCGAACGGAATGTGTCTTGCCTGATGCAATGACAAAATCATCGGGCTCGTCGTGTTGCAGCATGAGCCACATCGCCTCAACATATTCCTTCGCAAAACCCCAATCTCGCTTCGCATCCAGATTTCCCAGATATAGTCTGTGTTCCAGCCCATGCTTAATCCGGACGGCGGCTCTTGTGATCTTGCGCGTTACGAACGTCTCGCCCCGGCGAGGCGATTCGTGGTTAAAAAGAATCCCGTTTGCCGCAAACAAGCCATAGCTCTCCCGGTAATTGACTGTGGTCCAAAATGAGTAGACTTTTGCGCAGCCATAAGGGCTTCTCGGGTAAAACGGCGTCGTTTCAGTTTGCGGTATTTCCTTAACCTTTCCATAGATCTCACTACTGGAGGCTTGATAGAACTTGGTTTCGAGTCCGGACTCTCGGATCGCCTCAAGAATCCGAATTGTCCCAAGTCCTGTCACATTGCCCGTATACTCAGGGATGTCAAAACTCACACGCACATGGCTTTGCGCTCCCAGGTTGTAGATCTCATCAGGCTTAATGTCATATATCAGCTTCACGAGTTGCACCGAGTCAGCGAGATCAGCATAATGCAGGAACAGCTTGACACTCTTGAGGTGAGGGTCCTGATACAAATGGTCAATTCTGGCTGTGTTAAATGTGCTCGCTCGGCGGATAATACCGTGTACCTCATACCCCTTTTCTATAAGAAATTCGGCGAGGTATGAACCGTCCTGTCCAGTAATTCCTGTAATAAGTGCTCTCATCGTGATTTCAGACATTCCATCTGCTCACCAAGGTAAGTTAGCCTCAAACGCTCAAAACCTTCTTCACCGCCGCAACCACATATTCCAACATCTCCTCTGTCATCTCAGGATAATTCGGCAAACTCAAGACCCTCTCACCGGCACGCTCCGCAACCGGAAAACTCCCGGCTCCGAGACCCATAAAACCGTAACACTTTTGTAAATGCAGGGGCCTGGGGTAGTGAATCGCCGCACCGATGCCGGCTTCATTTAGCTTTTGCTTGACCTGGTCGCGATGATCAACCTGGATGACATACAAATGGTAGACACTCTCAGCCCAGGATGATTCCTTCGGCGTTTGAATGGCGGGGATATCTTTGAATGCGTCGCTGTAAAATGTCGTGATTTCCCGGCGGCGTTGGTTCCATTCGTCCAGATGGTTGAGCTTGACGCCCAGGACTGCACCCTGAATCCCGTCCAGCCGGCTGTTGAATCCCATCACATCATTTTCGTATTTCTTCGCGGAGCCGTGATCCCCCAGCATGCGCACAGCGTCTGCCACTTTAGGATCGTTGGTCACGATCCCACCTGCGTCACCGTAGGCGCCAAGGTTCTTTCCCGGATAGAAACTGAAACTAGCCACGTTGCCGAATGAGCCGACTCGTTTCCCTTTGTAGCGTGCGCCATGAGCCTGGGCCGCATCCTCGATCACTTTCAAATCGTATTTTTTGGCAATGGCCAGGATGGCATCCATGTCTGCCGGATGGCCGTAAAGGTGTACCGGAATGATCGCCCGTGTCCGCTCGGTTATGGCCGCTTCGATTTTTGACGCATCAATGGCATAGTTCTCCGGGTCGATGTCGACAAAGACATTCTTGCCACCCACCCAGTGCACTGCTTCGCCGGTGGCCGTAAACGTAAAGGCAGATGTGATTACTTCGTCGCCGGCCTTGATGCCGACGGCGCGCAGTGCCAGCATCAGAGCATCCGTGCCGTTTGCGACGCCCACGGCAAATCCGGTTTCGCAGTACTTCGCAAATGCTTGCTCAAATTGCTTGCTCCTGGGCCCGCGCACGAACTGCGTATTCTCGATCACGTCCGCAATAGCAGCCGTGACCTCCTCCTTGATCGTGTGGTATTGCGCCCGTAAATCAGCTTGTGGAATTTTCATGGTTCGATTCCCTCGTGATATTTCTCAACAGAATAGCCAGTTGCTCACTCTACCCTACCTCAACGATTGATGCCAAAATTCAAAGAAACCTCGTTCCGATCTATCCCGGCCCGGCTGCCGTCGGAGAGTTCAATGTTCTTTGAAAACGCCACACTGCCGGACAGTCCGAGGTAGAAATTTCTAAATACTTCGTAGCTCGTTTCCAGGCCCAGCCGGCTTCTCTTTTCCAGCGCTCCGCCCAGGAATCTTGAACTTACGGAAGCGCCTTCACCAAACGGCTGACTAATCTCTCCACCGGCATTATTGTTGGGTTCATTGTCGCCATGGCGAAATTTGGTAAAATTTGCCGCTACCACCAGACTCTTCGAAAAGCGATAGACCGCTTCCGCAAAAAGTTCATCGGAATTCGGGCCGATGCGGTGGCCGAGTCCGGTGTTGAAATGCGTGAACTGGTTGATCTGTCGACGATGCGAATACAGAAACGGCCGGGTGCGGGCATACTCCAGCCTCAGATCGAGATTAGGGACACGAAGAGCATCGACCCACAAACCGCCTGCCAGCAGCCCCGTCTTGTTGCCAAAAAAATTGCTGCCCAATTTGGTTGTAGAGAGATCATCGATGAACAACTCGCCATAAAGCTTGGTATTGGGAATCGCCATAAACTCGAAATCAAAACCCAGGGTCGCGTTGTCATCATCGCTCAAAAAATGCTCGGCGGAGCGATAGAAGTTGATCGGGTTCAGGTAGGCGATCTCCAGGCGGCGATTGCCGAATATCACAGTCTCGTGCAAGCCGACATTGAGCCATCTGGCCACGTCGATCTCGATACGATGGGCCACCAGACTTTTAGGTGCTGTCCTTCCGTCCTGCTGCGCGATCCTGGGAAAAGTACGCAAGAATCCCCAAAGCCAGGTGAACTTCAGACGCCAGAACCTGGACTGCAGTTTTATTTGGTCAAAAGAAGTGGCGTTGTCGGAAAGCGCCAAAGCGCCGTTTGCTCCCGGCCCCCAGTAATTTTGGTTCTTGCCCAACTGGACTTGCAAGTAAGGAAGTTTGAAGACGAGGTAGGCGTTGGTTTCATCGTGCCAGATGTGGGTGCCGTAGCCGTTGACAAAGCCAAGACCCGGCAGGGAAATGTCAAACCGGTCCGGGTATGAGCGTGTGCCCCATTCTTTGGTGTCCCTGAAATCAAAAAAGAAACCGATGTGCTCACCCAGGTTACCACGCACGCGGAAGCCATGCGACCGCTCAAAAACTCGCTCGGTTCCGCGCACCGAATCAGTGCCGGCATAAAGCAATTGCTGTGAAAAGACCGGGTCGACAAATGCCTGAAAATCTGCACTTTTTATACTGAACAGGTTGCGGTTGTTTTTGTACAAAAAGCCTGGAAAAGCCTTACCGAAGACCGGGTGCTGCTTGAGCTGTTCGATTTGCGTGCGGTAGTGAATACCGTTGGAGCCGGTTGCCTTTATGAACTCTTCTTTAAACTCAAACCGGAGAAAGGCAAGCTGTCGCGTCTCTACCGGGTTCAACCTGGCGCCTTGCCTGACCCTGTCCTGCACTTGGACCAGGTAACGCACAACCTCATCGCGACTGAAGGGTTTCACACCGTTGAGTACACCACGGACCAATCCCCTGGCCTCCATGCGTTCGATAAAATCATAGGCCCAGTGCTGCAGCGGCAGATCGGTGGACTGCGCCAGGGCCAGTGGCCCCCAAAATGTGCAATATAATAGAACAGTCGCGCCACAGATCGTTCGAAACTGAAACATTCTCGACGACTTTCGGTTAAAATTGAAGCGTTTTGTTGTGAAGAGGATAGCTAACTTGCCGACACGTGAGTGGTGATCCGGAAAAGACCATGCGGACCGACGACTGAGGCCTCTACTTCTTCCCAGGTTTCGCAAAGTACTTTTCTATTCTCTCCCTGAATTCATGATAGTCCCGCTTTAGCTCGCCGCCAAAATGCTGGATTTTCTCAAAATCCGCCTCATTTGCCCTGACGTTATTCGCATACTCGATCAAAAAGCTCGCGAAAACGCTGAAGGAAAATCCAAGAAACAAAGCGACCAGCACCAGAAGTTTCCGCTTCGGGCTAGTGCGTTTTTCGGGAGGTAAGGCGACATCCAGGACCTGGACGGTCGGGGTATCTCTCGCCTCCTGAATTTTTGCGCTGTAGTACTGCTGATTGAGGAGTTGCCAGACGGTCTCCTGCACCTTGACTTCGCGTATCAAGCTTGCAAATTTCAGACCAACTTCCGGCACTTTCGCAAACGGAATAAAATAGTCTCTCTGCTCCTCAAACGGGACGGAATTCCCAAATTGCAGGTGTTCAAACTGTTTGCGCAGCTCATATAGTTCCTTCTGCAAGCGCAAGATGACAGGGTTGTCGGCCTTCATGGTTTGCTTGGCCACTTCCAGCTCAACCTCTCTGCCGATGATGGTCCCCTTGATTTCACCGGCCTTTTCAATCGCGACCCTGGTCTGCTCCTCCAGGTTAACCGCTTTAGATTCTGACTGGAAGGTCGCGAGCTGCTGCGATGCCCGCGCCAGGTTTGCTTCGGTCAGGGCCAGTTGCTCCTCGATGTAAACGCGCGAACTTTTCGCCTTCGACAGGCTCTTTTCCTGATTCACCTTGTCCAGCGCAGCCACAAACGCCCGTGCCACTTGCGCCGCCAGGTCCGGATCGCGCATCTCCACCGAAATCTCGATGACACCCTGATCGTTTGCGGAAAGCGATGCTTTTTTGTGCAACGTGGTCAGAGCATCCTGCCTGCCGTCCTCGTCCCATATCTGAAAGAGGTTTTGCTGCTTGCCTGCAAAATCGTAAGTGGTATTCAAAACCAGTTCGCCGACAGTCCGGCTGCTGAGGATCTCTACAAAGATCTCCGAAGACGTGGTTCCCAGGCCACTGAGATTCAAGAATGAAGCATCGCTATTGGCCAGCAGACTGGTCAGACTTTGTGATTTCCCTTCGTCAGGCGGCAGCAGCGTAGTGGTCGCAGTGTACGTTGAGGGCAAAACAAAACTGACGAGCAGAGCCAGCAGGCCGGCAAAAAGCGTGTTGCGGCCTATCATTCTCCTGTGGTCGATGACTACGCTGAGGTAATCAAGCAAGTTGATTTCGTCATCGGGTTTGTGTTCCGGCTTGTTCATCTATCCTTTCGGTAGTGTTTATTCATAAAGATAACATCCGATCAGCACACCATGCGGCTTTGAATTACAGCCGCACGTCCGCGGCTCCCTGAGTCGCCTAATTACTCGCCCTATCAATGATCAGGTAGATCGAAGCGAGTTGCGCGGCCACCGTCACCGTCTGCAGAAAGACAGGCCAAAACCTTCTGTCTGACTTGCGTGGCACCCATATGATGTCGCCTGCTGCGAAGGAATCCACATCTTCGTCATCCACCACCTCCCCCGACACCTTAATCACCTTGGTCTTGCGCAGCTCGGCGTCCCAGGAAGCGCCACCCGACCTGGCAAGATAGTACTCAAGCTTAGCGCCAGGCAGATAGGTGACGCCGCCAGGTTTGGCGACGCTACCCGTAACGGTGACAATTCTGGGCGCTTTGGGAATTACGATGACATCGCCGTCTTCCAGTATGACGTCCTCACTGCGGTCGCCTTCTCGCATCAGCCGCCCGAAGTTCACAACGATCTGTTTTACGTCTGCGGAATTCTGACGCATGACAAGATACTGGTATTCCAGTTCGGTCATATCTTCGCGTCCCATATCCTGCAATCGCTCAAACTCCTTGTCAAACCGGAGACGTGAACTTTCCCGAATCAGACGCGCTTCCTGCAAGAATGCGTCATCGGTAAACCCGCCTGCCTTTGTCAGAATTTCACTCAAGGACGTTTTGTCTTTTTCGATGGGATAAGCACCAGGAAACAGGACTTCGCCATCGACCTGCACCAAAAGTCCAACTTGCCACTCCGGGATCTGGCGGATAAAAACCTGATCATCTTCCTCGAGCAACGGGTTACTGTGGCCGTTGCCGCCAAGCTGTTCCTGCAAACTGACTTTCTGGAACCTGGTTGGCTGGCCCGGGTCAACTTTCGCGACCTCAGCTTCCAGGGTGTATGCTTTTCGGGTCAGATTGCCTGCCTTCAGAATCAGATCCTCCAAGTGCATATTGTCTGCCAGATCGTACGTGCCGGGACGCCTGATTTCGCCGTAAATGGACACTTGCCTTTTGTGCAGTTGCTCAATTTTCGAGTAGACCGTTACCGCATCGTGGTTACGAAGGACAAGATCCAGCGCACTGTCGCCTTGTGCGATTGCAGAAAAATCAGGGTACACTACGGCCGCTCCGCCATCAGCCCGCATGCGAGTTACCTCGATCTTGGATTCGAAGGCCAAGTCCGTGAAACCGCCGGCCAGTTCGATCAAATCCGAAAGACGCTCCCGCTGGCCTGGCTTGAGTTCAAAAATGGCGGGCCGGTGTACTTCTCCGCGGATACTGACTTTATCGTGTGCCACAGGTACAAAAACCCTGTCCCCAGCCTGTAAAAACACGTCTTCGGTCCCGGCCCCACTCATGAGGAACTGGTATAAATCGACGGATGCAAACACACTTTCATCCCGAATCAACTGAATGTCGCGGATGGAACCCTTCGAAGTCGGACCGCCCGCGACGATAATGGCATCCAGTACCGTATTCAGAGCACTAAGCAAATATCTGCCGGGACGCCGAACGTCGCCCACCACCGAAACCGTGACGTTTTTGGGCTGCAGCAACATGATATCCAGATGGAAATTATCGTAGTATTGCGAGAGTTTATTTTCCAGGCTGCGCTCGACTTCCGCCAGGTCGAGGCCCCAAACGTACAGGACACCTGCGGGGGGGACAAACACCTTGCCTTCGACATTGACAACCACATCGAGGGTCTGCTGGACGTTGCCGAGCAGATAGATCCCCAGGCGATCTCCGGGGCCAAGCGTGTACTCGCCGGGCAATGCCATGGACTCGGAACTGAACTCAAGGACGTCGCCGCGCTCGCGAGTAAACAAATCAAATCCAAAAGGAGCCAGGCTGACACCGGATTGCACGGCCGGCTGCATGGATGCATCGCTGCCCTGGGTTATCAGGACCCGTGAACTTTCGGAAAAAGGATTAGTGGATTGTACTTGATAAGGGGGGGCAAACCGGGACGTGTCCGTGGGCGCCTTTCGGCTCATTTGTCCGGAGGCCTGGTGCGCAGAAGCGATAAGAAAAACAAAGGCGCAGGCCCATCTCAACATCCTGTTCATGAAAGAAAACAACCGAATTCTTTAAGAGTATTCCTTTACCGAATTGTAAAAGATAGTAAAAGGCCTTTACACAGTCAATACTAATCTGGCCTGCCAAAAGCGTCGGGCGGCCATTTACATTTTGCCGGTTTCAAAAAAAATAAGGCCGGGAAACGCCTGTCACATTTCCCGGCCCGTCTACGAGGGAGGAAGAAACAAATCAGCGTAAAAGTGTCATCATGCGCACCCGCCTTTCCAGTGCGTCGGCCGCGGGCCCGGATCCGCGAGCAACTTCAAGGCTGTAGATGTACACGCCGCTTGGCACCGAGATCTCATCATCGTTGCGGCCATCCCAAGCCATTGCATGAAACCCTCCGGCCAGTTCGGCTTTGACCAGGGTCCTGACCGTCTGGCCAAGCGGATTGTAAATTTTTAGCAGAATTTTTCGCTGCCGGTCGAGAAAGAAACGAATCTCCGTTTCCGGGTTGAACGGATTCGGGTAATTGGGTAGCAAGGTGAAAGTATCCGGGCCACTTGCCGTTCCGTTGCCCGGCCCAAAATCCGCATCCGGGCCGATCATGTAGGTCAGGCTGCCGGGCTGCACTACATTGCCTTTGTCCGAGCGGTCCGGAATGTCCTGCACCGACAGAGTATATTCCTGATTCTCCACGTGCTGGCCGGTGATCAGATGGACCGTGCTCAGATTGGTTGAAAGAATCGCGCCCACCACTGTGACCGGAGGATTGATCGAGTAATTGCCAATGTCTTCCGCGCCAACCTGGTCGAGCGGTTCACTGAAATTGACATCGATCTGGGTGCGACCGTTGACCCCGACCGAAATCAGCGATGGGGGCGTCCTGTCTTCTGCATTGAAATCAGCTACGTAATCAATCTTGCTCTCCGGCAATCGATTAGCGGCGAGATCTTCGATGTTTGCCATGGTCAACCGGTATTGTTGTTGATCATTGTGCGGTGCTGTAGTTAGTTTCACGACGCTGTGATTCCTGGTCCGCTTCGCGCGTAGAATGGTAACATCCGGCTCGATCCTGAAGTTGTTCAAATCCTCAGCCTGTGACTTGCTGAGATTCTCACTGAACGTGATTTTCACGATGGTCGGACTTTGCAGCACAACGGCTTTGGTTGCCGGTGGCACGTTGTCCGTATCGATGGCCGGCATGCGGTAACTTTTCGCCGAGCCGGTCCTGACTTTGTCGCCCGAGGCATTTTCCAGGTTGGTGACCGCAAGCACATAGTCTGTGTCGGGTCGATGGGCCGAAGTAACCAAATGCACAGTCGACGGGTCAGAGCCAGGCAACGCACCGATCACGGCGATGTCAGGGTTTATGGCGTAATTGCGAAAATCCCGAGCCGAAGCAAGCTGCAGCGGCTCGGAAAAAATCGCATCCACCTGCGTTCGACCCAGAACTAAAATATCCAGAAACTCGACCAGGTTACCCGAGGCCGGTGATGTTATTTTTACTTCGGCTGAGAAATTGCTTTCGTTGCCCGAGAAGTCATATGCGGTCACGGCGAAGTAGTAGGTTTTGCCCGCGGCCAGGTTGCGCCAGGTAAACTGCGTCGCCGGCCCTACGTTGACAACATCGGAGTAAGCCCGAGTGGACTCGCCCACGTAAATATTGTAGCCCGCGAGATCAGCCTCGCTGTTGGCTTCCCAAATTACGGTCAGACTTTCGGCCAGACTCTGATGGCTGAAGCCCATCAGAAGAAGAGCGAAATTGAGTGAGAAAAAGAAAGGGCGCTTGCCGACGTTCATTTTTATTTCATGCCTCGATGTTTGACTGTGGGCACATCAAGCAAACCGCGTACCGAAAAACAGTGTCAACCGTAACATTTTTAAAAACAGTAGCATCGACGCATCGTCTTCTACAATCACCGCGACCGGACACGGGCAAACAACAATTCTGAAATTCACGGAGGTAATTGCTGGTGGCATTCATGAGGAAAAAAACGGGCTTCCATGCCCTGTTGTTGGAATTCATCCTTAACTTACCCGAATGCGGAGGACCATGCTGCTTAGTGGTTTCTTTTCCAGGTCGGATGCGTGATCCGGTGCTGGTTGATTTTATAATTAAGAGCACGTGCAGAGATTCCAAGAAGCCGGGATGCTTCCTTTTGCACCCAGTTGCTTGTCTGTAGCGCTTTGAGGATCGCTTCCTTTTCGATGTCGATCAGATTAAGCGTTTCAAAACCGATCAGGTCGCGGTCACCGGTTTTGCGGCGATCGCGGCCGCCGGCAGCAAAATAATCTTCGCCCGGCATTGCAAGATCCTCAGCCGTAATTTCTGCGCCCTCGTCTGCTACCAACACAGCACGTTCGACGAGATTCTTCAACTCGCGGATATTGCCTGGCCATGAGTGGTTCTGCATGAGCGCCCTGGTCTCCTGGCTGAACCCCTTGACGTCCTTCCTTATCTCCTGCGAGTACTTTTTCAGGAAGTACTCTGCAATCACCAATATGTCCTCTTTGCGCTGACGCAGTGGCGGAATCTCGACGCTGACGACATTGAGGCGATAATAAAGGTCGGCCCGGAACTCCCCTTTTTCGATTTCCGCCAGAAGGTCCTTGTTGGTGGCGGCGATAACCCTGACGTCCACGTTTACCGTCCGGTTGCCGCCGATCCGGCTAAACGTCTGCTCCTGCAGAACGCGCAGGATCTTGGCTTGCGTGGTCAGATGCATGTCACCGATTTCATCCAGAAACAAGGTGCCGCCATCCGCCTGCTCAAATTTTCCGGTACGGGTTTGATACGCGCCGGTGAAGGCGCCTTTTTCATGCCCAAACAACTCACTCTCCAGCAGGTTCTCAGGCAAGGCCGCACAATTCACTTTCACAAATGGCCGGTGAGCACGATCGCTGATAAACTGCACCAGACTGGCCAGCAACTCCTTGCCCGTGCCGGTTTCGCCATGAATGAGGATTGTAGCCTTACTGTTGGCCACTTTTTTGATGAGCCTGTAGATCTCACCGATCTCGGGATTCTTGCTGACAAGCGGATAGTGAAAATCGAATCCGAATTCCTGGCCCCATCGGTTTCCGTTGGTCTTGCCGTTACTCTTGCCATTGGCAGAGAGTTTCTTGATTTCTTCCATGATTTCCATACTGCTGCAGTTGCCACCTTTGCGATTTCCGTTTTTGCTTATCACCCCTACTGACATAGAATAAATTACCGCCTGGCTTTCTTTTTGAAATTAAAGTTGAGGTTCTACGTAGTTTCTATAGAGCAGAGAGGTGGACTACCTGGTTGCTTGCCTTAAACTCTATGGAAATATTCCCCGATATCAGCAATCTCCATGCCAGCAACCAGTCAGCTTACCTGGCTCTGCCTCGGTGAGAGGACAATCGGGGCAAATTCCTGGTTAAACCGGGCTATTACGCAAGCAACTAACTGGAAATCTCATTGTCGGACTTATAGGAAGAAAAGAAACAGAGGAAGCCAGATATTAACAAAACGCAATCAATGACCTAAATATTTGGCGCTTTTTCGGCCAGTGGACTGTTTTAAGTCAAGTCATGGCATGACTTTCTTTACTAATAGCCTGCACGAACCATAAACGCCTTTCTTGTTATCCTGACAGGATCTTTTTTAATGAAATCCGGGCGCCTTGGGCGCTTACCGCACCTGCACCAGGAGGATTCCTCCTGAATGACTGGGGTTGTTTGACTTGTGCTTAGTACGCAGATGCAGGAATTATTCACTGACATTTCTCACTTGGTTTCCTCCTTCTGAGGAAACTGTTTTTGGTATCTAAGTCCCCTCCAAACGCGCAACGCGCACGGAGGGGCAGGTTCAAATCGCGTTCAGCGTTTTGAACCGGAGTGGGTACGCCTGCCGCTGGTCACGCACCCACCCCTGATTCAAACTCTCCACGAGTTTGAATCTGTCCCCTCCCGGCAGAGGGGAATTGCTTAACTTCTGTAAAATCTATCAATTAAATGCTATTCATGAAGTGAGAAATGTTAGTTATTAGGATTAATGCGGCGCGCTACTCTGCTATGGGCCGGTGCCGGTCCAGTTGGTTCTTGATTTCTGCAAAAGAGTACAGCTCCTCCGTCGCCACCAGCCCCATTCGTTTCAGGGCGCAAGCAATTCTGCGCGCTTTCGGGGGCACTATCCCCGCGGCAGCGAGATGCGCTTGGTCTTTGAATAGATCCTCCTTTTTACCGTCAAAATGAACGCGGCCATCGTTCAGGACGACGATACGATGCAGCAATGCTGAAACCAAAGCGATATCGTGCGACACGAGAATGATTGTTCGTCCCTGCCGATGTTGCTGTCTGAGAACGTCGAGAACAATCCTGGTGCCGGCGGCATCGAGACCAGCCGTCGGCTCATCGAGAGCCAGGCACTCCGGCTGCATCGACAAAACGCCGGCCAAAGCGACTCGCCGCCGCTCCCCTTCACTCAGATGCAGCGGGGAGCGTTCGCCCACCTCCGCAACATCCAGGTCGACTTGTTGCATTGCCAGCTCGGCACGCTCCCGCACCTCACCTTCGGCAAGACCGAGATTTCTCGGTCCGAAGACAACATCCTCCAACACCGTTTCCCCGAAAAGCTGGGTTTCGGGAAATTGGAAAACCAACCCAATCCGACGCCGGAGTGTATTGAGGGAACTTCCTTGCCAAATGTCCTGCCCGTCGACACAAATCCGGCCGGTATCCGGTTTAAGCAACCCGGTCAGGTGTTGCATGAGAGTGGTTTTTCCAGAGCCTGACGGGCCAACCAGGGCCAGCATCTCGCCGGCAGCGATGGTCAGACTAACATTTGTAAGCACTTCTTTCGGTGCGCTCCAGGGGGATTTATATGAAAAGGAGAGGTTTTCTATTTTGATTTGCATGGCCGGGATTCGGGGTCGTTCTACTTTCAACTTGGGTACGAAAAAAGTCGTGAGTTGCACACCTTTGCCAGTCACTAACCTGCTATCTATGAATTATCCAAGCTAACTACCGAGCGCATCCTCGATCTTTAAATCTTTGATTTTCAAGCGCCCCAGCTTTGCGAGTCGCTTCGCTTCCCGGACGGCAAAAGCATCGGTCATACCGGCGACATAATCGCAAACCACCCGGAAGAAAACCGCTTGTGATTGCTCGTCAGCACTAAGGCTCGCAGGTGGATCGGTTTGCTGCAATCCTAACTCATTTGTCAGAATCGGCTCGGGCAGGAGAGTGCGGTCAAGAACGTAAGCTTCAAACAGGCGAAACAGGAGCTTTCCCCCCAGCTCGTCCGACCACTTTACTCGTGAAAAGTGGATAATTTCTTGATAGATGAATTTATTCAATTCGTTCTGCAGAGGATCGAGTTCCGCACTGAAGGAAACCAGTTCCTCGCTGAATTGATTTGTCATACCGTTGCCGTCCATAAACGAAGATACCCGGCCCAGGGTCGTTGTAATAACGTCCTCTACCAGACGATTGATAAGCTCCCGCATGACCAGGTTTTCATGGATCTGGTTATCTGCTGCCTCGTTCACATCGATGGCAAGCTCGTCAACGATCTGCCTTATCAGGGTCACTTCCGCAGCTTGCTTGAGGTTGGTAAGTCCGGCCCGGATCCCATCTTCCAGGTCGTGTGTGCGTTGCGCGATCTCGTCGCTGATGGCAACTACCTGGCCTTCCAGAGTCGCGGACATGTCCTGTTCAAACCTGAGGCCGTCGTAATGAAAATCCGGATATGCAAAACTGCCACGCCTGAGCCGCGTGTGTTTGAGGATTCCCTCCCGGACTTGCGCGGTTAGATTAAGGCCGGGGAATCCGTACTTGCGCTCCAGGTCATCGACGATTCTCACACTCTGGTAATTGTGCTTGAAGCCACCGAAGTTTACGGCTGCACTCCTGCCTGCAAAAAGGCGTTGACCGGTCATAATCTCATTGAGAACAACTTCCCCCAGGTGACCGAACGGCGTGTGCCCCAAGTCGTGCCCAAGTGCGATTGCTTCAGCCAGATCTTCGTTGAGGCCGAGGGCGCGCGCCATGGTGCGGGAGAGTTGCGCAACTTCCAGTGTGTGGGTGATTCTGGTACGGTAGTGGTCGCTTTCGGAGGTGAGAAACACCTGGCGCTTGTGCTTCAGACGCCTGAACGCCCGGGAATGAATAATGCGGTCCCGGTCGCGCTGAAAGGCCGTGCGGTACGCATGTTCGGACTCGTCTATCCGGCGCGTGCCGTGACTGCCCTGGCTGGGGGTGGCGTACGGTGCGAGGGCGGCGGCCTCAGTCTGCTCAAGGTCCTGGCGCGTGTAAAGTTGATAGCGAGTGATCTTTGCCATGAAATTATCCCGAATGCTCACACCCCTGAAGCAGGTTGAGTACTGCTAGTGTGACAATTCGTAACTTCATTTGCCAACCCTGTCGGGGTTAATCTAATAAAAAGTCAACACACTAGCGAACTTGTGTCTTTAGCTTCTGGATCGCAACTTCTGCATGAGAAATCTGCTTGTAGAACCGCTTCGGTGCGCGGCTGAGGAAACTCTGAAAGGCTACCAAAGCGACTTTCGGCTTCTTTGAGTATTGTGCTGAAAAGCCTTTCCAGTAGTAGGCCCAGTAGTAGTTCTTGTCCAGTTTAATGACATTATTAAAATGTGTCAAGGCCTTCCTGTAGTTGCCAAGCTTATAGTAACTCTCGGCAAGCTTGAAAGCGGCCTTGCGGTTGCCGGGATCCAACTCCATAGCTTTGCGCAAATCCACCGCAGCCTTGCTGTATTTCTTGCGCGCAAAATGAATGAGCGCCCGTTGATAGTAGGCTTCCAGAAACTGCGGGTTTTGCGAAATGCAGTGGTTAAAATCCTGCATCGCCTGGGTGGACCTCTTTATGTTGCGATAGGCGATGCCCCGATTCAAATAGGAGTCCAGATAATCAGGCTTGATCCTGATCGCTCTATCGAAATCCCTGATCGCCGCACGATGCTTCTTTTTTTCACTTAACGCAACGCCGCGGTTGAAGTAGACTTCCGTCACCACCGAGCTTTTGCCCCAATCAGGGTGCAGCGGTGCAACCGCCGTAAAATCGTTGATGGCGGCATCGTAGTCCTTTGCAAGCGCGTAGGCGAAACCACGCTCGAACAGACAAATAGCAGATGTGGGCTCAATTTGCAGGGCTTTGGAAAAATCCGCGATCGCAAGCTCGCCCTCGTTGTTTGTGGTGTAAAAACGCCCGCGCAACAGCAAGGGCAAAACAGATTGCGTCGTCATTGTGGTCGCGTCGTCGAAAAGCACCTGGGCCGCCTCTTCATTGTCCAGGTTTAGCTCCGCATCTGCCTGCATTAACAGGATCGGAAAATAGTCCTGCTTTTTCTTGCCCAGCTTTCTGAACCGCTTGACGGCTTTGTCATAGGCGCCTTTTTGTCCCTCCAAAACCGCCTTGAACATTTCTGAGGCCTCTTTCTTTTTTATGACGCCATTGTCGAGATCTGTGAGAACCTGTAAATACAATGCGGCAAGCGGGTAGTGTTGCCAGAATGCAAGGGCCCCGGCAAACTGCTCACGAGCTTTGTCGAATTTCTTGCTCTTGGCGAACTTCACACCTTCCGGAATGGCGGAGTTTGGCAAGATAGACTCGTCCGCGCCAGCCTGGCCGTTTTGCGCATAGAGGTTTGTCGCGAGAAGGGAAAACAGCACGAGGGTGTTCAACAAGTTGAGCAGGTTCAGTTTCATTCTAAATTCCAGTTGGTCGCAATTGCCATTCATTTTGGATATAAAGTTGATTGAACGCATTCCCGAAAAGCCTGGTTCCTTTTCTCTGTTCAGAGCTGCCTCAAGGGGACTCGGGCGAATGCGACAGGCAGTGCAGAATGGCGCCGGCCACGTTTTCGATTCGTTCAACCTGGCTCAACAATCTCTCCTGCCATTTGCCCCAGGCCAGGCAGGGTACAAAATTGCGCGTGTGAGCGGGCGTGGCCAAATCCTCAAAATTGCCGTGGTCACTGGTCAGCAGCACGGTGTCCTGACCCAGGTTAAGCACGGACAGAAGTCGGTTTAGAAATCTCTCCAATTTTTCGATCTCCCTCTTTGCTTGAACGAAATCCTGAATATGCCCGATGCGGTCAGTCAGGAAATATTCAAACAGGCAAAAATCGACTGTTGCGATAATCCGGGCCAGGGTCTCCGCGCTCTGCTCCGGCGTGCACAACGGCACGTCGTATCCTAGCGTAAGGCAAAGTTCATTACACAGGTCATGAGTCACGGCCATGCCTTGCATCAAGTCCGGATCGATAAAGCGAAAGGGAAAGTCGGAAGCCCTGAGCGACCAGGTCGTGGCTGAAATGCTGCGCGGGGAACGCTCAAAGTACTCCAGGGTGAACGCATTTGCGAACGTCCCGGTTTTTCCCATCTTCTGCAGTTTGAGAAAAATGCTCTCGGCCGCCAACACCTTGCGTAAAGAAACCGTCGGGAATCCGGGATGGTGGCGCCCCAGGACTTTGGCTGCGTTTGTTCCTGTAAGAAGCGCCGTTTGCCCGGTCGCACTCTGGGGCAGGCCAGGCATATCCATGCGTGGGTCGACAGGGGTCATTCGGCCGTCGAACGGCAGTAGCGGTGGATCGCCATCTCGGAATGCGGAAAAATACTGTGCCGGGAAACGGGCAAATGGATTGACGTCTTCGTCGTCCGAGCCAATCCCTATACCGTCAAAGAAGAGCAGCAAAATCGCCATGAGCCGCCCGCGGCAAGCTATACGCCCACAGAGGTCGGGGCCGCGCCATCCCCACCATCTGCTTTTTGGGAGACAGCATCCGCAAGACGCAGGTTTTCCTTCCAGAAGTAAACCAAACCGATAGCGGTGAACGGCAGGATATTGATTGCATGGCTGACGATGGCAAAGCCCAGAGCTTCGCTCTCGGGAACTCCGAACAGGGCCAGACTCAGCATGCAAAACCAATGGTAGGTTCCGACAAACCCGGGAGACGCTGGAATGGTGATACCGACGCTGATAATGATCAACACCACCAGACTCGCATAGAACCCGACGCCATAGGTTGTGTCAAAGTCAAAAGAGAAGAAAGCAAAATAGACCACCAGCGCGTACAGGAACCAAATCGCAATGGAGGTCAGAAATATCAAGAGGTAATGTTCCGACCGCCGGAAGACGACAAATCCCTGCAAAAACGATTTCATTAGTCTTTCGACGATGTTAAAAAGTCGCTGTGGCAGCAATTTGCCCAGAATCCTGATGGTAGCTTCCGTTTTTTCCATCACAAATAGAACGAAAGCCACGGAAGCCAGAGTTATCCCTGAAAAAAGATAGCCCCAGTTCTTTATGTTCTCAGGCAGCGGGAAGAAGAAAACGGTGGCGGACAACAAAAGTAGAAGAGACATCAAATCAAGCAAGCGCTCGACGATGACCGTTGCAAAAGCTGAAGTTTTCGACACTCCCTGGGACTTACCGACCGCATAGGCCCGCAGAAACTCGCCGAGCCTCAAAGGCAGCAGGTTGTTGGCCGCGTACCCTATCATTAAAGCAGAGAACAGAGGACGAACAGAACAGCGCTGGATCGGCTCCATTATCGCCTGCCAGCGAACGGCGCGGATCATGTGGCTGACCAGCATGGCCAGGATTGCGGGAATCAGCCAGAGGTAGTTTGCAGTCGCCAGCGCCGTCCCCATCTCCTGGAAACTTACATCCTTGAAAGCCAGGTAAACGAAGACAAAACTGATGACAATCCCGATGAACGCCTTAATCTTCAAACGACATTAAGCTCCATCTAAACATTGAACCGAAAGGTAATGACATCGCCATCCTGTACGATGTAATCCTTGCCTTCCAATCGCAAGACACCCTTCTCCTTGCACTTTGCAAAGGAGGTCAATTCGCTCAGTTGCTCGAACTGCACGACCTCCGCGCGAATGAAGCCGCGCTCCAGGTCAGAGTGAATCTCGCCGGCGGCGTTTTGCGCCCGCGTCTGTTTTCTGATGGTCCAGGCGCGAACCTCTTTTTCACCTGCGGTAAAGAACGGAATCAAGCCCAACAAATCGTAGCTGTGCCGGATCATCTTGTTAAGCGCCGGCTCCTTTATCCCTAACTCCTCCTGAAAGATCTCGCGCTCGTCATCCGGCAGTTGCGCAATTTCACTCTCCAGTTTGGCCGACAGGGATAAAACCACACGGTTGGCACCGGACGCCAGAGAAGCGTATTCGGTCGCCAACTGGCTCTCCTGGCTGATCTCGTCTTCGCCGACGTTCAGGACAATCAATATCGGCTTGTTGGTCAAAAACTGAAAACCGCGCAGCAGCCTAGCTTCTTCTTCACTGTACTCCAGCGCCCGCAGGGGCGTCTCCGCCTCGAGTGCTTGCGAACATTTCTGCAGTGCTGCCAGCTCACGTTTGATGCCTTCGTCCTTGAGTTTCTTAACATCCTTCTCCAGTTTGGAAATCCGGTTTTCCAGAATCGCCAGGTCGGAAAGAAGAAACTCTTCCTCTATAATAGTAAGATCCCGGCTTACATCGATGCTGCCTTCGGGATGAGGCACCAAATCCTCTTCAAATTTGCGGAGCACGCAAACCACGGCATCGACGCTGCGCACGTTCGCCAGAAACTGCTCCTGAAAACCCTGGCGCTGCGTAGACCCTTTCGACAGCCCGCCGATATCGACATATTCAATGGTGGCTTGCACCTTCTTTGCTGTGGAGAACAACTCGTGCAAACGATCGAGTCTGGTATCGGGCACCTTCACGATGCTCAAGTTGGCTCCCTGCTTACCCCGTCCGGCGCTCTCGTCAATGGCTGACGCATGTGTGAGCGCTTGAAATAAGGTGGTCTTGCCTGATTGGTCCAGGCCGATAATTCCGATTCGCATTGCGACTGATATGCCTGGTTGGTTAGCTTTCTGTGACGTCTATGCTCAAAATCAAGTCACCCTGCCGAATCTGCAGCACAACGTCGAATCCCGTGATTACTTTCCCAAAAACCGAGTAACCACTGTCCAGCGAATGCGTTGGAGCCAGGGTAATATAAAACTGGCTACCGCTCGATTTCAACTCCGGATTGCTCGGGCCGCCTCTGCGCGCCATGGCCAGCGCCCCCTCCACGTGTGGCAAACCGATTTCTGCCGGAATCAGGTAACCCGGTCCGCCGGTTCCCTGTCCCGCGGGATCTCCACCCTGAATGACAAAACCAGGCTCATAGCGGTGGAAAAGCAGTCCGTCAAAAAAACCCTGGCGGGCAAGAAAGACAAAATTGTTTACGTGCAGAGGCGCATACAGGGCATCGAGCGCGACCTGTATATCGCCCTTCGAAGTACGAATGGTTGCAGAGTATTTGCGCGTATCATCGATGACAGTAGGGGGTTCCGTGCTGTAGTAATTCAGACGGTCTTGCGGCAACACTTGCGCCAGTGGCCTGGCAGACCCTTGCGTTTCAGGCTGCATGGAAGGCTCCTTTTTTTCAGAAATACTTTCTCCCATTTTTCCCTCCCCGCCACAACTGAAAATAAAAATCGCGGCAGTTGCGACAATCAGAAAGGTAACGGCACTCTTCATTATTTGCTCCATCCTTCTTGAAAACTGATTTCTGCAAATCGCAGCACTATCGTTTGCTCAGGCTAACACAATCGTCTCAGCGCCGCGTTGCTGGGGTTGATTAGGACTTCTCCTGCTTGATTTTCCGGACACGCTGTCTGATGGCGCTCAGAACCTGCGGCAGGTCGTTCTTCTGAACATGGCGGACTAATGCCGGCGGGGTCGGAAAGCGAGGTTTGATTCTGGCCTGGTAGTGCAGCATCGTTCCCTCGACGCCGGGTTTATCCTGAATGAACCATGATCCGGCATAAACCTTAAAATCTCCGCCGACTGCTGAAAAGGAAATTCGTTCTAAATACTCTTCCTCTACCTCCAGCGTAACCCGCGCCCGCACCCGAATGAAGGAAATGCCGGTTTGGCCGATTTGTTCGATCATTTTACTTGCACCGCCATCCCTGACCAGTTTGCTGTGCAGAATTCGTGGAACAAACCTGCTGAAATTATTATAATCAGTCAGCACACGCCAAATATCTTCCGCGGGGCACTTGATCAGTATACTGCCGGCGACGCCGGTAACGTTGTCTTCCAACTCCGTGAGAGTAACCGTAACGGAATCGGTAGCAACCGTCTTTCCCGGCAACGACCCGGGGAAGAGACTACAAAACAAAAGCAAAAAAGTGTAGCGGCGCGTGGACAATTGGCCCTATTTGAATAAACCCAAATTATGACGTGTTTTCTGACTTGTCCTGCCTAGGCAGGCAGCGCGCAATTTATTAAAGCGATAGTACTTTTGCAAGAACTTAATTGGCGGCCGGCCAGGCACGCTTAACCGTTACATTCCTACACGATATATGAAAATACACAGCGAAAAAAGACACAATATTGCGTTTCTACCCAACATTATTGGTTGCCGCAAAAAATAATTTGATAAATCTGTCAAAAACTGCGAAAATGACCTATTTTCTACTTGCGTATCCTAGGCTACTTTCATATATTTATGCTACTTGAGTAACGGTTTGACCGTATTCCTAGATTCGGCAACTCGCCAAACAACTCCTGAGACCGGGGTTGATTCAACCCCTTAATAATTCAAACCTGGCCACACATGTGGCTAGCCCAGTGGTTTTTGACCCTGCAATTGCGACAAATGATAAGCTTCCCCAGGTCAAGGACGATTCCTATAAACGATTTCAAAACATAGGTTAACGATAGACTCAGGATGGAGGAAACTATCCAAGTCAAGATCGGATTAGAGGCCCATGGGGAGGGACCAAATGATAAATCGCCATAGGCGACATTGGCTAGGAATAGCCGTAGCCCGAAAACTCAGTAATCAGTTGAGACACCTATTGTTGCACCGCGAAAAGTATCCTCTCGCACTCGGAGTGATTTTCTTTGTCCTGGCCGGCCACCTGCACGCCACGCCAGTAGTGCCATTAAACGGCAAAAATCCTACCTCGAAAATACTGCTGGATATCCCGATAGAGAAACTGCTTGAAGTTGAGTTTGTTACTCTGTTCAAAAAACGGGAGTCTCTCATGGAGGCGCCTGCGGCAGTTTACTCACTCTCAAATGATGACATTGTCCGAAGTGGGGCAACAAGGGTGCCGGATGCCCTCAGACTTATTCCGGGATTACAGGTGGCACAGCACAATGCCAATAGCTGGGCCGTAACCGCACGCGGGTTTAGCGGAATGGCACGCGGTATCAGCGGACAGTTTGCCAACAAGCTCCTGGTACTGGCAGATGGGCGGAGTGTCTACACGCCGCTCTTTTCGGGCGTGTCTTGGGAAACCCAGGATTTTATGATGGAAGACCTTGCCCGGGTCGAAGTCATTCGCGGTCCCGGCGCCACGCTCTGGGGCTCCAACGCAGTAAATGGAATTATCAATATTGTCTCCAAAGATGCGAGCGCCACACAAGGAACGTTGATCTCCGCCGGCGGCGGCACTGAACAACGAGCGTTTACGCACATCAGACATGGCGGCAAGTTCGGAATCAGAACTTACTACAGGGTTTTTGCAAAATATCTGAAGCAAGATAGCTTTATCGACGAAAACGGCCTGGATGCTTCCGATGACTCGGAAATGGCAAGGGGTGGATTCCGGGTGGATTCCTACCTTACGAACGCGCATCTTACAGTCCAGGGAGAAATATACGGAGGTGAGTTCAATCGCGGCTACCGCGCAGTTCGTTCGGACAGCGGCCCTTTCCCTGAAGAATTCACGTACCGCGACAAAATGAGTGGTGGACACCTGCGGACGAAGCTGCACCGGGATTTTTCAAGCACCTCGGCCCTCGATTTACAAGTCTATTTCGACCGGGTTAGTACTGACGAAGCGGTCGTGAGTGGACGCATCAACACGTTTGACGTCGATCTCAATCACCGCTTTCCAGTGGGCGAACGCCACGAGGTAATCTGGGGAACAGGCTACCGTTTGATCAGCGACCGCTTCGACTCCACCTTTGCGTTTTACCTGAACCCTGCGCGGCGCAATGTTACCTTGCTCAGCGCTTTCGCTCAAGATGCCATCGAGCTTCTCCCCTACACGCTGACCCTCACTGTCGGCTCCAAATTTGAGCATAGCGACCTTTCCGGTTTCGTGGTGCAGCCAAGCGCCAGAATCAGATGGACGCCGAACACGGACCAAACGCTCTGGGCCGCCGTCTCCCGGGCTGTACGGACGCCTTCCCGCGGTGAACACGATGGGCGCATAATCCAGAAAAGCATTGAGGGCCTTCCGACGACAACATTTACCGTCTTCCAAGGTGATGAGGATTTCAGATCCGAAAATGTGATTTCGACGGAAATCGGGTATCGTCGTCGTCTCGTTCCACAGGCGATGTTTGATATGACTTTCTTTTACAATCGCTACACAGATCTACAGGCCCAACTGACTACGATTCCAATTGAGCTACCCACCCTGCCCAATACGGCATTTCGTGCCTTGCCGGTAAAGCCAACTAATGATATAAAAGGTAAGACTTTTGGCTTTGAACTCAGCGCCGACTGGCAAATAAATCAAAGGATAGGACTTAGCACCAGTTACTCCTACTTACAGATCGATCTCGAAAACCAGAGATTGATTGACGACACTTTTCAACTGAAGAGTACGGAAGGACTGAGTCCTGAGCATCAGGCATTATTAGCCGTCAAATACAACCCGGCAACGAACCTCGAAAGCGATTTGCGCTTTCGTTATGTAGGCTCCCTGCCCAGTCAGGATGTCTCTGATTACATCACAGCAGATTTTCGTATCGCTCTAAACATAACCAACACCCTGAAACTGGCATTAGTCGGACAAAACCTACTCCAATCGGAACATTTCGAAAGTAGCCAGACTTTGACGAGCGACAATGCATCGACAGTCACCCGGAGAGTTGCTAGCCAGGTTCAACGCAGCATTTTTAGCCAGGTTACCTGGAACTTCTAGTCCGACAAGGATCGATGAAAGGAAGCAGCAGGCCATTTACGGCTCGTGTGCATGAAAAGGATTTTCTTTCTACTTATTCTTACCCTCAGTACCGCTGTATCTGCCCAGAGCGGCGCCTCGGTCATCACAGAGTATGAGATAAAGGCAGCTTTTCTCTATAACTTTGCTAAGTTTGTTGATTGGCCTGAAGAAATCGCGGGGACGGACTCGGGTAAAATCTACATCGGTGTTCTCGGCCAAAGCCCTTTTGGCGGTGTCCTGGAAAAGATCGTACAGGACCGTAGAATTGATGGCAGGACAATCGTCATCAAAGAGTTCAAGCGCCTGCAGGAACTCGACTTCTGTCACATCCTCTACATAAGCAACTCCGAGAGCAGAAGACTACGCCGGATATTTGGCCAGCTCTCCAAAGAAAACACACTTACAGTCGGAGAATCTAATGACTTCCTAACCAAAGGAGGTGTGATCCGCCTCGTCAACAAGCGCAATAAAGTCAGATTTGAAATCGACCTCGAAGCAGCCAACAAGGCCCAGCTCACCATTAGCTCCAGGCTACTCAAGCTTGCGGAGAACCTCAAAGGCACCCACACCAACGGACGAAAATGACGATGCGACCAGGACGATCTACATCGATCAAAAGCAAGCTGACACTGATCATTATGAGCATCAGCGTTATCACGCTCATTCTGGCAAGTGGGGCGATCATCATCAACGATGTTAGCAGGTTCAGGGATGAAATGAGCGAGGACCTTACGGTACTTGCACAAATAATCGGAACCAACAGTGCGGCGGCAATTGCATTTGATAATTCTGCCGATGCAGAAGAGATCCTCTCGGCCTTGAGTTCACAAAACCATATCAGGGCAGCCCGTATTTACACCTCGGATGGAGCCTTGTTCGCGGAATACGGGACAGAGGCGGTTCGGCATGCACCGGAATCCTATTTCGGTGGGAGCAAGTTTCAATTCAAACGTAACCGACTCGATCTATTTCATGAAATTATTCTCGACGACCAGAAAGTAGGGACAGTTTACATCCAGTCGGATCTTAAGGAATTAAACTCCGCCCTGACTCAGTATTTGGTCATAATCGCAGTTGTGTTGACCCTCTCCATTCTTGCTGCCTTTTTTCTTACCGCCTTGTTGCAGAAAGTCATCTCACGCCCGATTCTCGACCTGGCCCAGACTGTGGAAATCGTGTCTAATGAACAGGACTTTTCCGTACGCGCAAACAAACAGAGTGAAGACGAGATCGGCTTCCTGACCGAGAGGTTCAACGATATGCTTACCCAAATCCAGGAACGAGATACTGCTCTGCAAAATGCGCATAGTGAGGTGGGCAAGCAGGCCGAAAAGTTGCGGCGGGAACTGCATGAGAGGACCCGGGTTGAAGCAGCGCTCCGGCAAAGTGAGGAAAAACTATTAGACCTGTTTGACCACGCACCGGACACCTACATGATCCTGGACCCGGACGGGATTATTATTTCTATCAACAAGAACGGAACCATAGAACTCGGGTACAAACTGGAAGCAATCGCCGGAAAGTCCCTCCTGGAATTGGCGGCCCCGGATGACCAGTCACGACTCGAAAGCGCTCTCCGCCGAATCAGGGTGGCGGGCGAGGTTCCGAAAAATATCGAGTCACGCCTTATCACTCAGAGTGGCGACGAACTGTGGGTCAGTATTGAGTTCTCCCTTCTCAGGGGAGAGGACGGGCAACTGCAATCAATCAGAATCATTTGTCGCGACATGACCGAACGTAAAAAACTCCGGCAGGCCCTGGAGCGGGCGAGAAGACTCGAGTCGGCAGGAAAAATCGCCGGCCAAATCGCCCATGATTTTAACAATTTGCTTGGGCCCCTTGCGGCCTATCCAAAACTGGTGAAAGAAGATCTCCCGGCAGATCACCCTGTCATCGAAATGCTCGACGAGATGGAAAACGCAGCAGAGAAGATTGCTGAGATAAATCAGCAGCTATTGTCGTTAGGCAGACGTGGGCACTACAACATGGAGCCCATGGACCTGAATCTGCTGGTGGAAAAGGTGATTCTGTCGCAGCGCCTCAGTCACGCTGTGGAAGTCAGAAATGAGCTGTCGGAAGAACTCATGATGATCAAGGGCGGTTCTGCCCAACTCATGCGGGTTTTCTACAATCTCATCACCAACGCCGCGGAAGCCATGAAGTTCAAAGGAACTTTGACGATCCGATCTACAAACCTGTATCTGGAAAATCCGATGCCGGGTTATGAAAAAGTAGAGCCGGGGCAATATGTCAGGATAGACATCATCGATTCCGGTAACGGTATGAGCTCACAGGTAATCGATAAGATCTTCGATCCGTTTTTTACGACAAAAACAATGGACAGAATGAGGGGGTCAGGTCTTGGCCTGAGTATCGTGCATGGCGTTGTTGAAGACCACCAGGGTTATATCACGGTTGAAAGTTTCGTCGGTAAAGGTACGACTTTTTCCCTCTACTTCCCTGCAACACGCGATGTGGTGACCGAAGTTGAGGAAGTCGACGAAACCGTTATCGGTGGCAATGAGTCTATCCTGATTGTGGACGATGATCCCATGCAAAGAAAGGTGACTATACAACTGCTCAAGCGCCTGGGTTATCAGGCTAACTCCGTGATCAGTGGAGAACAGGCCATTGAGTTTGTCCGCAACAACCCGCAAGATCTGCTTATTCTTGATATGGCCATGGACGGTATGGATGGGGCTGAAACATTCAGGCAAATTCGCGATTTTCATCCGGAACAAAAAGCGATTGTCCTGTCAGGATTCGCTATGACAAAAAGAGTTGAGGAGGCCATTAATCTCGGAGCGGGAAAGTTCATCTCAAAGCCGATTTCCTATGTTCACCTGGCTAAGGCGGTCCGTGACGAGCTGGATGGTGTCGTGGTCGTGCCAAAATAGTCATCCTAAAGTTACACATTTCCCTTGACATGGTTGAACATATTGGATAAATTCGGCCACAGCTGGACGGAAACCAGCCATTTTCTCCATCCTTTCGAACATTTTATCGCTTGGGTAATCGTGTGCTGTAATAAAGACATGGCTGCGGAACCACATAAGTAATTAATTGTAAACACAAAAGTTAGTGACTGGCGCGTCGTGCCTGAACATTTGCAGTTCATAGGTCGAGCGTCAATCAGCCGAAGCAGTTGTTGTTGGCACAAACTTTGTATCCAAGTGTCTGACCCAAGAATAGCTAGCGGGATTTTGCTCAGGTTTGTACAGCGACCGAGTACCTGCGAATTACCTTGGGGCAAGCCATACAGTATCTCTATTGTTAAGACTACAATGGCGACATAACGAAATGGACTCAGAAAAAACGGCGATGAGTCCATGAATTCAGTCCCTCTCCAGTTTGGTTTTCGGGAAACCTCATAGCAGATCCAAAACCAGGGGATCACTTAGCTTCACCCATTCCGCTCTGTTTGAATGGATTCGGATAAGACAGCCAAGGGATAAGAGCAAACAGTGTATTCCGGAACCTATCTCGGCCATAAGAAAGAACTCTCGGCCGCAACAACGCCTACCTACGGAGTCAGGCGACTCCTGCTAATCGTCACCTTTGTGGCTATTCTCGCTTTCTCAGCCAATGCTCAAATACAGGTTGCACTATCGCCAGACGCCACCGCTGACGCTGGGTCCTCTGTTGCCATTCCCATTACGGTTTCCGATCTCACTAACAGAGATGTTTTGAGTTATACGGCTATAGTAATATATGACAGCACTGTGCTGGAGGCGACCGGCGTCGATGTCGAGAATACGATAGCGGCGCAATTTGGTATCCCGGATAGTGTCACGATCAGACCTGGAAGAATCCGAGTGAAGGATATAGACAGTACGCCACTGGTAGGCGCCGGCCCTTTGATCAACCTGGTATTCAATGTAATAGGTGACCCGGGAGATGCTACAGATTTAACCTTCGATGCCTTTGCGTTCAACAACCTCTCAGATCCACCTTTCAACACCATCAACGGACACTTCACGGTCAATGCTCCGGAAATCGAGGTCACACCCGCGACTCATGATTTTGGCGCTAATCTGATCGGTTCAAGCACTGAACAGACATTCACCATCAGAAACAAGGGGAAAGTCCCCCTGGAGCTCGAAGCCGCGCAGTTCGTCGACAACGATTTGGGTCAGTTTTCACTGACAGGCCTGAACCCGCCGCAATCGATAAACGTCAACGCGTCCCAGACCTTTACCATTTCATTCAGACCAACGGTCACCGGACCGGACAGCGCTTTCCTGCGGCTAACCAGCAACGACCCGGCACAACAAACCCTGGATATCAGCTTGTCCGGCCAGGGCGAGGCAGTCATGCCCATCATCTCGGTCGATCCTCAAGAGCTTGACTTCGGTCCACAGACGGTCAACCAGTCTGCGCTGATGGCCTCGACGATCAGGAATACCGGAAATGCTGTACTTATCATTAAGACACTTACGTTCGAAGGACCGGATGCAGACCAATTCAACCTGAAGACGCAGCCGCCTCCGTCTCAGGTTGCTCCGGGAGATTCACAAACCCTGCTCATCAGCTTCAAGCCGGAGTCCGAGGGGTTGAAAACCGCTTCCCTCATCATTGAAAGCGACGACCCGAAAACGCCGCGAGTAGTTATTACACTCAACGGCAGGGGCACCTCGCCCCTGTTGCCGGACATCTCGATTTCTCCGGCCGTATTCGAGTTCGGTCCGGTCTTTCTCGACTCTACCGTTCTACAGGCGTTCGAAATCAGCAATGGTGGTAACGCCGTGCTGGATGTTAGCGCGACCAGTCTTTCTCCACCGGATTCCCAGGCATTTCAGCTCATTGCCGGCGCTGCTCCGTTTAGCGTGGCTGCCGGTGCAACACACCGGCTTGTGGTTGCTTTCTCGCCAAACGCGCCGGGAATCCAAAGCACCGTGTTGCAAGTAACCAGCAATGATCCGGACGAACAGCTTGTTACGGTTCAAATAAGCGGAACAGGAGTCGTTTTGCCCGCACCGCGCATCACACTACAGCCGGACACCATCAATTTCGGATCGGTCACTATAGATTCCGCCACAACTCAGAATCTCGCGATCATGAACACCGGCACTGCGCTCCTAACCGTTGGCGAGACGTCGTTGGCAGGCCCTGGCGCGGGTGACTTTCTGGTCGCGGGCGGAGGAGCCCCGTTCACGGTCGCACCGGGAAGCACGCACATCTTAACCGCCTCATTTGCCCCAACTGTGCCGGGTACGCGCTTCGCTGACCTGAACATCGGAAGCAATGATCCCGACCGGCCCTTCATTGCACTCGCTCTCACGGGCGTGGGTGTTGTCGCACCGGAACCCAATATCCTTGTCCAACCGACCCCACTTGTTTTTCCTGAAACCATTGTGGATTCCACGGCCAAAACGACCTTGCTTGTCTCAAATACAGGCACAGCACCACTTGCGGTTACTGAAACTGAGCTGCAGAGCAGCACATCGGCATTTCGTATCGCCGGCGGCGGCGCGCCATTTACCGTCGCTCCCGATAGCCAGCACGTACTTGAAATCGAGTTTTTACCTGATGTTGCCGGCGCTGCCAACGACTCATTGCGAATTTCCAGCAGCGACCCTGACGAACCGCTCCTGAAAGTAGCCCTAACCGGCACCGCTGTTGTACCGCCGCGGCCAGACATTGCCGTTCAACCGGACTCCATCGCATTCGGCGATGTCACCATCGACTCTGTTTCCAGGCGAGACCTTTATGTACTGAACCAGGGGACTGGCGTGCTGAACATCTCAGGGATCACCCTACTTGCCTTGCCCCAGTCCGGCTTCTCGTTTACGGCGTCAACCCCAATCTCGCTGGCTGCGGGTGACTCACAGGCGGTTGCTGTGTTGTTCGCACCGGTTGCAGTGGGTCAGCAGCTCTCTGCCTTGCAAATAGCAAGCGACGACCCTGACCGACCACTCGTGTCCGTTCCCCTGACGGGCACCGGTCTTGAACCACCGCAGGCGAGAATAACTGTTTCGTCCGACTCTCTCGACTTCGGCGATCGGCTTGTTGCAACTGTGACCACCATGACTTTTGAAATCTCAAATACGGGAACGGCTGAACTCCGCATCTCTGCCGTAACTGTCTCCGGCAACGATGGAACGGAATTCGACGCGACCCTGGCTCAGTTGCCCCTGACCTTGCAACCCGATTCATCGTCGTCAGTGGCTGTGACCTTCTCTCCAACCTCTCCCGGCGTCAAAGAAGCTCTTCTTCAAATTGTAAGCAACGATCCGGGAAATCCGACAACAACTCTTGCCCTTGCCGGAAATGCACTCCCACTGCCGAAACCCGTGGCGCTTGTCCGGCCGGATTCGTTGGCCTTCGGCTTTGTTTTGCTTGATTCGCTTAATCAAAGTAGTGTGTTGCTGCTGAATGCAGGAACCGCTCCTCTGGAAATAAAAGGCGTGCGGCTGACCGGAACCAATCCGGAGCACTTCGAACTGCCGGATGTCCAAACTCAGTTTACGCTGGCACAAGGGGATTCTCAAAGTGTCTCTGTAGCTTTCCGACCTAATCAGGCAGGAAGCCAGGCTGCCCAACTTGAAATCGTAACGGATGACCCGGCTGTCGACACTCTGCGCGTTCCGCTGTCCGGGTTCGGAGTTGCACCATTGGCATTGCAAGCGGCCATAAAGTCACCCGTGGCCGGCACGACAATTTGCGGAGACTCTGTCCGCGTGTTGGTTTCGGCGGCAATCAGCGGAGGCGCTCCGCCCCTGAATGCTACCTGCCGGGTCAACGGTGTTACGGCCACCAGCGCCAACGGTTTTTTCTCGGTCATGCTGCCACTGAGCGTCGGCAGCAATCGCCTGATTGCCGACTGTGTGGTACAAGACGCTCTCGGACAAACCGCCATGGCGCGCGACACAGTTGCAGTAACCGCCACCGCAGGCCTGCGCTGCACCACCAAGATAATCTCGCCACGCGCGCAGCAAGACATCCCGGCGGACAGCGTTACCGTTTTTGCAGCGGTGCAAATTGAAGAAGGCCCGCCGCCCATCTCCGTGACCTGCAGCATAAACGGAGTCGTTGCCCGGCATGTCGATGGCAATTTTGTCGCCACTATTCCGTGTATTCCGGGCAAATTCACCATTACAGCAGTTACCACTGCGGTGAACCAGTGCGGCAATGCCTCTTTTTGCTCCGACAAAGTCGAAGTTGAATGCAGCGCCGCATTCCCAATCCCGGGCATGATTGGCATTGAGGAGCAAAACGAAAGCCTGGTCCATTTGCAAAATGACACAGAGAACATTTCGAATACGGCCATTGGCCCGCTAATGCTCGGCAATGAAGAAATCCGCGACATCTCATCCATGACGTTTGATGCAGCGACCGGAGAACTTTTCGTCTTTTCGAAACGGAACGGTGGAGAGCTTCTGAAAGCGCAGACAGCAGAAAACCGGGGAGGCGGCCACGATATACAAGCAGATTTGATCGGAAGAATCGAATCGCAGGGTTTGGCTGCCATGTCAGTGCACCCCGAGACCGGCAAGATCTACGCTATCCGTTCGGGAAAAGGCGAGCTGGTGACCATTGACCGGGAGTCGGCCCGCGTGGTCACGGTCGGCGCAGTCGGCTTCCCGGCGGTCTCCGCACTCGCGTTCAGCAGGTCAGCCGCTCCTACCCTGTTTGGCGTTGCAGGCCAGGACGGCAGGCTGATCGCAATCAATCCCGCGACCGGCCTCGGCACTCAGGTTGGCTCAGACAACCCCGGCCTGCAGGATGTCGAATGCCTCACCTCATCTGAAACCGGGTGGCTCATTGCATTCAGCAGTGGCCCCGAACCCAAACTCGTCGCAATCGATCCTGCCAGCGGCCGCACTTCCGAGCTCACGGCATTTGAAAATCCCCTGAGCATTCAGGGAATGGCATTTGTAGCGAGCGACCCAGCAACCTTGCTACCGACCTCCGTCGCCGGGACCGAAATCACGCCGACCAAATTTCAACTGGCCGCCAATTATCCAAATCCATTCAATCCAGGCACGAAGATCACCTTCGACATTCCCGCGCCGGCTTCCAGCTCTACCCGAATGCAATTGCACATCTTTAATGTTCTGGGGGAATTGGTCAAGACTCTGGTCGACGAACCGGCAAAAACGGGTCGCTACACAGTGGAATGGGATGGCAAAAGCAGCGATAACACACCTGCGTCCTCGGGCCTCTACATCTACCAACTGATTCTCGGCGTGCAGGCGCAGTCGCGCACCATGCTCCTGCTGAAATAATCCTGCAAAATCACACCCCAACCAGCCGCCGGCTAAAAGAATAAACCTAGCTGGCGATAGCCCGGTTTCCTGAAGTGATGCACGTTCAGGTTGACCTGTTCCGAGCTTAAGCCGTATTTCTCACAGGCGAGCGTGAACATCTGCTGAATTGCGTCCGCACGCGCACCACTGCCTTTTCCTCTCGTGCCGAATGCCGGATCGTTCAGCCGGCCGCTGCGGGTCTGCCGGACGGCACTCAGGACCTTCGCCATCCGGTTCGGGTAGTTGCTTTTTAGCCAGGCTGCGGTAAGCTCTTTCACGCCGTGTGGCAGCCGCAGCAGAATGTAGGCGGCCCGTTGCACGCCGCAAGCCGCGGCTTCTTTCAGAATCAGCGGCACTTCATGATCGGTCAGCCCCGGAATCACGGGGGCCACATTCACGCAAACCGGTATCCCGGCCGCGGTCAGTTGAGCAAGCGCCTCCAGCCGTTTTGCCGGAGCCGAAGCCCTGGGCTCCATGACACGCGCAAGCTGGTTATCCAGCGTCGTTACCGACACCGTAACAGAAACCAACCCGAAGGCGGCCAGCTCCTGCAGCACATCGAGATCTCTGGTAACCAAAGCGCTCTTGGTGATGAGGCTGACGGGATTCCGGAAATCGGAGAACACCTTGAGGCAATCGCGCGTGATTTCCAGATCTCTTTCCGCAGGCTGATAGCAGTCGGTGTTGCCTGAAAATGCCACGACCTGCGGAGTCCATCTGGGCGAGGCCAGCCGCTTGCGCAGTAGCGTGGCGGCGTTCCGCTTCACCAGGATCTTCGTTTCAAAGTCCAGGCCGGCAGAAAGCCCGAAATACTCATGCGTCGGCCGGGCATAACAATAAATGCAGCCATGCTCGCAGCCACGATATGGATTTATGCTAAAAGTGAACGGAATGTCGGGACTCTTGTTCTTTGCTAAAATGTCTCTGGTGGCATCAAAAAAGTACTCGGTCGCAATGGCCGTGGCGCCCTGCTCCGCCAGCCACTCAGGGTCGGGCCGGACATCGATCTTTTCAAAACGATTTGAAGGATTGGTCGCACTGGCCCGGCCCGGGACCTCTGGAAGGTTGAGGTTATCGAGAAATGCTTGCATGTAACAGTATACACATGTTCACCATTATATGCAAGAGTAAAATACGGAGAATCGCACAGAATTTAGACAACCGACTCAATCAGACAGCCGGTAAAGCGGTTCAGTCCGGTTGCCTGCCCCGCAACAGCTCCTCATTGCCGGCAGGCAGGCTCCCGAATTTGGCGCGAAACGACTCCAAATAGCGCTGAAAGTCCTTCTCCAGGTCAACCACTTGTATCCAGCGCACGAGAAGCTCATCCCGACTGGCGTCAAGCTGCGGAACGATTTCTTCGGCAAATCGTTTGATATCCCGGCTCAATCGTGCACAATAGCCGTAGTAAAACATCGCACTCTTGCCTGTCGGGTATGGCAACAATCTGTCGCAGACCCGTATTTGAAAAATGCCACTATGGCCGGGGAGTTCCTGTGTTTGGGAAAGAGGAATCCAGTCGGTAAAACGTTTTGGGGTTGATTTCATTGTTGCAGCGGCCAGGTAAGTTAGATGACTTGGATGCAGCCGGACAAAATGAACCATTGAAGATAGAGACCACCAACCCAGAAGTCAAGCACTGCCCAAGCCACCCGGAGCAACATTTCAGGATTAAACAGGTAATCCAGCGCGTTGATAAATAAAACCGGCAGTCGGGATTTTTAAGAGAACTCTTACATGTAAGGAACATTTGGTCGATAATATCGATAAGTAAATCGTGAGAAACACTAATCTTAGGCCATTCAAAAGGACGGTTCGGGCGCTCGCCCTCAAAACACTTTATTTATTGACAAATCTGTAACATGCTTTACCGAAACCTCAAATTAGACTATATTAGTTCACAAGTAATTTAGTTTTGAAAAAAGGACGTCTTCAGCATGAAAAAAACCTGGGGTTCCACCATTCTCAAAAATGCTTCCCTATTCCTGCTCGCGTTTTCACTATTCGCCACAGAATACTCTGATTTATTCGCTGGCGGCGTAAAACTCAAGGCTGAAGACAAGCATAAAATCTCAAGCAAGAAGGTCTCGCAACTACTGCGACAATATCACTACGGTCACAAGAAAATAGATGATGCTGTCTCCGCAGAGACGCTCGACCTCTACATTGAGCGCTACGACCGCAATCGCATGTACTTTCTGGCATCCGATGTTGAACAGTTCGAACAATTTCGATATACGCTGGATGACGAGATCTATTCCGGAAACCTCGAAGCAGCGTACCTCATCTTCAACACACTCATCGTCCGGGTCGATCAGCGCCTGGCGTATGTCAAGGAGCGCCTGGTAAAAGAGTTTGACTATACGCTCAACGAGACCCTGCAGGTGGACAGAAGCGATGCACCGTGGGTACATACAAGCGCAGAGCTCAACGAGCTTTGGAGCAAGAAACTCAAAAACGAGGCCTTGAATCTGAAACTCGCCGGCAAGGACTGGGCGAGCACACAGGAGACGCTGACAAAAAGATACAGCAACCTGCAAAGAAGATTAAGCCAGTACAAGTCCGAAGATGTGTTTCAAGACTTTATGAACGCAATCTCCGAGACCTTTGATCCGCATACGAGCTACTTCTCACCCATTTCATCCGAGAACTTTGATATAAACATGAGCCTCTCCCTACAAGGGATTGGCGCACAATTGACCACTGAGGATGACTTCACCAAAGTCGTAAGAATAATACCGGGCGGACCTGCAGACCGCAGCAAATTGATTTGGGCCAACGACAAAATTGTTGGCGTGGCGCAGGGTGTCGACGGGAAGATGTTGGACGTGATCGGCATGCGTCTGGACGATGTCGTGCAGAAAATTCGGGGCCCCAAAGGCTCCACGGTCCGGCTGGAAGTGATCGGATCTGATGTGTCGGCCGGCAGTCCTGCGAAAGAAATCGTACTGGTCCGCGACAAAGTTGTTCTCGAAGAACAGGCTGCGCAAAGTGACACGGTCGAATTTATGCACGAGAGGCAAAGCTACAAACTGGGCATCATCGACCTGCCCACTTTTTATGTCGACCTCGAGGCGCAGCGCCGGGGTGAAAAAGATTTCAAGAGTACCACTCGCGATGTCCAGCGCCTGATTCGGGAACTTGAGGGTGCCGGCGTCGACGGAATCGTCATTGACCTCAGACGAAATGGCGGCGGCTCACTGCAGGAGGCAATCGCATTGACCGGCCTCTTTATCCAAGACGGACCGGTCGTGCAAGTCAAGAGCTCAATTGGCTCCAAACGGGTTGAAAACGATCCGGACCCAGAGTTGGTTTATGCCGGGCCGTTAGGTGTTTTGGTCGATCGTTTTAGCGCCTCGGCCTCTGAAATTTTTGCGTCGGCAATCCAGGACTACGGTCGTGGTCTGGTCATCGGCAGCCAGACCTACGGCAAGGGCACTGTACAAAATCTGATCGGGCTGGATAGGTTTATTCGCGCGCGGGAGGATGAGAAATTCGGTCAACTCAAAATTACCATTGCCAAATTCTACAGGATTACCGGTGGGACCACACAACACCGCGGCGTTATTCCGGATATCAACTTCCCATCGGTCTACAACGAAATGGATTTCGGCGAAAACAAACAGCTGCACGCACTGCCATGGGACGAAATCTCCCCGGCCATTTTCCGTTCGCACGACCAGGTTTCGAGGTTTGTTTCGAAGTTGCGTCTGAAATCAAAGCAACGTACGGCCAAAGACAGAGAATTCCAGTACATCCGCGAGGATATTGACCGCTACCTCGCCGACCAGGCAGCAAACTCTGTTTCGTTGCGGGAATCTGTCCGAAAAGCGAGGCGTGAAGATTTGAAGAAAAGAGACTGGCTCCGGGCAAACGAACGCCGGACGGCTAAAAAGCTCGTGCCGTTACCGGAAGGTGACAAAATCCCGGAAGACGATCAGGCGCCCGATGCCATCCTGGAAGAAAGCAAACTCATTATGGCGCACCTTGTCGCCATGGCCGACCCAGACCGCAGAACTGAAATTGCCAGAACAGAGACTGTTGAAAAACCTGATGCTGCATCTGATGCGGCGGCGAAGATCAACGACAAACCACGGGTTGACAATTAACAAGTCCACATCACCGATTAGCCGGCCTCTGGGAACAATCCCAGGGGCTTGTTTTTGCTTTAAACAAACCACGTCGGAACGTGCCAACCGGATGCCACCGGCGCCGCCTGGCCCACTCACCAGGCGATCCCACCGCCGCTCATTTGAGGCCGAGTTTTTTCCCTTCTGCAAGCAAGCTGATCGCCTCACTAATACGCCTGGCTTTCGTTTCCGGCCGCTTTGCGGTCGCGATCCAGCCGATGTATTGCCTCTTGCAGCTTGGGGTTAGTTGAGCAAAATTCTCCCCGGCGCTGCGGCTTTCATCCAGTGCTTCGCGAAACTCTGGCGGTATGTCAAAAGAGATTTCAGCCCGGTCCGTTTTCAGCCACTCGCCCGACTTTTTGGCGGCATCAATCTTGGCTAGCCCAAACTCGGTCATCTGATTGGATGCGAGCAATTTCTCCACTCTGCGTTTGTTGAGGTCAGACCATTTGCTGCTATCTTTCCGAGGGGTGAATTTGCGCGCGTACCTGGCGTCATCAATCTTCTTGATGATGCTGTCAATCCACCCGAAGCATAGCGCAAGCTCTACCGCTGCCTCATACGCGATGGAGGGTCGGCCCGTCTCCTTTTTGAAGAATACCAGCCAGACCTCGCTCTCCAAATCATGATTCGCACTCAACCACATGCGCCATTCATCAGACGTTGTGCAGTGAAGTTGTTTCATTTTTCTGAGCGATTTATGAATTCCGGACGCAGCAGGGCTCCATTCGTATCACATATCACGCTACTCTGAATCGGTTCTAGCTTTGTGTAACCAGAATCTTTCCCGGGTGTTCATGGGTTACCCGGCCTATGATCGCGGCAGCGCTGACGTCTTTCGAGTGCAGCTCAGCCACCAGCTCTTCAGCAGCTTCTGCCGATACGGAAATAAGCAGGCCGCCTGAGGTTTGCGGGTCATAGAGCGCGTGTACTATATTTTCTGAAATATGGTCGTCCAAGCGGACATTGGCCCCGACATATTCCCTGTTTGTGCGGTCCCCCTTGGTCAGGTGGCCCGCCCCGGCTAACTCTTCCGTGCCCGGGAACAACCGAATTTTGTCGGCATAAAAAACCATCCCGGCCTGGCTGGCCGCGGCCATACTCCACGCATGTCCCAACAGACTAAACCCGGTGATGTCCGTGCAGGCATGGGCATCAAAACGCACCGCTGCGACCGCTGCGGCAGCGTTCAGCTGCAGCATAGCCTCGGTCACTTCCGTGTACAAAGAAGCTGGTATCTCGCCTAGTTTTAGCGCTGTGGTGACAATACCGGTCCCGATCGGTTTGGTCAGGACCAGGGCATCTCCGGGCCGGGCATTGGCATTGGTGAGAATGCGTTCTGGATCAATCGTACCGGTGACCGCCAAACCGTATTTCATTTCCTGGTCTTCTACGGAATGGCCACCGATGATCAGGCAGCTGGCCTGCATGGCTTTATCGTGGCCGCCGCGCAGGATTTCGGTCAGAATATCGGGGCCCACCGTGGACTTTGGATAACAGACGATATTCAGCGCCGTCACCGGTGTGCCGCCCATGGCGTACACGTCCGACAATGAATTTGCGACTGCGATCGCACCATATGTGTATGGATCGTCTACAATCGGTGTAAAGAAATCAACAGTTTGCACCAACGCCAGATCATCCCGCACCCGAAAGACTCCGGCATCGTCAACGGTATTGATGCCGACCAGTAAATCGGGATGACTGGGCTTGGGGAGCTTGTCCAAAACATGCCGCAACTCCGTTGGGCTAAGCTTGGACGCTCAGCCGGCACAGGCGACGGTGTGTGTCAGGCGGAAGATTTCTTCCTTGTGATGATTCATTGAGCCTTCTTGCGGTTAGGTAATGGTTTTCAATCTACAACACTTGCACATCCACTTAGATTCCGGATCCGAAGCTATTACTACTATTTGTGCCAATTCATGGTCAATCCTGCAAAACTCGCACATCGCCGGTTCGCATGGTGATTCCGAGCTGGTCGAAATAGTTTATGAGCGGCATCGCGTATTTTCGGCTTGCGCCGTTGATCAGCTCCTTGAATTGGCCTATGGAAATCTCTCCATTTTGCGCCAGGAAAGCAAGCAGTTTCTCCCGCGCGGCATCCACATGCCGGACATGGAAAAAGACATCGGCCTCCACCCTGATGACAGCACCGGTGGCCACCAGAATACCGAGCACGTCTGCCAGGTCGCCGGCTGTAGCGTCGAGTTTTCGTGCCATCGCGGACTCGGACGAGGTGTTGTATTCTTCTTCCAGCAGGAGCGCTTCGATTCTGCGCTTAAGGGACTCCAGTTGTTCAGAAAGCTTGATCTTGTAGCTGCTCAGACTCAACAGGCCTTCTGTTTCTTTCACCTGCTCCGCGCTCTTGGCAAGATCGACAACAAGGTCAAACAGCTCTCTGTCCGGCGCCGGCCTGATCTGTTGCATCAGTTCCCGCTTGGCGATACCCGTTCTAAACGGATTCCTTTCGTGGAACTTCTGCAACAAGCGCAGACACTCATCGTTAAGCAAATCGAGCCTTGCTTTGTGCGCCACGCCGGGTCGGCCACGTTTCTTCAAACTCACAATCCTCTGTTCTGTAGCCAACGGCTTCATGAGTTGCAGGACCACATCCTGTACAACCGCAAGGCGACTGGCCAGATTTTCGATGGTTACGACAAAAAAGCCGGCGGAAAGCAAAATCACCTCCAACGCCTCGGCAGGATCTTGCTTCTCCATATTGTGGAAGTCGGTCAGGACATCGGAAGAGGACAGCTTCCGGCGCGGAGCATCCGCGTTGAGAATGCGGCCACCGCCAATCGTTACAGTCGGCGAATAGCGACGCAGAACAAACGGATCAAACCTGCGGGCTGTGGCCGGTCGCTCGAGGTGTAACTGCGCATAGCCCTCCTGACCGGGTTCTAGCTTACTGCTCTCTACGATTGACATCCGGGCCATAATCTCCGCAGTGCCGATATGGACCCGTACGCGTGTCCCGGAACCTACGGCCTGGGGAGCAGCGTCAAGCAACCTGACACTGACGTCAAAGCGCGATGAGGCGCTGAAATAGTCCGGACTGGCAACCACATCTCCCCTGCCGATTGCGCCAAGGTCAAGCGCCTGCAGGTTCAAAGCGGCACGGTCGCCAGCGGAGACTGACTTGACTGACTTGCCCTGGCACTGCAGCGTACGGACGCGGCAGACGCGTTTTTCCGGCAGAGTCTCTACAGTCTCACCCAAAGCCAGGGCGCCGGACAGAACCGATCCGGTCACAACCGTACCGAAGCCCTTTACGCTAAAAGCCCGATCCACCGGCATCCAGAAAAGTCCGGTGTCCTGATTCCGTTTGACTCCTTCTGCCGCGGCCAGCATCTCTGTTTTCAGGTCAGCAATACCGTGTCCGGTAACGGAAGAAACAAAATGCACGGGAGCGTTTGCAAGAAAAGACCCCTGCACCAATTGCTGCACGTCATCCCGGACTAAACCACGCCACTCATCGTCCACCAGGTCTGACTTTGTGATCGCAATCACGCCGGTTTTCACCTGCAGCAGCTTCAATATGTCCAGGTGCTCGCGCGTCTGCGGCATCACACCGTCATCCGCCGCGACCACAAACAGCACCAGGTCGATGCTACTCACTCCGGCGACCATGTTGCGAATGAATTTCTCATGCCCGGGCACATCGATGATTGTGGCGCGCCCTTCGATATGGGCAAAGCCGATATCGATGGTCAGACCGCGCTCTTTTTCCTCTTTGAGCCGGTCAGTATCTACACCGGTAAGCGCACGAACGAGAGCGGTCTTGCCGTGATCGATATGACCCGCTGTTCCAATGATTAGATTTGACACAATTTCAATTATCGTGGATTTAGAAACCGATTAAGGTGTATTTTAAACAAAACATGCTTGAAAAGCAAATCCCCACTGCATGAAGACCGAACGCCTGTTTAAAGTGAAAAGGAGAGGAAACAGAAGATTTAGCGGAACAAACCGACCGGTTGGTCTGTATAAGCTTCATTATGTGTCCGAATTCAGAAAAGAAAATAAACAAAGGCCAAAACACGCGGCGCGACATCATTAACAGCGCGGCTATTCTTTTTGCGAAAAACGGCTACAACCACACATCCCTGGCGGAAATTCTGGAAGCCACCGATCTGACGAAAGGCGGCTTTTACTTCCACTTCAAAAGCAAAGAAGCGCTTGGTGAGGCGGTTCTGGAGGCCCTTGAGGATTATTGGGAGCGCGAGTTGCTGCCAGTGCTCGAGCGCGGCCACGATGCGCAGCAAAGGCTCGAGACCATTCTGCAAATGCCTGGCGATTGCCTCTCGACCCCAAACTGTCTGCGGCCAACCGTACTTTTGCTCAATCTCGCAACCGAAATGATCGAGTCTCACACAAAGTTCTCGCAACGGATAAAGAGCATCTATCAAAACTGGCTTTCGACCATAACAAGCATTATCGTGGCGGGCCAGGCAGATGGAACTTTTGACCGGGCTATTGATGCGACAGCGGTAGCCGGCGTCATTATGAGCACGATCATGGGCGCCAATCTTCTGACACTTCTGCAGAGCGACCCCTGTATCTACCAGAAACAGCTCTCTTCCCTCAAGACGATTCTGCTGCAGGGAATTGGCACTGGACAAAAGGAGTTAGGAAATGCCTTTTCTGAAGTCAATTCGTAAACACGAGCAGGGCGCTTTTCACGTCCTTTTCGATGAACACTTAAATGGGCTCTACTCCCTGGCACTGCGCATGACGCGCAATCAACTCGATGCGGAAGATCTGGTGCAAGATACCGCACTCAAGGCTTACGGCTATTTTGACAAATTTGATCAGGGTACGAACTTTCGTGCGTGGCTCTATCGTATCCTGACAAACAATTTTATTAACATCTACCGAAAAAACAAGAAACAACCCCTGCAAGTTGAAATTGACAATGTCTCCTACAAACTAAAAGATCGCGGTAGTAGCTACTGGGAACGGCTCGACAACCGTGATCACAAGCATGAGTACCACGACCTGTTTGATGACGAAGTAAACAAGGCTATCGATCGCTTGCCAGATGAATACAAAATGGTCGTTCTTCTGGCCGACGTTGAGAGTCTTAGCTATAAAGAGATTTCGGAGATCATCGACAGCCCGATCGGCACGGTCATGTCGCGATTACACCGCGGCAGAAAGCTACTCCAAAAGAGCCTGGCAAAATATGCTGCTGATGAGTATGGACTTGTGCCGGACCCAGAGTAGTTCGTTTCGTCCATTCGTGAACGTGTTTACCAACAGCCACGCAACACACTGGCCAGAAGTATCTCCTTGCACGCTCAAAGTAATAAATCAACAAAAATATTAAAAGAGTTGACATTAAGAAACGTTAATCATACCTTCCCGTCGTATTTTATCCACTAAGTGTCTTGGTGGAGATGTTTGGCCTTAGCTGTCAGTACTAAAGTAAAGGTCTATACGGAGTTCGGCAGTGGATAGTTGGAAGTGTTGTGCATACAGAACCCGATATTCAAGAATCCAGAAGAGACATCAGGTCCGATTTGGTCGTACTTATCCTAGCACGCGACTGACCCCGAAAATAACCTACCACTACCCGAGACTGGCCCACCACGTTGTATCCATCGTTTCACCGATCACCAACCAACCGCTGGCTGCCATGTTACAGTATTATTCTCTGGCATTAGAGTTCCATATTTTGGCTTCATTTCTAAGAAGGATGATTAGCCAGAGGCCAGGAAACTGACTTTAGCCCGGAGGCATCCGAGAGTCACCTTGGTTTAAGTAAACGGAGTATCTCGCGTAGGAGGCAGATAGTTTAGTTAACTCCTGGCCTAGCAGGCCGTTGGATATTCTATCCCAGAGCATAGCGATTCATAATATGCTCTGGGAGACAGTGCATTGCGGGAGTTCATTCTGCAAGTGATTGGTTGGGGAGAGAAGCATGGATGTCACACATATAGCTGTGGTAGGGGTCGAGGACAGGCTCACCGAGTCGCTGCAAAAAGCACTTTCCCAATTAGGCTACGAAGTTTGTCAAAACTCATCTTCTCCGGAGGAGGCACTAGCATACTTGCGCGGCAACCACATCCGGATTGACTTAGTCTTGATGGATGTTAAGCTCATGGGGCAGCTTAACGGGATAGAGGCTGCCTCAAAAATATCTAAACAGTTCGATAAGCCGGTAATCTACATCAGCACTTTTTCAGACGCGAACTTACTAGAGCGCTCGAGATTAACTAGTCCCGATGGTTACATCTTTGATCTCTGCAATCCAACTGAAATACACACTGTTATTCGCGTCGCATTTGAAAAGAAAAGGCGTGAGCAAGTGCTACTTTCCAGGTTACACTGGCTTAATTCGACCATTGATGGTATCACTTGTGCAATAGTCACCGTGGATACAGCCGGTTTTATCCAAAATGCAAATCAGGCATTTGAACAGCTGTCGGGACATAGTCGGGTCAGGCTAAAACACAGACCGCTTTGTGATGTGATCAGTCTCGACGAAACCGGAAATAAGCTGGAAATCTCCAAAGTACAATCAGTAGCCGTCAGGCTTAACAGTAATGGTGAGCATGCAAGCCAGGACCGCCGCAGCTCATCGTGCAAAGAAGATGCTGTGCGAGTATATCTGCATTCTCTTCCTATCGAGAATGATCATGGTCCTTCCATAGGGAGTGTTTTGTTTTTCAATATCAATCCCTCCGCGGGCTCTTCACCTTCAAAAGAAATGCCGGCTGCCTTTCCTGAACGCATAGGACCGAGCAGGGCTGAATGGTTAGGAGTACATGCCGGGTCAAGTATTGAAAATATGGCCGATCACCCGCCTGATACTGGGCCTCATAAGCCTAGCTGTTGGGAACTCTCTTCAGGGGATAAAATCATAGGATCTAGTACAGCTCTCCGCAACGTGATGACCCTGGTCCAGCAGATAGCAAGGACAGATTGCAATGTATTCATAACTGGCGAGACCGGCACTGGAAAAGAACTGGTGGCCAGAGCATTACACTGCTTCAGCAACCGCTCGCAAGAGAACTTTGTTCCTTTGGATTGCGTTGCAATGCCGGCCAACCTGCTCGAAAGTGAACTTTTCGGATTTGAAAAAGGTGCATTCACAGGTGCTTACGGCAGAAAATCAGGACTATTAGAATTTGCCCACAAAGGTACAATTTTTCTCGATGAGATTTCCGAACTCGCGCCTGACCTGCAGCCAAAACTCTTGAGAGTTTTGCAGGAACGCAAATTCCGAAGAATTGGCGGCACCAACTTCATTCCATTGAACGCACGCGTAGTCTCTGCTACCAACCGAAACCCACTCGATGCAATTGCGAAGAACCACTTGCGACAGGATCTTCTCTATCGATTAAACGTCATCCCAATTCAAATACCGCCGTTACGTGAAAGACGCGAAGACATCCGGAGCCTCGTAGCTTATTTCCTCAAACTGCTAGCCGAAAAAAGTCGGATGGAACCCAAGACCCTCACCAATGCGGCCATGGAAACACTTTCGCGTTATGACTGGCCGGGAAATGTCCGCCAATTGCAGAATCTGGTCGAAAGAGTAGTCATACTCTCCAGGAACAATATCGTTCATGAAAGTGACCTCCCCGAACATATAAAACTGGACTCAGTTACAGCCCCAGAATATGACAGCTACAGAGTCGCTAAAGAGAAACGTCTAGAACATTTTGAAAAAGAGTATTTCGCAGAATTGCTTATTAAGTCGAACATGAATATTGCGAGGGCTGCCAAGCTGGCGGGCATCAGCGACAAAACCATTTATCGGGCTCTAAAGAAATACCCTGATCTTTTGACACAATAACTCTCCTTATCGCCACTTCCCCCAACCAGTAACTCAACATTGACTTTTTTGTCAAACATAGGACATCTTTGTCTTGTTGGCTTAAGCCTTGGTTTTTAATCTCTTATCAAGCTATCCACAACGAGTCTCTGACATTAATGTCAGAACCAACCTTCACCAGACCTCCACAAGCGCTGTACTCTCTACAGCAGTTAGCCTCGCCAAGCAATTGATAAAATAGGGCCTTACGAATCGCAGGGGGAAACTGGAACTCATTCTCTGTGGGTGGCATGATAATTGGAGATTTTCAATTAATGGTTCAAAATCCCCCTAAAGACTGGATATTGTGGAAAGC
>JAJDAD010000101.1 GCA_029262055.1 Candidatus Zhuqueibacterota bacterium
GGTGAATGGCGGCAGTGGTGCGATTCAATACACTCCGAATCCCGGATTTACGGGAGTGGATACATTCAGTTACCGGGTTTTTGACAATGAAGGCTTACCGTCTGGACCGGCGGTGGTAACGGTGGTGGTGAGCCCTGCGGGAGGCGGCCAGGTATTGAGTTTCAGCGCCACAGATGACGGTCAGGTAAAGGTTTCAGAGCCTTTGCGTAATTATGGTTCAAAAGCGACTGCCAAGGTTGAGCAGGACAAGTTTCTGTCTTACTTCAAGTTTGTTGTGAGCGGAGTAAACGGGACGGTACAGCAGGCTTTGCTACGTTTTCATGTTGCAGATGGTAGTTCTGACGGCGGCGATGACGGCGGGTCGCTCTATAGTGTCTCGAACAATTTTTCAGGGACGAGTTCAGCCTGGACTGAGTCCGGTCTCACCAGTGGCAATGCGCCATCTGTGACGGGTTCAGCTTTAGGTAGCGCGGGAGCGGTTAGTGCGAACAGTGTCGTAGAATTCGATGTGACGGCGGTGATAGGTGGTAATGGCGTGTTCAGCTTTGCGTTGCGCAGCAATAGTGGCAATCAGGTGAAATATTTCACCGGCGAGGGCAGCAATCCGCCGGAATTGGTGGTAGAGACGGTGAGTGGCGGTGGTGGCAATCAGGCGCCGGTGGCGGTGGATGACGCGGCGACGACGGATGCGAATCTGTCGGTGGTGTTGAATGTTTTGTCAAATGACACCGATTCCGACGGCCAGTTGGATGTCAGGAGCGTGAGAATCGTCAGCGGCCCGGTATCGGGGAGTCTGGTGTTGAATCCAAACTCGGGGATAATCACCTACATACCTGTTGCAGGTTTTTCGGGTGTGGATGAATTTGAGTATGAAGTATCTGATAATGAAGGTCTGAGTTCGAATGTTGCACGGGTTTTGATCACGGTTTCAGGTAGTGGTGGCGGCAGCAGTGGGCAGACGCTGAGTTTTGTAGCCATTGAGGATGGCCAGGTAAAACTACCGGAGCCGGGAAAGAATTATGGCAGCAAGACCACCGCAAAGATAGAGGGGCAGAAGTTTGTCTCGTATTTTAAATTCACGGTTGCGGGATTGAGTGGCGTCGTGCAGCGGGCGCTATTGCAGTTGCATGTAACTGACGGCACCAGTGATGGTGGCGACGACGGTGGTTCGGTTTATTCAGTGTCGAATAACTTTCTTGGTTCAACCGTTCCGTGGGATGAGGCGCAGTTAGCCGGGCTAAATGCGCCGGCAGTCAGTGGCAGCGCGTTGAGCAGTGCCGGCAGTGTGAGCCCCAATCAAACGGTGGAGCTTGACGTCAGCAGCGTGGTTAACGGCAATGCTACTTTCAGCTTTGCCCTGGTGAGTCAGTCAGGCAATCAGGTCAAATACTATACCGGGGAGGGTAGTTTGCCACCGACCTTGCTAATTGAAACGACCATTCCGTCGTCCGCTCTGTTGGGAGGAAAACTTTCTCTCGATGAAGAGGTGGACGACACGGCAGCCGAAAAGATAGTTCCGGAAACAGTAGTTTTACAGCCCAACTATCCCAATCCATTCAACCTGGAAACAACCATTACTTTTGGGATACCTCAGGCCGCAAGAGTGGAATTGGTAGTCTTCAACCTGCGAGGGCAGGAGGTCAGAACGCTTGTGCGGAAGGATGAGAAGGAGGGTTTCAAGTCGGTACGTTGGGATGGCCGCAATAATTTGAACCGCATTGTCGCATCAGGCCCGTATTTCATACGGTTGCGGGTAGGACAGCGCACGCTCACCCGCACACTAACCCTTCAGAAATAATCAGATACCAGGGCTGTCGCTACTCTTGTTCTCATCCGCGCTGATTCTGTCTTCCTTCAAAAAGTGTCTGAGTTGAGACAATTGCGCCTCTTTGGTGCAAACCGGTATCATAAAGGAAAAATTGAGGACATGTATAACGTGATGTTAACTTACAAGTTATGTTTGCATGCCTATTTTGGCACGTCGCTTGTCTGCAAAGGCTTTGAATATTTCTGCACGTTCTTAAAAGTGCACGTAGTAAGATTAATAGAGCATTTTGGTCAAGTTCAAAAAATAGGTAGCAGTGCAGGCAGACCTAGTTCAGGGGACTCACCGGTTTGATACTACACATTCTTCTTAAGCCTGGAATCGGTACGGCTTTCAGGGGAGTTTCTGCTGACTGAAGCCGCTTGGGTCGTGATCTCGTATTACGAGTGGACTAGGCCATCATCATTTGCAGCACCTCGGATTCAACAACGTGGAGATTTCATCAATGGTCAGGCCAAATGCGGCGTCAACCAATACAAGTTTTGAGTTTCGCCCTGCACCGGGCAGAAGCAGATTCTTCCACTCCGGCATAGTCTTTCTTTTTTTGCTCGGTTTGGCCGGATCCAGCATGAGCCAGACTCACCAATCAACGGCTGTTAATGCCGGGTTCAGGTCGTTTGGTTTTGCTGGGGGAGGGGTTACATCAGAGGCGACCGAGGAAAAGCCAGAGAGCAAGCTGTGGTTTCATGACGGTTTGTGGTGGGGTGTGTTTTGGGACAACGGTAGTGAAAGATGGCGCATTTTCAAATTTGACTTCGACGCTCCGAGTTGGACCAATGTGGGTCCTGATGTTGATGACAGACCACGTTCCAGCGCGGACGTGTTGTCAGATGGCGACAGGCTTTACATCTCTTCCAGGGCAAAGGAGAATCACAGCGATGCCGATGGACCCGCTACTGCCCGCCTCAACAGATACACCTATAATCCGACTACAAAGAGTTACACCCTCGATTCGGGATTTCCGGTCACTATTCCCGGTACGTCGCGGACGCGGGCTTTGACAATAGCGAAAGACTCCAACGGCAAACTCTGGGCGGTCTGGACCACCAATCAGATGATCAAGGTAAACCGGTCGATTGGTGCGGACGACACAAGTTGGGGCACGACCTTTGATTTGCCTGTCATTAGTCTTCTGAGCGAGAATGACCTGGGGGCAATCACCGCGTTTGGCGGCACTAATATCGGTGTACTTTGGTCCAATCAGGATGACAAGAAGCTGTACTTTATCGTGCATCCTGACGCCAATGCGGATACAACCTGGTCACCACGTGAAACTGTACTTTCAGCTGCCTCCGGGAACCCCGCGGACGACCATATCAATTTGGCGGTTGCTAGTGATGGCACCGTGTTGGCTGCGACCAAGACCAGCCTGAATGGAACAGGCGTTCCCCTGGTCTATTTTAACAAGCGCGATCCGGTGACCGGGAGCTGGAGCAATCATGAAGTATGGACCAAGACAGACGATGTTACCCGGCCCATTGTTCTGCTGGCGGCAGGCACCGACAGTGCTTATGTCTTCGCGAGAAGCGCTACCCCGCCCGAAGCGATTTACATGAAAGTGGCCCACCTGGACAGTCCCTCTTTCGCCAGCGGCCTGGGCACCACTTTTATTCAGAGTGCCACCGATAGCGTCATCAATAATGTTACTTCTACTAAGCAGGTTCTGTCGGGTGATTCCGGGCTGCTGGTGGTGGCGAGCGACAAATCGAGCAAAACTTATTTCCACAATCAAATTGTGCTGCGCAATGCCCCGCCCGAACTGCAACCTGACAATGCTATTACAACTGAAGATGCGCCGGTGACTATCGATGTTTTGTCCAACGACACGGATTTGGATGGAACGATCGATGTGACGACCGTTGCTGTCGCTAGTGGACCCGGAAATGGGCTTGCCATTCCCAATGCCACGACCGGGATCATCACATATTTCCCCTCCACTAACTTTAGCGGGGTTGACAGCTTCACCTACACAGTTCAGGATGACAGTGCAGCCACTTCTGACCCTGCATCTGTCAGCATAACGGTAAATCCTGTCAACGACCCACCGATCGCCGGGAACGATTTTGCGACTGGTGTGGAGGATGTGCCCTTGGACATAATCATCACCGCTAACGACATCGACATCGATGGTTCGCTCAATTTTGCGGGGATCACAATCGTCACACCGCCGACCAAAGGGTCAATCGCTATTAACACACTGACAGGGATAGTCACTTACACAGCTGCACCCGATTCTTCGGGCTCTGACCAGTTTACCTATACTATTGATGATAATACCGGGCTGATCTCGGCGATCGCATTTGTGTTCATAACGATTGCGCCCGTCAATGATGTGCCTGTGGCTGTCAACGACACGGTAAACAGTGCTCTGAACGCCGTGTCTTTGATCCCAGCTCTGGCGAATGACATAGACCCGGATGGCAACATCGTGCCGTCGTCGTTGCTGGCAGGCTCTGCTTCAAATGGCTCAATAAGCATTGCCCCGAACGGGCAAGTCACCTACACACCCAACACCAATTTTCAAGGAGTGGATTCCTTTTTCTACTCGGTTCAGGATGACAGTGGCACCGTCTCCAATACGGCAAATGTCTTCATTCAGGTGGAGGGCGCTCCGACTGCAGTGAATGACACCGCCGTGGTGAATCAGAATAGTTTCACGGTTATCGATGTCTTGTCAAACGATAACGACGCGGAAACCGCTCTCGATTCGTCAAGTGTCACCATCATCGCAGCGCCGGCGAACGGTAGTGTTTCGGTAAGCGCAGTTTCCGGCGCTGTCACTTACACACCAGCAACGGGATATCTTGGCAGCGACGTCTTCACCTATCAGGTTGATGATGATTTTGGGGTCAGCTCCGGCACCGCCAGCGTATTTATCACAGTGAATGCCCTGCCGGTTGCGGTCAACGACAGTGTTACCACTGCTGAAGAAACGGCCGTGGTCATCGACGTCAAAGGCAATGATAGTGATCCGGAAGGCCACCTCGATCCCGGTTCTGTAACACTTCTCACACAATCGGTCAATGGCACCACAAGCGTTAACCCAGCCGATGGAACGATTATTTACACGCCCAATCTCAACTTCATGGAAACGGACAGCCTGACGTACACCATAGCAGACAGTCAGGGCGCGGTGTCCAATGTAGCCAAAGTGTTTATTACCATCACGGATGTGAATGATCCGCCTGTTGTTGTCAATGACTCCGTGACAACAAATGAAGACACACCGATTGCCGTCAATGTGATAGGCAATGACAGCGACATCGATGGCACCATTAACCCGCAGACTGTGACGGTCACCATAAATCCCGATAGTGGGCAAACGAGCGTGAACCCGACAACCGGCGAGATAACTTACACGCCGAACTTGAATTTCTTTGGTAGCGACACTCTGCAGTACAAGGTAGCTGATGAGGATGGGGCGTTTTCGGGCAACGCATTTCTTTTTCTTGCCATTGCTGACGTGAATGACCCGCCGACCGGGGTCAGGGATTCAACGACTACAAATGAGGAAGTCGGTGTATCTCTTGCAGTCTCAGCAAATGATACGGATGTAGATGGCACGATAGATACGAGTTCCGTAACCATCAGCGTGAATCCTAAAAACGGTTCCGCTGTTACTGGTCCCGGGGCAGGAGAGATTACCTACTCTCCCGACGCCAATTTTGCCGGGCGGGATACCCTTCAGTACACAATAAGGGACGATGACGCAGCGACTTCTGCACAAACCCTGGTTTTTATCGACGTCCAGGAAGTTAACGATGTACCCGTTGCCAGCAATGACACTACTTCCACTCAGGAAGAAACACCCAAGGTCATCAATGTGTTGAGCAACGATACCGACATCGACGGGACTTTGGTCAATTCATCTGTGGCGATTGTTGATTCTCCCGGGAATGGCTCGCTTTCAGTAGACCCGACCACGGGCGCAATAACCTACTCGCCGGCCCTCAATTTTGTCGGCAGCGACACCTTGAGTTACACGGTCAATGACGATGACGCAGCCACCTCTAACCCGGCCACGGTTCTCATTACCGTTAACAACGAAAACGATGCACCGGTAGCGGTGGCGGACAGTGCCACTACGCCAGAGGATACGCCTGTAGCGCTGACTGTGACCAGCAATGACTTTGATGTCGACGGCAGTGTCGTTGCGACAAGCGTCGTGGTTACCAACGCTGCCTCAAACGGGAGTACGGCGATCGACCCGGGGAGTGGTGTTCTAACTTACACGCCCAACAATAACTTTTTCGGAAATGATACCCTATTTTACACCGTAAACGACGACTCCGGTGTTGCGTCAAACCCGGCACAGGTAGTCTTTACCGTATCCTCATCTAACGATCCCCCGGTCGCAGTGGACGACCAGGCAAACACAGCCGAGGATGCCCAGGTCGTGATTAACGTCGCGGGCAACGACCAGGATCTGGACGGCACGCTGGATTTGACGACGGTGACTATCAGCAGTGAGCCCGACAGCGGGACGGTTGTAGTCAACGGCACCACAGGTGCGGTCACATACACCCCCAATCCTGACTTTTTCGGAAGCGACACGCTCACATACACAATTAAAGACGATCTGGCAGCGGGATCCAACACAGCGACGGCGGTGATAACCGTGCGCCCGCTAAACGATCCCCCGATCGCTGTTGATGATGCTGCGACCACCACGGAAGATAACGCAATCGGCATTAACGTGCCTGCTAACGATCTGGATGACAGCAGTATTGACGCAACTACGGTTACGCTGGTGCGGATTCCGGACAACGGGACTGCGTCGGTTGCGGTGGGTACGGGAGTCATCAACTATCAGCCGGCTCAAAACTTTTTTGGCAGCGACACTTTGAGTTACACTGTACGGGATGATTCGTCCGCGACTTCTAATACGGCGACAGTTGTGGTTACGGTCTCGTCCGATAATGATGCACCGGTCGCAGTAAATGACACTGCGACAACGAACGAGGACACCTCTCTGAACGTACCGGTTGTCGCAAATGACTCGGATGTTGATGGGACACTGGACCTGGCAACACTGTCAATTACGACTGCTCCGGTCAACGGCACAGCCTCGGTGAACACGGGCACAGGAGAGATCCAGTACGCACCGGCCTCTAATTTTTTTGGGTCTGATAGTTTGCAGTATACAATTTTGGACAATGCAGGCAGTCTGTCGAACCAAGCAACGGTATTAATTACGGTGAGTGCGCTCAACGACCCGCCTGTTGCGAACGCTGATTCAGCAACCACAGGGGAAGAAACGCCGGTGAGCATCGCGGTTGCGAGCAACGATGTGGACGCCGAAGGCGCTCTGGATGCGAATAGTATCACCATTACAAAATTTCCGAAAAACGGGCAGACATCTGTGGCTGCGGGTGCGATCACGTACACGCCTGCCCAGGACTTTGTTGGGAGCGACACGCTCGCTTACACCATCGATGATAATCTCGGGGCGACATCGGGGGAGGCCGATGTCTTTCTTACGGTTAATGATATCAATGATCCACCAGTAGCAGCTAATGATGCAGCCTCAACATCGGAAGACACGCCCGTTGACATCTCTGTGACGTCCAATGATCAGGACGTTGACGGTTCAATCGATTTGACTTCGGTGACTCTGGTCAGCCAACCTAACAACGGCACGGTTTCGATAAACCCAACCACCGGCGTAATCACCTATACGCCGAACGCAGATTTCTCCGGGTCCGATACTCTGCAGTACCGGGTCGCCGACAACAATCTGGCGAACTCAAACGACGCCAGCGTTTTTCTTGCGGTGACGGAGGTGAATGATGCACCTGTCGCTGCCGACGACACGCTAACGACCGCAGAGGAAACCCAGGCCAGTCTGGCTCTGCCGGACAATGACACTGATGTTGACGGTACAATCGACGCCGGCTCCGTGGTGATCGTGCGGCAGGCCAGCAATGGCAACGTCTCTCTCGATCAGGCGAGCGGTACCATCACATATACTCCGGATGCGAACTTCTTCGGCAATGACACACTGACCTATACAATTGCGGACAACCTTGCGTTGGTTTCATCTGAGGCAACAGTGGTCCTGCAAGTGGACTCGGTGAACGATCCGCCGGTAGCAAACAATGACAGCACCGGCACCCAGGAAGAAGTCGCTGTTTCTATCAACGTCGTGGGCAATGATGTAGACGTTGATGGTACGATAGACCAGACTTCCGTCAGTATTGCGACCGGGCCTGCCAATGGCGCCACATCTGTGGATGGGGTTAGTGGTGTTATCACCTACAGTCCGGCGCCAGACTTCTTCGGCAGCGACAGTTTGGAGTATACGGTGAATGATGACCTGGGTGCTGCGTCTAATACCGCCAAAGTGATTCTGACGGTTACATCCGTCAACGATGCCCCGGTGGCATTGAACGACACGAGTGTCACCAATGAGGATACCAGCATCAACATTGCGGTGGCCGACAACGACAGCGATGCAGACGGAACCCTGGCCCTTAACACGGTCGTGGTCACCAGCGGTCCGCAGAACGGAACCGCCAGTGTCAGTGCGGGCGTCATCAGTTACACGCCTTCCGCCAATTATAACGGACCGGACACGTTGTCTTACACGATAAAAGATGACCTGGGTGCGGTCTCGAATACTGCCAGCGTTTTTCTAACCGTAACCGACCAGAACG
>JAJDAD010000102.1 GCA_029262055.1 Candidatus Zhuqueibacterota bacterium
CATGAAGACATGCAGGACATGGCTTTCGATCCATTCACCGCAATAAAGCAGCCGGCGCAGCTCTCGAATGGGTCCGGTGACTTTGACACCGCACACATCCTCCATGGCGTTGGAAGCGCCCAGTTGGTACGCAATTGGGCAAATGCCGCAGATGCGAGCGGTAATATCCGGGGCCTCGCGAAAATCTCTTCCGCGCAGGAAGGCCTCGAAAAACCGCGGTGGTTCGAACACCTTCAACTTAACATCCGTGACCTTGTCGCCTTTTACTTTCACGGAGAGCGCACCTTCACCCTCCACGCGTGCGAGGTAGTCAACTTTTATGGTCTTAACGCCCGTGCGGGACCTGGTTTGCTTGCGTGTCGCCATCGTAGGTAACCTCTTATCCTGTTTACCTGAAAATATCGCCTGCAACTACCCTTAGATCAAATTGTACCGGATCAGGAACGCGGTCTACACTTGCCGGTTCCTGTTGCTTTATTCAGTTGCCATAGAAAGCCAAAAGCGGCCTGGGATCTCCCAACAAAACAAATACATGTCGGTATTTGCGTTCGGCATGTCAACTTTCACAGCAACTCTTTCCACGCGGCACGCTGTGCCAAAAGACTCTCATATCACTTTCTCGAACCGCGGCGTTTTCGCGCCGGTGAAAGCTCTCATAATACAGCATTTTGAAGGGTGCACCCCGGCGCGTCTCGTCGTGACGGCCACGATTGTGATCGCGCAAGCTCTTCTTGAGATCGTCCGATGATCCGATGTAGAGTTCTTTGTCCTTCTCACTTTCAATCACGTAAACGTAATACATTTGCAACCTCCTCATACTCCGGGTCAACGGTTGTCGGACCTTCCGCCCTCCTTGCGGTTGGACGCATCAGCTCCAGTTGAACTCGGAGTATAAATTACGGCGCTTCTTCTGTCGAACCGCAAATATCTGCCGCGCTCTTTACGGCTCAACCCAGAATGCAAGAAAGAAACGCAATGACACAGATTACGGCTACCTCATCATTCACTATCTCCTGCTTTCTCGTATAATGAGCTTTCTTTGCGAAACGCTTCTGCGTTTACGTTAAATGTGCTTAATGCCCGATAGATTTCAACATCTGCGTGGCCCATGGCCGCCCAGCGCTCACACAGAGACGGAACATTCGGATTTTCCATCGGTCCAAAACAGCCATAGCAGCCACGATTGTACCGCGGACAAAGCGCGCCACAGCCTGAGTGCGTGATGGGTCCCAGGCAGGGCGTGCCCTGTGAGACCATCACGCAGGATACACCGGCGCGTTTGCAGTCGATACACATGCTATGTCTGGCGATGTTTGGCTTACGCCCGTTGAGATAGGCGCTGAGTACTTCCACCAGCTGCATCTTGTTGATCGGGCAGCCACGCAATTCAAAATCGACCGTGACATGCTCGTCGATTGGCGTCGACTTTTTTAGCGTCGAAATATGGTGGGGCGAAGCGTAGACTATCGAAATGAACTCGTTTACATCCTGAAAGTTGCGCAATGCCTGCACGCCACCCGAGGTGGCACAGGCGCCGATGGTAACCAGAAACCTGGAGGCCCGGCGCACCTGGTGAATTCTTTCGGCATCGTGTGGCGTTGTGATCGAGCCTTCCACCAGAGAGAGGTCATAGGGGCCCTTAATTACCGCGCGGGAGGCCTCGGGGAAATTTGCAATCTCGACCCCCGCCGCAACCGAGAGAAGCTCATCTTCGCAATCGAGGAGGCTGAGCTGGCAGCCGTCACAAGAGGCAAACTTCCAGACCGCCAGCTTGGGCTTCGCTGCTCTACGACTGGTCTGCGCAGGGACTGGCTTTTCCACTTTTCCTGCCATGTTTAGACCTCCCTAATGTCAAACAAATGCCTGATGTCGCTATACCTGAAGACCGGACCATCTTTGCAGATAAAATGCGGGCCAAACTGGCAATGGCCACAAAAGCCGACAGCACATTTCATATTCCGTTCCATAGACACGAAGATTTTATTATCGGGAACGCCCCTTTCGCGCAAAGCCATCACTGAAAACCGGATCATGATTTCCGGTCCGCAAATCATGGCCACGGTCTGAGCGGGATCAAACGGGGTCTTAGGGATCATCGTGGGCACGACTCCAACATTGCCGTACCAGCCGCCCGTTGCACGGTCGACCGTTATATTGATATCAAGATCGAAGTGACCGCGCCATTTCTTGATCTCATCTTCAAAAAGTATGTCCGCGGGGCTGCGGGTGCCGTAGAGCAGGGCTACATTGCTAAACTTCTGTCGTTGCGCCAGGACCTCGTACATGGCGGGACGTAGAGGGGCGAGACCGATGCCGCCGGCAACAATGACGACGTCGTTGCCGGTCGCTTCCTGTATGGGCCAAGCTGAACCGAACGGTCCTCGAACACCTAAACCGTCCCCACGCTTCAGAGTCCTCATAACATTGGTTACTGTCCCCACCGACCGGACAGTATGCGTAATTGTCGCAGGGAGCGCCGGATCGCCACTGATTGAGATCGGTACTTCGCCAATGCCGAAGACATACAGCATATTAAACTGCCCTGCTGCGAACGTAAATTCGCCCCGGGTTTCCGGTACAAGGTCTATGGTGAAGGTGTCGAAAGTCTCTTTCTTGATCTTCTTGACATGGTAGTGAGCAGGTACCATTGGTCCTGCCATCGATTGTGCCATGATTACCTCAAGCATCGTTTCGCTTGTAAATGTCTAGCAACTGGATTCGGGTTGCCTGCAAGCGCTCCATGATAATTGACGAGAATCTCTTCAAGAGCTCATAGCCGAGGTCATGATCCTCCTCGCATTTGCTGCGCAAACACTTTCCGTCCAGTACAATTGCACGAGTCAGCCCCAAAGCCCTAGCGTCGAAATGCCAGTGATATGGCGGTACCAGCCATGACCAACCGAGGATCTCACCCTCATCGATTGTCTGAATAGCCAATGCCCCCTGATTTGGACGAAAAACCTCTAACAAGATTTTTCCATGCCTGATGATGTAGAACTTATCCGCCTCCTGGCCCTCCCGAAAAATGAACTCGTTGGTATCGAAGCGAACATTGGATGCGCAACCTGCCAATAATGTAATTTGCTCCGCGCTCAGGTCCTTGAGAAAAGGATGCTCTGCCAGATAGCGTTGTAGCGTTTCCATCATTCCTTCTCCTCTGTTCGTAGTATAGAGCTCAACCCGCTATCTGCTTCCCTTAGAGCCGCGATCTCTTCTGTGATGTCGATTCCGACAGGACACCAGGTGATACACCGACCACAACCGACACATCCGGAACTACCAAACTGGTCAACCCAGCTAGCGAGCTTATGAGTTATCCACTGCCGGTAGCGCGCGGAGATGCTGCTGCGCACACTGCCACCATGGACATACGAGAATTCTTGTGTGAAACATGAATCCCACAGACGCCAACGCTCGGCATGTTCTCCGGTCAAGTCGGTGGTATCCTCCACGGTAGAACAAAAACAAGTCGGACACACCATCGTGCAGTTGGCGCAAGCCAGGCAGCGCTCGGCCACTTCATTCCATCTACCGTTGCCGGAATTGCGATACAGCAGGGATTGCAGATCCCGCGTATCTAATTGTCGGCCCATCTGAGCGACCGCATCAGAGACTACCTCGGAGACTCTCGCCATTTGCTTTTCTGTCGCGGGCTCGTGTGGGACTTCGTGCAACAGATTCGCGCCCGCTTCGGAACCCGCCTCCACGACAAACAGGTTTCGCTTTTGCGCCTTAATCTCCGTCAGAACCAGGTCATATCCGGATTTGGCTTTGGGTCCGGCATTCATGGAGTCACAGAAACAAGTGCCTCCCGCTTGCCCGCAATTCACCGCCACCACAAAGATATTTTGACGCCTGCCCGCATAGTCGCTGTCGACAAAACTGCCCTTTAGAAAGACTCTGTCCTGGATTGCAATGGCGTTCAACTCACAAGCCCGGGCGCCAATGAAGGCATAGCTTGGAGCAGGAGCCTCCTGTTCCAGGACTTCGAAGCTCCGGCCATTTCGTCGGGCTTGCCACAAACGAAGACCCGCCGGGTTCAGAAATTTTTTCCATGAGTGCGGACCGACCACATAACCGAAAAGCGCATGATCGTTCCGCTTCCTGAGTTCATACTTGCCGCCTGCTTGCTCGTCAGTCAGGCCGATTGGCAAGTCTTCGATTGAGTCGATTTCATCATAGACAATGGCGCCTTCCTCAACCGTTGGACCGACCGTAGTGTAACCCTTTTCCTGCAGAAGCGTTATTAGCTTTGCAAAACCGCTCAGGTCGAAAACGTTCAACTGCTCCAAATCAGTTTCTTGCTGGGACATGGTAGTATCACTCTGAAATGACGGTTCCCGACTACTTTGTCGTTATGCACGTTTCAAAAAGAGTGCCAATACACGGGGTGTATCAGAGAACTTTACAAGAAGTTGATAATACGATGCTTACGGGGCCAAAAGTAGAAGGAAAATCAGGTTGATTTGTTCGCGTTAGCTGGAAAGGGTTCGGCCTATTTCCAACAATCAGGAAAATACGAACGTGGGGGTAAAAAGTGGTCCGTTCTATTGGGGGACAGCAGTTACCGGACGCACGGAGGTGAAGGCATGTTATGTGGTTGCAGGCACCGGATCCCAACTTCCAAATACAAGAATCACCCGCCTTTGTGGCAAAACCGCGTGACTACTCCGGCCCTCCATATTCACGATAGAACGCACGCTGCATCAACTGGTGCTCGGTATTCTCATGTTCGCGCAGAACTGCAAAGACCCCGGCGAGGTCGGTCCGGATCCCCTCGAGACTCTCTACATTATGCTCGGCCATCGCCTTCAGCTTGGCGAGAATGGAATCAAGGGAACTGGAGATGGCGTTGTGTTCTTCTTTCAGTCCAGCAACCTGACGCTCGGAATGCGGGGCAGCGCTGATAACATCGTTCATGAAGCCACCCTCTTCTTCCAAATCAAAATGCTTCAGGAGGCGATTCTTGAAATCACGCATTTGCCACATGAACTTCAACCGCCATTCGGAGAACTCCTCCGAGGAAATATTCCCGTGCAGACAATCGTGGATCGACACCATCTCTGCACGAAGTCCTATATGCTCTCTTTCGACAGCTTCGACACTGGCTGGTTTCTTCTTAGACATGTCAATACACCTCCTTCTTGGGTAAATCGGCCTCAACCCTGAGCACTACAATAAAGTCATTTTTTTTGCCTTATACAAGCACTGAACCGAGGGCAGTATGAAGCTACAGCGACATAGCAGAGAGTGCCTCACCCCGTGTAACTGTGGGCAGTCCCATACGACTTGCGGGGCTGCCGGCCTGGAATTGCAAGTGGCAGCCGTAATATAGCTTAAGCCGTCATGGTGGCGTCGGTCGGGTCACCTACGGTCAAATCCATTACCTTCGGTTTGACCAGATCGTCGTAATCACGGTAGGACATTCTGATGACATCTTCATGCGTGCCGGCATTAAAAGTTATCGTGTGGTCATGCGTGAGATAATGACTGATGTACACCGGCAGTTTGTAGAACGAACCAATGGGCGGCATCGCGCCTACCTCACAGTCTGCACAGAGAGTCTTAATCTCATCTTCCGTTGCCAGCTTCACCTCCCGGGCATTCAAAATGTCTTTGATTTTTTGGAAGTCTACCGAATGAGTTGCAGGCAGCACGCCCATGCAGAAACCGGCGTCCACCCACAAAATGACAGTCTTTGCAAAATCTGCACCCTTTGTATGGGTGTCCGCCGCGGTTTCCTGCGCAGTAAAGTCCCGGCGGTGATGGATAATTTCGTAAGCGATTAGATGCTTGTTCAAATAGTCTTTCAGTGACTTGAGGATCGCCATCGCAGGTCCTCCTTTCATTTCATGTTCATGAAGAATAGACTTGCCCGCCACAGCACCAAGCTGCCGCGGCAACAGATTGGCAGATCAATCACTCGATTTCAGCGTCGGGAAACCTCCCTGCCAAAGCTGTCAGAACCATCTGCTCGATTTCTCCGAGCTGAAACCTGTCGGCATTGATCACCAGATCAAAGTTGTGGCAATCGTCCGTGTCCTTGTGGAAGAATTTTCGAAAGAAAGCAAGGCGCTCTTTGTCGGCGAGACTGACAATGATGCCTGCCTCATTCTTGCTACAGGTTTCATGTTTCATCACGGCTGCTATTCGAACATCCCGCGCAGCTATGAGCCTGACGCTGAGGGTCCGGTCCGCAGGCAGCAAAAAGTTTGCGCCTCGCCCCACGATGATCGCCCGGCCATTCAGTCCGATGCTGGTCAAAACTGTGACGAGGTGCTTGAAGTAGCGACCGCTCGCCAGAGCTTCATGGTTCAGGAGGGTCAGGATCCAGTTGTGGACTTCGTTTTGGGTCTTCTCGTCAAACGACTCGGCCATCCTCTTTTGCACGTTGGCATCTTTGGCAATGTAGTCAACCAGGTTTTTGTCGTAGACCCGCCACTTCAATCTACGCCTGAGGCGTTCGGCGAGCTCCAGACCGGGGCATCCCATCTCCCGCGAAATCGTGATGCATGGCTCGATCTTGCGCTCTTCTCCCGTCCGGAGCGGAACCCGTGTTTGCTCCCACAGCCGGACTTGACGGGACATCAGCTTTTCAAGCGGTATCTCATCCTTTAGCGTTTTCATGGCAATGACCTCTACCATTCATGTGAGACTATAGATGCTCCTCACCCACCTTCGACGGTCTGTCTGTGACCAAATCGGGATACTGCCTCCGGAAATTCTCAGCGATCAGGCAGTTCCAGCAGACCGGCTTGTGGCTTTCGAGTATCTCAGGAAGTTTCTCGACCGGTAGCGTGCTCCATTCAACAAAGTCGCCTCCCGGGCCGACGAAAGCCGGCTTGTGATCGTGCCAATGTATCTTTCCGAAGCTGCCCTGGCAGTAGGAACATGACTGGCCCTCGAACCAGTTTTGCAGGATGTTCTTGACCAGACAATCTTCCGGTGAAGATTCGACCTGAGTCAGACAATCCTGACCGCAATTCTGTCGCTCCGGCCAGCGCGTACAACTTTTCAACGTGAGGTTTTGCTTAACGCCTAACGAGGTCAATGCCGCATACTTGGCATCGACTTCTACGCCGGCTGCACTCATGCTCTCCGGGCAGGTCACCATCATTATACCGCTCCACTTCGAATAGGCTGGAATCAGCTTGCGCAGGACCTGGACTAGCGTGAAAAGGAAGGCGGCTGCGACGATAAGGTACACAACATACATGCTGCTCACCTCCTTTGGGGAAGTTGGGAATATTCAAGAATGAAATGGACAACAATTATGCCGGGCTGCCGCACCTCCTAACTACCTGTTATTACCGGACTGACACTCGCAGATCGACAGGATCATTTCTTAAAGGTGGGAAAAAAGCGTCGGAGATTCTCAATACTGTAAGTCTAAGAAAGGATGAAGTTAATCGAACATCTGGTCCTACCAAGTGCCGGAAGATCAGGCCAAGCCCGAAGGACGACTGCTGTGAAAATCAAATCCAGAGACTGCAAGGCTTTTGACAAAGACTCTTTCAAGCAATGAATGGGAATGCCAGGCTAGAACAAATCATCCGCGGACCGGGCAGGCCAGTGGTTTTGACTGCCCGCACCGTCTTGTTCATGACAGCGTTAAGCAGCCGGACGGAGCAATCGATTTCTCCGTCTGGCTGCTTGCCGTGCCCGCATTGCCGATTACACTTTCTCCAGCGTTACTTCGCTACACAACTCTTTTGCCCTTTTTTGAAAAAGTGCATCAAGGTGGGCACGCGTTGCGGCGTCGCGCAAATCGGCATCAAGGTGATGGCTGAACTCCCTGATGGCCTCGTCGTTCTTCCCCATTCTGGCATAGACAACGCCTAAGTGGTAATGTACCATCTCATAATCAGGGGTTAGTGTTGCGCATTTGCGGAAATGTGCCGCGGCCTTTTCATATTGTCCCAAATGATGATATGCGAGACCAATTCGATAGTGTGCCGCACTGAATTCCGGATCCATCTTGATGACTTTCAGCAAACAGTTAAGCGCCTCCAGCATTCGCGACTGGTAGTACAACACGTTTCCCAGATCGAATGCAAAGAAAACGTTGTTTTTGTCTAAATCCATCGCGACTCTGTAATGCGACTCTGCTTCAATCAGTTTCCCCTTGTGGAATAGCACGTCACCCAGCAGTTTGTGGCCGTAAGGCATGGTCGCATGCTTGTCCACGAACTCTCTCAGTTTAATGAAGTGTTCATCATCATGACTTCTACTGACAAATTCCAGCGCCAGCAGAACGTCTTCGTCTTGATACATGGTCTGCCTCTTTTTTTCCAAAAGGTATAGTCCTTTATCCTGTCTTGTCCCTAAAACGAGGTTCCTGCCCTCGCCAAATTTTTGCCCACAGATGCGCGCAAAAACCCCGGAGCTATCGGTAGACCTGCTACAGTTGACCGACAGCTGCCTGGTCGAAGAGCTCCAGGAACGCTTCTGGCGCTTTCCTGAAGGTATCGAGACAATCCTGACACTCGAAATAGTACTTTTCACCAAGGAAACTCGCTGCTAGTTGCTCGGATTCTGACTGTTTTGAGGAAACCGGAACGTAGCAAACCGGGCATTTGGCATCAGCGTCCGCAGTGCCGACAGTGCCATGCGTAGCGGCGTGAATCTCGGCAACATAGCGGCTCACCAGCCTGATTTCATCCCGGGTAAGCTTGACCGGGGGCATCTTCGATTCCTCGGCAAAAGTAAGATGGGTCTTGATGAAAAGACTGTCCGACGCCAGAAAAGGATCATCCAGATCGGGTGCCTCGTCATAGACTACTTCCGTGCCAAGGTGATGACAACTGCTGCAGTCGTTCTTCTCGAACACAGCCTTGCCCCTGAGAGCAATTTCGGACAGATTTCCCTCAGGAGTTGCTTTGTTTTGCACGCAGGCACTCAAGGTCAACACCAGAATGCTCGCGAGAATCATCGTTGCCAGCCTCTGTGATTTCATGGTCACTTCTCCTTCTTGATTGCATAGGCGGAGCTCTTTCGCTCGGCTTACTTTGATTTGTACGACCTGATTCCTTCTAAGAAAAGTCGTTGAGAAAGATCAGGCAAGAATCTCGTGGATTATGTCGAATTTCCTCCCGCGTTACTCCGAAGAGACAGCACCGGGTAAGGCGCGATTCGGATCACTTTCTCTGTGACACTCCCCAAAAGTACTTTGTCAAGGCCCGTCCGACCATGGGTTGCCATGACGAGTAAATCTACATCCCAGTCCTGTGCGAATTCGACAATGCCATAGCCGGCTGAACTGGAGTTGTGCCGTATGAACTTTCGGGTTTGGAGCCTGGTGAATTCAGCAGGCAACTCCCACTGTTGCGAAAGCCTGTCGCGGATACGTTCGAAATACTCGTGGGCTTCCGCCTGCGACTTCCTCCCCTGAGCTGCCTGGCCCGTTTCCACCACATGCAGCAGGCTGATTTCGGCCTGAAACTTATCGGCAATGGCCGCCACCGTCGGCAGGACTGCATACGACAGCTCGGAAAAGTCGATGGGAACGAGGATCTTTTTGATCGGCAAACCGTCCGGCTTTGGGTGAACAGTTAGCACCGGCTTGCAGGAATTTCGCGCTACCTTCTCGCCGGTAGTGCCCAGCAATAGACGCTCGAATTTTGAGTGGCCCTTGGCGCCCATAATAATCAGATCGACGGCTTCCTCCGTAGCAAAATCCAGAATCTGTATGTAGGGGGTGCCGGCCTTGATAACTTTGCGGGCGGTGTCGGGCCTGTCGCCGACAAACTCAGCAAATCGTGCGGCGACGTCCTCTTCACCTGGTACAGGGTGGTTTGGGAAGTCAGGTAACAGCGCCACATAGGCATCTGTGATATTTGGCGAGACGTGGAGAAGAATCAGCTCCGCGTGAAAAACGCTTGCGAATGTTCTGGCATAATCAAATGCATGTGACGAAGCCTCTGAGAAGTCAAGCGGACAAAGTATTTTTTTGAATGGCGTCATGCCTATCACCTGCCTTCGCTTGGGGGGTTAAGAGTTTGTCTCCCCTTCGTTTAAGTCCATTCTTACAGCAATTGTCTGTCCCTCATTCACAGGTAGTTTCGGTCCTTGGCAAACTGCTCGAGGTCGGCGCGGTAGTCTGGATGTGCGATTTGGATCAGGGCCTCTGCCCTCTTGCGCAGGCTTTTGCCATGCAGGTTCGCGATGCCAAATTCCGTAACCACATAGTGCACATCACCTCGGCTGGTGACGACTCCGGCGCCTTCTTTCAGATGAGGCGCAATTCTGGTGATCTGTCCGTTCTTGGCAGTGGACGGCAAAGCGATAATTGGTTTCCCATCTTTGGCGCGCGCAGCGCCCCGGATAAAATCCACCTGCCCGCCAAATCCGGAGTATATTCGGTAACCCATCGAATCAGAACAAACCTGGCCGGTCAGATCAACCTCAACTGCGGAGTTGATGGCTACGATTCCATCATTTTGTGCAACCACAAAAGGGTCGTTGGTGTAATCAACCTGGTGCAGTTCAAACATAGGGTTATTATGAATGTAGCGGTAGAGTTCCCGACTGCCCAGAATAAAAGTCGCGATGACTTTTCCGGGGTGAAGTGTTTTCTGAACGTTGGTCACAACCCCGGACTCAACGGCGTGCATGACGCCGTCCGATACCATCTCTGTATGAATCCCGAGATCCTTGCGATCGGTGAGCAGAGCCAAAACCGCATCAGGGATGCCGCCGATTCCAAGCTGAATGGTTGTCCCGTCCTCGATCAGCGGCATAATATGACGCGCTATCTTCTGTTCGACATCGCTGGCGGGCCTTGCATTGAGCTCAGGCAAGTCTTCGGACACTTCCACAATTTTGTCAATCTGCGAAATGTGAATAAAGCAATCGCCCAGGGCGCGGGGCATTTTTTCGTTTACCTGGGCCACAACCGTTTTGGCGGAGTCGGCGGCAGCCTTTGATGCAGCGGTCTCGACCCCCAGTGAAACAAATCCATGCTCATCCGGCGGTGAAGTATGAATGATCGCCACATCCAGTTGGATTTGCCTGCGGAACAAATCCGGTATTTCATACAAAAAAATAGGAAAGTAGTCAGCCCGGCCCTCGTGAATCGCCGCGCGATCCGCCGGCCCGACAAACAAGGATTTATGCCGAAAATGCTTTTCCATGCCGGGTTGCGACAACGGATCATCACCCATCAGGAGAAGATGAAAAACATGCACACCTGTCAGCTCATCGCGCCGCTCAGCCAAAGCCCGTAGAATGGCGTATGGTGTTGCGGCATTGCCGGAAGTGAAAATCCGGTCCCCGCTCTTGACCACCGCAACTGCCTCCCCGGCGCTGACTTTCTTGCTTCTGAAATCATCCAACCAGTTCATTACCGTGTTGTCCTTTTATTGCACACTTTGTCGGGGCCAGCCTATCCAAGGGCTCATGCTCAGAGATTCTCCATTTCGAACGTTGACTCGCCGTTGCGCAAATATGTGCCCTTCTGCAGGCACGTGTATCTCGCCAACGCCTCATCAATCCCCAGCCGCGAGACCTGCAGAACCCACGGCAGCACTGAGTTATTGATCGCGTGCGAAGCAGTGCGTGCGACACAGGCCGTAATATTGGGAACGCAGTAATGGATAACTCCGTGCTTAACAAAAGTCGGCGCCGAAAGAGTGGTAGGCCGGCTGGTTTCAACACAGCCGCCTTGATCGATAGAGACGTCCAATACGACCGCCTTGCTCTTCATCGATTTCACTTGTGCCTCGGAAACCAGGTGCGGAGTCCTGCGGCCACGAATCAAAACCGCGCCAACCAGGACGTCGGCAAACCGGACTGCCCGGTCCACCAGCAGCGGCGTAACAATCGAAGTTGAAACCTGCTTGCTGAAGGTATGATCGAGGCTGCGCAGCTTGGACACATTCTTATCCATCACCATCACTTGCGCGCCGGCCGCTGAAAAGGCCCGGGCGGCATTCAAGCCAACCGCGCCGGCCCCCAAAATCACAACATTGGCGGGCGGAATGCCAGGGACGCCACCGAGTGTAATGCCGCGGCCGCCGAGATTGCTCTGCAGCAGACGGCTCGCAATCTGTGGCAACAGCATGCCCGCAAGCTCGCTCAATGCCGTCAGAATGGGAAAGGTCCCGTCCGGCAACTGGGCCAGTTCATAGCCGACGGCCGTTACTTTCCGTTCCTGTAACCGCCGCAGTACTTCTTCACGGGTTTGACCGAGTCCAAGAGTGGAAAACAATGTTTTACCGGAATCAAACCAGTCGCATTCTTCCAGGGTCGGAGCCTGAACCTTGAGCACCAGATCCGACCTTCGATAAACCTCTTCCGGTGAAAATACTATCTGCGCTCCCACGTTACGAAAATCCTGGTCGGAAAAGCCACAGGACTCTCCGGTTCCTTTTTCCACAAGAACCTCATGGCCCTCCTGGCAAAGAGCATACACGCCGACCGGAGTCAGGGCGACCCGGCGTTCCTCAACCGATATCTCGTTGGGTATCCCTATATTCATGTTACAATCCTCGCACTAGATAAATGCTCGCAGTAGAAAAGAAATTGGCAAGCGCTGTGCCAGTATGGCCGCTGCGCTGCATTACTATGAAAACAATAACTTAGGAAAGAACTTGATGAGTGTCTGCGCGGAATGGTACCACTAGTAGGAAATCGACAATGCCGATTCTTAGTTGTGGGAATAATTTGAACTGTATACAAGAATAACTTGTGCATTTCATCAGGCTCACTTCCGGTGGAGTCCGGACAATTCTCGGTGTGCCTGACATAAAACCGCAATATTGGAATCGGACTGTTTTACACTATCTGGAGTTTATGAACGAACTGCCGGGTCTACCGCAATCTACACCGTCACCGGCTCCAGCAACGTCGTCAGTACCGCAGGCACAGCAGCCAGCGGTTGCGGCACGCTGGAAAGGACAGAAACGAAAAGAAATATTTTTCTGTTTTTATTCACAAATAGGCATATATTAAGTTCTCCATATACTTCAAGACAAACCCCGGAGGGATTATGGGCGGCCGAATTGCCAGCAATGCGAGCAGTCACCGGTGTAGAATTCTTGCAGTAACCATTCTTTTGTTCCCATTTCTTGTCGATCTCGTTTCCCCACGGCCACTGGTGAGTGGCAGAATTGTAGGCACTGTGAAAGATGCAGCGAGCGATAAATCTCTCGCAGGTGCAAATGTTGTTCTACAGGGCACCAAGCTTGGCACTGCTGCTGGATTCGATGGGTCATTCAGAATTGCCCGAGTACCACCCGGGACATACTCAGTGATTGCAACATTCGTAGGCTATCACAAGCAGAGTGTCTCCATTCAAGTGCTTGCTGACGAAGTGGCAAAGATCGATTTTGAGCTTAGGCAGGACTTCTTTCGCGGTGAGGAGGTCATTGTTACGGGTATCGCCTCCCGAACATCCCGGGCAAACTCTCCGGTTAGTGTTTCAAGAATACAGGTCAATGATTTTACTAAGACAAACAGCTATCAAAATCTGACGCAACTGGTCAACGGAAAGCTCGCCGGAGTATCCGTGCAGCCATCATCGGGCAACGTTGCGAGCGGTTTTCGTTTCAATGTTCGCTCCGGAACAGGCTTGACCGGTTCCGGACAGCCGGTCATTTACCTTGATGGGGCCAGAATTGAGAGCTCGGATTATTTTGGATTTGGGGTTGGTGGCCAGGGTACAAGTTTGCTGGCAGACCTCAATCCGGAGGAAATTGAAACCATTGAAGTGCTCAAAGGTCCGGCTGCGGCTGCGTCCTACGGCACAAGTGGTGCGAATGGTGTGGTATTGATTACCACGAAGCATGGCCGGCCAAGCGAAGATACCGGTGTGGCGATTGACTACAAACTCGTACTTGGGGTTAATCAGCAATCCTATCATTACAGGGAAAGCGAAATGATTAGCGCCAGGGCTGCTAACCAGGTGTTTAGCAGCGGCAACATTGTCCAGAACTCCTTAAGTGCCAGCGGCGGCACTCAGTTGCTGCGTTATTTCACTTCGTTTGACAGTCGTGTGGAGCAGGGCATCTTTCGTCAGAGCCGTATGAACCGCAAGAGTCTTCGGGCAAACCTAACGGCTGTACCAAATAAAAAACTGACGTTTCGTGTGAACACGAATCATACTTACAACCGAACGAACCGCCCTCACAATGACAACAGCGCGAAAGGCCTTTTAGCCAATACAGTTCTGGCACCGCAACCTTACAATTTCACGGATAGCACGGCGATCGCAAACATTCACAGCGAAGTACGCTCAAATCATTTCATCGGGTCAGCACAAGCGCAATACCTGCCGCTGACCACCCTGACAACCCGGATCGCCGTGGGCATTGATGAAAACTCTATTGAGCATGAGGCCTTTTTCCCGGTAGAGTTTGACTATTCGCCGGATGCCAGGCTCGACGCCGGTTTCAGGTCGGTTCGAGCCCAGCACATAACCCTTTTTACCTATAGTATTGATGCTGCATACAGACTCGCCTTGGGATCAGACTGGCGAATCTCAGGTGTTGTCGGTTCGCAGCTCTTCGACCGCAGGCTGCGTTCGACTGCTACTGAGAAGTTTGATTTCCTGACTTCTCTAGTTCACGCTCTAGGCGCAGGCCGGCAACTCGCGGGAGTAAGTGAAGGGTTTGAGCATCGTCGTGAAGCTGGTATTTTTGCAGAAGCCGGCCTGGCATTTCGGGATCAGTATTTTTTCTCGGCCCGGCTTCGCCGCGATTGGGCGACCGCCATTGGCAGGCAGGCCGCAACCATTGCATACCCGGGCATGAGCCTGGCTGTTCGATTGGACAAGTATGATTGGCTCCCTAGAACGTTCGGACTCCTGAAGACGCGCGTAGCTTATGGAGAAACGGGTATTCTACCTGATCTGCGCGATGCGATTCCGGTCCTTTGGGGACCAGAGGAAGGCGGTGAAGGAGTAGGCGCTGTGATTTCCCAGATTGGGAACAGAGCTATCAAGCCTGAGCGTGTCAAAGAAATTGAAATCGGTCTCGACGCCGAGTTTCAGAACAAATATGCAATTGAGTTGACTTATTACCACCAGAAGGTGTCCGATGCGTTGATCAGATTTCGGGATGCCCCCTCCACCGGCAAGGTCGCTGGTTTGCCCCCAATAAATATTGGGCAAGCACATGGTAGCGGTTTTGAGCTTCTTCTGCATGCCGCCCCGGTGGAATCTCGCAAAGTGGATTTGAACATGACGTTGACCGGCAGTTGGCGTTCAAATGAGGTGGATGCGCTGGGTGGCGCGCAGCCGCTTTTTGATGGCAACAACATCAATGTCATCAAGGATGGCTTGCCGAAACACGAATTTTATAAACAGGTTGTTGAGGGCGCGCTGTTCAACGAAGATGGCACATATGCCGGCCCCCGGATTTCCGAGACAAGAGTCGCTTTAGGAAATCCCATTCCAGGTCACCACGGTTCGTTTGCTTTAAATCTACGGCTGTTGAACAACCTTGGTTTATATGTTCTGACTGACTGGGCCACCGGCCACAAAGTGTTCAATCGCACCCGCCGCTTTCGCGCAATCTTTGGCGGCGATTCTGAACACAACCGACTTGGAACGCAAATTGGCCTTTACCAGGAAGGCAACTCAAAATTTGTTGAGAATGTTGAGAGTTTGGCCCCGGGAACCTCTGAGTATGAAGCGGCGGCTACTCGCTTTGCCCGGCTGGAGACAAGCAGCAATATCAACAGTAATTGGATCGAACCAGCCGACTTTTTCAAACTGCGGGAACTCAGCCTAAACTACCGGTTTCACGACTTGCTCCCTAAGCTGGGTTTGGCGAATTTCTTAAAAGACTTACAGGTGACGTTCTCGGGTCGAAACCTCTGGACGATAAGCCGTTATAGTGGGCCCGACCCGGAAGTGAATTTTAACGGCTCTTTTGGTGCGATCCAGGGTCAGGATTTTATGACCTCGCAACACCCGCGAGTGTACAATTTGGCTTTTCGGTTTAGTCTTTAATATGCATAGCGCGGCAAGGCCGCAATCTTGGAGTGCATCAACTATTTTGATGCATGAATTAACACAGCTAATTCACTCCATAATGTTTTGAAAAATGCAGGACCTTACTGACAATACATAATAAACTGGTGGTTTGAGACCGCATGTGGGGGTTAGGATGAAAAACCTGATAATGATTTGTTTCCTAAGTGGGCTGATTTTTCTCATATCAGTCTGCGCCGACTTTGTCGAAGATGTTGATCCACTCATCTCCTCAGTGGAAGATGAGCTGCTAACCGACGAGTCGCAGATCCCATTTCTCATCACGGGTATCAAAGTGAGGTTCGCCAATCCCGTGCACGATAATCTCATGGCATTGGCTGCCGCTTTGTCCGATGAGATGTTCTTCGATACCAATGTTCCGGACGCGACCGACCCTAACCTGGGAGAAATCGATAAAGGACAGATCGACTTGAATAATGGTGCACTTTTGAATCCATTCCGTTTTCTGGGCGAGCTAAGATTTGTTACGGACGCTTTGCTCGTTCGCATCGAACGCATTGATTTCACCGATGCGCAATTGGAAAACCAGGCCCGCTATGTCGCCCATCTTTACGGTGGAATCACTCGCTATCTGTACGCAACCTATTTTAGTTTGGATGAAACCACGCCGGGAGGCGTTATCGATGCCGGCCCTTTTATTCCCGCAGCTGAAATGTACGAGCTTGCTCTGGAGAAGTGGCAAGACGCCTTGCGGTTCGCCGTCACTCCGGCTGAAAGCCGGGTTGTAAGTTCACTGATTGCCCGACTGTACCTCTATGCGGGCGATGCGGTGCAGGCACGCGCTTTCGCAGAACAGGGCATGGTTGCCGGCGACGAGCCGCTGCAGTCGCGCTATAGCACCATTTCTCCTAATTTTTTCTGGGAGAATGCAGGATTGGGCCGGCCCCAGTTAGTGGTCGACCAGCGTTTCTTTGCATACGGTCAAGCTGATTCCAGCGAGCGAGTACGTTTACCGCTGTCAGAGATTATGGGGTCTGACGACCAGACCGTTTACTACCGGCAGACCAAATATCCGCTACCGGAAAGTCCGCTTGCGTTTATGACCTGGGAGGAAAATGAGCTGATTCTGGCCGAACTGGAGCTCACGACTAACCCCATCTCAGCGTTGGACCGCATAAATCGCGTGCGCGCGTCGCATGGTCTGGCTGCATTTGTGCCGGAAACCGGCGTCTTGACCCTGGATGATTTGATGACAGAGCGCGATAAAGAACTTTGGCTGACCGGCGCGAGGATGGTGGATCAGAATCGTTTTGGTCTATGGCATTTGCCGGAGGGACACTGGCGCTATTTGCCGATTCCGCAGGAGGAGAGAAACGCAAATCCTTTTATTGATTGAGTAGGTTTAGTCGGGTTGGGAAAAGATGCTCCCTGTTCGGTTTGTTAAAATGGCTGCCCTACTGGTTCCATCGCTTGAAGCGATGGAACCAGCTTTCACCACCACACATATTTTTTAAGCTTGACGCAGCTTCAGAAAAAGGCTCACACTTTTCTTATCTAACCTACTTCATCAGCTAGAGCTTCCGGCTGCTCACATACCGCTTGCTTTAGGAAAGAAGCTTCTCGAATTGCTGGCTAGTACTTGAATGTTTTATCCAAAGGGGCCTGCTTCCAAATACTACTTCGTGAAGACAAGTTTCCTCGTCGCCACAAAACCTCTTGCCTTCAACTGATAAAGGTAAACCCCGCTCGCCACTTTTGCACCGCGAAAATCCCTGCCGTCCCACACGCTGCTGTGTTGACCTGCTGCAATACCACCCGAGTACAGGGTCAGCACCAACTGACCGCGCATGTTGTAGATGGAGAGTGTGACCTCGCCCGCCTCCGGCACGTCAAAGGTGATGGTGGTGCTCGGATTGAACGGGTTCGGATAGTTTTGGCCAAGAGCGAATTGGTCTGGCATTACTGAAATATCCCCCGTGCTGCTCGAAGCCTCTGACTCCAGCTCACCATCACCGTCGGACTGTGTCATCCGAATGTCCTCGCCGCTTAGTTTGTTGATCGGGCTGCCAGTGCCAGCAAGTGGCATCGCCGGTATCTCTTGCTCATTATGATGAACTGCAATGGCGTCCTTGTCCACGGCAATCTCCTCAGCACAAATCGCCCCGATTAAATCACCGTTCTTCTTCAGGTCAAACTTGCCCTGCGGGACGTTGAACGTTCCGCGAAGAACACTACCCTTCCCAATTTGAATGTCTTCCATTGAGTTGATGGTGACGTAACGACTATCAACATCGCCCAGCGGCGAAAGCGACATGCTGACATCTTTATCCATATCCACTTTCTTCTCCACATTCACTGCAACCGGACCGGTTGCGAGACTGATTTCCAGGTTCACATCTTTCTTCAATATCAACTCCTCGCAGAAATAGTCGCCGGAGGAGAACTGCAACGTACCGTTTTCCTCGACCTCAATCTTGCCGTAGCTTCCGGGGGTCAGCGCCTGCGTCTGGTTCTTTTTCACTTTGACATCGTTACCGCCTGCGCTGTAGGAAAGGGACGGCAGAGCCACAGAAGACACGCTGGCAAATTCCGTGGCGGTCCCCGTGATAGTAACATTCTTGTCGAGTTGGAGTTCGTCCCCAGCGGTCACGTCCCCTTCGATGGTTACTTTCTTAGCAATGTCGATTTTACCAACCGCAGTCACGTCGCCTGCAAAAATCGCCGGACCTTTTTTGATATCAATCTCATCGTTGGAGTGCATGTCTCCATCTGATTGGCCCATCTTGTCTAGCATGATTTTCTTGTCGGCCAGGTAGAGATAAGGGTGTGCCAGGGCATTCTGGTCGTCGATGACGTTGACTGTGCGAATGACTTGACTGGTATTGCCGTTGCCATCATCGGCATCATAGGTCACAGGATATACACCAGGTAAGTTGGTGTCGACTGTACCGGAGATGGCCAGTGCAGGACTCGGATTACAGTTGTCCGTGGCAGCAGCCCCGGGTTCAACGTAGGGACCACTGAAACGAATGACGGTCATCGGGTTGTCGCCATTGAGGGTAATCACAGGCGCGGTAACGTCATCCACAATCACATTCTGTGTCTGCTGGCTGGTATTGCCGTTGCCGTCGTCGTAAGCCCAGGTGACACTAAATGTGCCCTGTGTGGTGTAGGTGGTTGGGTCTGTGGTGCTCGCTGTGATACTGCCGGCACAGTTGTCTGTGGCTGTCGGGGCAGTGAGCGTGACACTGCACTCGCCCGGGGCATCTGGAAGATGGGTCACGTCTGGGACTGGCGGTGTGTCATCCCCAACCGGATCTTGTGGCCCTTCTGCATAACCCAACCCGCTACTGCTTCCATTGAAGGTATTGTACCAAATCTTATAGGTATCTCCGTCAAGTAATTGATAAGGCTGGCCTATGAATAAATCAGAGGCGCCTGACGTCGCGGGAATGAGGACCGGATTTTCAGGACTTTTTTGCCAAGTAACTCTGTCGGTCGAAAAAGCGACACCGATTCCTCTTTCACCATGACCTGAGTAGGACATGACAAATTGACACCCATCCCAGACAACGGAGGGTCCGCTTGCGACCAGCTCATCAAAAGAACCGGAGATACTGCTGATATCAACTACCGGATTACCGGAGTATTTTTGCCAATCAACTCCATCAATAGAAGTTGCATAACCAATGCGCATTCGGTCACGATGACCTTCGTACCATATATGGTATATGTTGCCGTCGTAAAGCACTGAAGGACGCCTTACGAGATTCTGGTCCCAAGCACCCGAAGGGCCGTTGGTGAGAATGGGATTGTCCCCATATTTGGTCCAATTAATCCCGTCGCTTGATGTTGCCAGCCCAATCCTGTTAAAGGATGAACCGCTCTCGGCACCGCTGTAATACATAAGATACTGACCATTGACAAATATGACACAAATATCATTGATAGTCAGATCCCACTCTCCTTGGACACCAGACAAAATCGGATTGCCTGAATATTTTGTCCAGTTGATACCGTCGGGAGAGGTTGCATAACCGATAGCCGAACCATTTGCAGTACCGTCAGTTCCGGTATACCACATTTTGTAGATTGTTGCTTCCAAGAGAACACTCGGTCCACTGACACCTGCATCCCAAGCATCGGGCCCAGGCGTAAGAACAGGATTGCCTGCGTACTTCGTCAAACTAGTTTGAGACATTAGCGGATTTGACAAACAAACAATTGTGCATAGGCTGACAATGGTATTGATAGCGTTTCTCATGATACCTCTCCTTCAAATGGGATGTAAATTTTGGTCTATACCGAACCAGCGCGTCCGTTTTCGCACCGAAGGTCATAAAAGCAACTCAGAGCTTATTGAATGCACTGAACCATGAAATCACGTCACGCAGCTGCGTTAGGTCGAGCAAAATGTTAGACCTTCCGAGCTGCAGCAGAGACCCCATTGGATAGATAACTTTTAGAAACCTGTCGAATTGTTGGTTAACTCTTGAATGTTTTAGCCAACAGGGACCTGTTTGTATGCTATTTTTTCAACACCAGTTGCCGGCTTACTACAAAACCCTTGGCTCTCAGCTGATAAATATAGACCCCGCTCGACACTTTGGCACCACGAAAATCCTTACCGTTCCAGACTCGGCTGTGCCGACCCGCACCGATGGCGCCGGAATGCAGGGTCTGCACCAATTGGCCAACCAGGTTGTAAATCGATAGCGTGATCTCGCCCGCTTCCGGTACCGCAAAAGTAATCATGGTGCTCGGGTTGAACGGGTTCGGGTGGTTCTGCGCCAACGCAAACTCGTTTGGTAAACTCCCAGCGTCCAAGGTAGTAGCAGTGAGTTTCTCAGCCATGCTATCATCATCGCCATCGTCTTTCTTGCTGTGGTGTTCATCCTCCTCCTCGTTGTCATCGTCGTCCGGCGGCACACCTGGGCTAACGCTCATTGTGCCCACGTTACCTGCAGCATCAGTGGTAGTGCAGACCAAAGTCCGTGATTGTTTGCCTTTGACCTCGGTGAGGTTGCCGGACTTGTCGAACTTGTAGGTATCCTTTTTCTCTCCGGTGATTCTAAGCTTGAGCACCTGGCCGTTGCTTACCGCCACACCGCCGGCATTTTGAACAGCCGCCCAGAGACCCTGTGGGTCCGGCCCCTCGACCTTCACCTCCTTCTTCTTGTGGTTGAATTCAAGTTTCTTCTTACTTTTGACTTTGAATGTAATCACAGGACTGTTCATTGAAGGGATTTGCATTACTGAGGAAACACCGGGACTGGTGTCACAGTTATCCGTGGCGCTGCACTGGACTGCGTACCTGCCCTCTTCATCGTCATCATCATCCTCGACTATGGGAACTAGCTCAGCCGTGACCACCGGCGCTGTCACGTCATCCACAACTACGTTCTGTGTTTGCTGGCTGGTGTTGCCGTTGCCGTCGTCGTAGGTCCAAGTGACGATGAAGGTTCCTTGCGTGGTGTAGGTCAGGGGATCGCTCGTGGTTGCCACGACTGTGCCAGCGCAGTTATCCGTGGCAGATGGCGGTGTGAGGGTGACGCTGCACTCCCTGGTAGCATCTGAAAGTTGGGTTACGGCTGGGACTGGTGGTGTGTCATCTACGACGGTCACCGTGGCGATGCACTGGGACGATGCACCTTTGTCGTCGGTGACGGTCAAAGTTACCTCGGTGGAACCTAACGGATACGGGCCTGGAGGATCCTGGATGAGCGTAATCGGGTCACCATCGGAATCGAAGGAACCATTGTCAATGGAAGCATCGGCGGTGCAGCTTGGACCGGCGGGAACCTGACGGTTCTGGCACTGGGCGACCGGTGGTGTGTTGAGCAGCTGTAAGTAAGAGATCGCATCCGTTGCGTTGCCAAAACCACCGCCACGTGAATTGCTACCCCCGAAGACATAAATTCTGCGTTCCGTGGGTACATATTCGACTCCTAGCGAATGCCGGAACACAGATATGCGAATATTCCTCCATGGATCGGGCAATTGTTCGAGTGTCTCCGTCGTACAGTCGAACTTGTATGCATTAGCTAACGGGCGGCTATTGTCGTATCCACCAAAGATGTACACAGCGTCTTCTTCAGGAACTGCCTCCACTGTTGTGCCACCAGTTAAGACAGGCAGGGTGATTGGTAAGGTGAAAAAAGTATTGGAAGATGGATCGAACCTTTGGATTAGGTCAAAGGACTGCGAACTAAAATTTCCCCCGAACATGTACAGAACATCACGGGTAGGGCAATATGCAGCTGATGGGCTAGTGTTATTGGACGGCCGCATCGTGTTTTCGATTCGCTGAACGCTGTCAGTAACGGGGTCCATATCGGGGTCAAAACGGTAGGTAAAATTGCCGCCTCCTGAACCCCGATTCCCGAAAATGTAAAATGCATCCTGTGTAGGAATGTATTTAACGATAGACATTCCGCCCACGGATTCTGGCAACAAATCACTACCAATCAACGTTGCCGCCTCTTCGGTTTCTGGGTCGAATCGGTAAACATCTCGCACATGAAAAATATAGACCTGTTGGTCTTTGGGCCGATAATCCACCGCCAGAGCGTGGAGCTGGGACGTGAAAGGTAAGGGCGTGCTTAGCTCCAAGACTTGCTCCTGATTCAGATCGAACTTCAAGATGGAGTTCGTGAATGCATTAGGACCCCCGACAGGATCCTCGACTCCGCCAAAAACGTAGATTGCGTCATTAGATGGAACATAGGCGGTCATCCTCCCCAGGTCGGACATCGGCGATGGAAGGCTAAATGAAGCCTGCTGGAAAGTTAGCTGCTGACTGGTCGCAACTGAGGGAAGAAACAACATAAATACAATAAGCTGAACTGAAAATATTGCATTGCATGTTTTTTGTTGCATTTCTACTTCCTCCTTTTTGATTAGTGCTATTAGTTAGCGTCTGAATCCCGATGGGATTTCGTTTTGAAAATAATTGAAAAGGACCAATTACTTAGAAGATGCTTTTGATTTAACTTAACTTGTTTTCCAATGTAAAAGCGGTTTGCGTATTTCAGGAACTTCTACATGATCTTTTTGGGGAAATGTAAAGCAAGAAAACCCATGGCATTTGGAGGCAGTTTTGTCAACGATCCCCAAAGCCTGCACGGCTAGGTTTGCCATGTTCCCTTCACAAGCATCGACATGCAATGTCGATACCACTGAACGAGAGTCAGGAATGGCTGAAGAGATATGAGAGAGTCTAATTGATTGAAAACAGGCAACCTGGCAAGAGGGAGGCGGGTTTAAACAAAAAGTACAGAAGAAGTAGATTGGAAGGAAATCATTGTGATTTTGCAACGATGAATCTTGCGCCGTTGCAAGAATGCAATGAGATTTGAACAAAAAGTGGGGTTACTATTCCCCTTCCAGACCGTATTTTTTCAGCTTGCGCCACAAAGTCGCCCTGTCTACTTGCAAACTTTCGGCAGCCTTTGTAATGGAACCCTCATGTTGCTGCAGCACGTTCCCCAAAAATGCCCGCTCAAAGCTGTCCCTGGCTTGCTGGAAGGTTTGATCGGTTTGGAAAAAATCCCCGGTTGTGCCAGTGGGGTTGCCGGTTTCAAGTGCAGCGTAGACATCCGCACCGGTTACTTCGGGTCCTCGTGCGAACAATACCAGTCGCTCCAGAACGTGCTGCAGCTCACGCACATTGCCCGGGTAGGGTTGACTGGATAGAAGAAGCAGCGCCTGCGGCGAGAGGTAGGTCAGGTCGCTGCGATTGTGTGCTTGTATTGAATAATTGAAAAAATGCTGCGCGAGAAGTTTGATATCCTCTTGACGCTCCCGAAGTGCCGGGACAATCAACTCAACAACATTCAGGCGATGATATAAATCCTCACGGAATTGCTTTCCTTCAACTGCCTGTTTTAGCGGGTTTTGTGTAGCTGCTATCAGGCGAACATCAACGTGATTAATCGTGCCCCCAACCGGTTCGATTTCACCAAGCTCAACGGCGCGTAAGACTTTTGCCTGCGCCGCCAGCGACAGGTCGAGGATTTCGTCCAGAAAGAGGGTGCCACCGTCAGCTTCACCAAATTTGCCCGGCCGGTTCTCTACAGCTCCGGTGAAAGCGCCTTTCTTGTGGCCGAAAAGGGTGCTTTCGATAAGCTCATGGTGGACCGCTGCGCAGTTGACTGCGACAAAAGGTTTGTCCGCTCTTAAGCTTAGTTTGTGCAGTGCCCTGGCTACCAGCTCCTTGCCGGTGCCGGTTTCGCCGCGAACGACCACACGGCAGTCGTTTGGTGCGACATGTTCAATCTGGTTAAACAGGGTTTTCATGGCCGGAGATTCACCGATCATGCCGTAGCGCTCGAGGGATTTCGTACTGGCGAGTTTTCTTTCAAGCTGCAACTGCCGTTGCACCAGGGCGTTGCGCACCGTGACCAGTACTTTCTCGGCGTCTAAAGGTTTTTCGAGAAAATCGAAGGCGCCCAGCTTGGTGGCCTGGACCGCTATTGGAATGGTGCTATAACCGGAAACCATAATGACCGGCGTGTTCGGCTTGGTAGCGAGAGTAGCTTTGAGGACCTGCAATCCGTCTGTGCCCGGCATCTTGACATCGCAAAGAATGCAGTCAATTTCTTCCTGCTCGACCAGCTTGATTGCATGCACGCCGTTGGCTGCCAGAAACACCTGAAATCCCTGAAATTGCAGAATATCGGCAAGAATTTCGCGGGGCTTGAGTTCATCATCGACAACCAGGATCTTTTTGTGGTCGCCGTTTATGTTCGCATTCTTGGGCATGCGTTAGGAACCTAAGCTGCGGGCCAATATAAGAACACCGATGTTCCTACTCCTTCCCGGCTTGAAACCACAATCTCCCCCTCGTGGTCATTTAGAATTTTCTTTGTAATTGCAAGCCCCATACCGGTGCCACCTGGTTTGGTCGAGTAACTTGATTTGAATATTTCCGTCACTTTCTCGCTTGGGATACCCTTCCCGGTGTCAGTGATTTCAATGCAGACATAGCTCTTGTGGTTGCGCTTGCCTTTCTGGTTTTGCAAAGGTTGTGCCGTATCAAGACGGATTACCAGGCTACCCGTATCCTTCATGGCATCTACGCTGTTTTCAATGACATTTTGTAGCGCAGACTTGAAAAGATCCTCGTCCGCGAGAATGGACAGGTCCCCATCCGTGTCCTCGACAGCAACCGCGATACTTGCCGGCAGGTTTCCTGCCAGGGCCTTATGATAATCTGCAAAAAACATGTTCAAATCAATTGCCGTCGGTGTCGGTATATCCAGGTTTACGAATTGCATAAAACGCTTGGCCACTCCTTGAAAATGATGGGTTTCATCCAGGATCGATCGCACGTATATGTCGTACTTCGCATGATTCTGCACTTCGTCTTTCTTGTATTCCATTTGCAGGCGTTGCGCAGTGAGGCCAATGGTGCTCAACGGCGATTTTATGTCGTGGGCGAGTCGTTGGGCTATGGCTGACCACGTCAGCACGCGCTCATGTTCAACGCCACTTGTCTCATCTGAGAGAATTATGAGCATGCCGTCGAAGCGTCCCCGACGGGTGCGCAGGGGAAGTGCTTGGACTGTGAGTTTAACGCTGCCATTTTGTGTTTGGGATTCGTGAGTCTCGTTAACTTCCGCGCCGCCTTTAAAAATATCGCGTAATCGGACTGCGATGCCGGATGTTTTCTCATGCAACATAATTTCATCGAAAGGCAGACCCTCTAACTCACCTTTCGCAGGCGACAAAAGTGTTTTTGCCCATTTATTATAATTCCCGATTTTGCCATTACGCTTGATCGTCAAAATCCCTAGGGTGCTGTTTTCCATAAAAACACGGCGAATACGACGCTCACGCTGTAACTTTCGGCTAGCAGATAATGCAAAGGCAAGCAACGCAACTCCGATGACCGCACCGCTTATTTTCAGTAGAGTTGGGACGTATGAGACGTAATTGCGGCTATATTCATATAGAACATATTCTGTCTTGTCACGAGACCGGATGGCTAGTTGCGGCGGTCGATGGTTGCCGCGGTAGACCAATTGCACATCGTGTAGATTTGGGACCGTTGCAAGAATATTTAGGTTCTTATCCAAGACCAGTAGATTCCTCGACTGGCAAATCACTTCGTTTAGGCCGTCACCATCAAGGTCTACGGTCATACTTGGAAAAATTCTATCGGAAAACTCCACCGTCTTTTGCACAGCAAGCTGCCAGTTGAACAAAATCAGGCGGCCGGATTTGGTGCCGACAAGAATATCAGGCTGACCATTGTCGTTAAAGTCATCCACGACAAAATCGGCCAGGATTTCTTCGTTGATGTCATCCGTGCGACGTTCAATTTGAAGCGTTACCGGGTGATAAAGTCGCAATTGCGATTTGAGTGTCTTGCGCACCGATTGCGGGCTGAACAGAGTAAGAATGCGCATGCCATCGGGAGTTTGCAATGGCAGCACATTTAAGGAAGAAAATTCGTCGCCGGATTCGACAATATGGCGTGCGTTCAGTTGCGCATCCAGAATACTAAAATAGCAATGGGAATCCGTCATGTTGTTGACGCTGACTCCGTTTGCAACAGCATAAGTTCTTGACGGTATAAATTCATTCACTCCGTCGCCATCCAAATCGATTTGCCAGACCGTTTTGTGATTGCTCAATGAATGCCAGTTCGGATTTTGCGGCATCGCAAATTCTGCCAGCAAACGACCCGTGCCCAGCTCAAACACAAAGATCCCGCGTGGTTTGGGTTCAAAAACGGTGTGGAAAGTCAGCAAAACATCCAGCGAACCATTGTCGTCAAAATCGAGAACGTACTGCGGTCTTGGTTGAGCCTGGAATTTTCTCCCGGTCTGCTTGCCAAAACCCTCTGGAGCGCTAGCAACGGCAAATGTCGAAATAACCGTTTCAAGATCATCGTCCAATATTTCAACGTAGCTGGTATCACCTTTTATGTAACCGAAAATGATTTCATTATAATTGTCCTGATCGCAATTTGCAGTAAGCAACGGAAAGCCTGCGGAACGGAAAAGCGCGCCGGATACATTGTGCTGCGTTAAGACATAGTTATTGATGTCGGAAAAGACCAGTGACATGGTATTGTCATTGCTGTGATGGTATTGCACACGTTCAGAACTCCCGTCGCCGTCAAGATCCAGCCAGCAAGAGTTTTGGGTGCCGATAATTGATGTTTGGGTTAATCGAAAGGGCAGGCTATCTGGTACGATCTCTTGACGGTTTAGCTGGTTTGATCTCTCGCTCATGCATGAGCATCCCAGCGAGGTTAGAACCCCCACAGCGATACAGTAGGTTGGCATGGCAAAAATTCGCAAGACAAACTCCAAAGTATGTGAACCTAGATATTGGAGCGCCGCGGGGCCATATCAGACACTATTGCTAGTCCCCGGTCACATGGTTGGACCACACTATTATTCTGTGCCTACTTGAAGCGACAAACGTTTGTGACGCATACTTCTGAAGCACCATAAGAGAACGGGAGGTGACTCGAGCCTGTAAATAATTCTGTGTAAATTGATTTATTGAAGTTTCATTCTATCGGGATACAGGATATCAAATTGGTTGATTGCTTGTCCCCAATCTCTGATTGGCATGCTCCATTTTTTTGAGATATTTCTAAGTGCGAGA
>JAJDAD010000103.1 GCA_029262055.1 Candidatus Zhuqueibacterota bacterium
AATCTCTGACTTGATCCACCTCGATCATCCTTCCCTCCGGGTGACCGCCGTCTTGTTCAAACAGCAGTCTCCCGGAACGGGGGACTCGGGGTGGGTCAGTTTTCAGCAAGCAGGTGGGTCAACTTTGGTGTAGCGCTTCCAACATTCGCTACGACGTACCGATCTTCCTGCGCTGCGGCGTCTACGACGTGCCGATCTTCATCATCACCGGAGCGGGCGACGTTCTGAGTGGCACGGGGCGCATGGACTACACGCGCACCTGGGAGGAGATCAACTTCGACGGACAGACGCTGCAGGTTTACCGATTCCTGCTCAAGGCCGATCTGATCGCGTCCGGTCCCCCTCCCTACGACTGTCCGATCACGTCGGAGACGGAGCCGAGCCACTTCTTTTACGGCTATCTCGATCTCGCCTTCAACTGCTCGACGACGCTTTGGGAACCAGCCACCGCGCTCTACCACTCGTGCGACGTCTTCGGGCACAACCCCGCCACCTCCGCGGTGCCGGGCCCCCATCATCCCAGCTTGAGCACCGCTATCATTGGCCCGCACACACTGGCGAATCCTCACTCCTCGACGATCGAGTTCCCGTTCTCGGGTCCCGCGGTCGGTGGAGCCATGCGGACGGCGACTTCGGCCACGTCACTCAGCTGCACGAGAGAGGAGCCGATTGCCGCGGGCGGTGCGACCCTCGGCTACTTGGGCTCAGCGTGCGCCTGCCCTCTGAGCTTCGCACCCCCGAACATCTACTCGGCCCAGCCGTTCTCGGGCAGCTCGACGTGCGGCTCGTCCTTCGCCTCTCTCTTCCCGGGTCCGCCGCTCCTCTGGATCCACACGATCTCTCAGAGTCTGGGCAGGTGGACGGGCACCGGTCCGGGCACGCCCTATCCCGGGAACGAGAAGGTCTGGTCGAATGAGGGCTTCTACACTTACACCGAGGGTTGTACCGGCGACTTTCACGTCGACATGTCGTACGGCGTCTTGACCGCGGAGGGTTTTCCGGTCGTTCCCGACCCGGCTCGACCCTGGCAGTCGACGCAGAACTTCATCGACGTCGCCAGCAACTTCTCCAAGACCACGGGCATCGTACCGCCGTTCAACGGACTCCTCCTCGACACGAATCACCTCATCTACGCCAACTTCTGAGTCATGCGATCAAGCGGCGAGGCTGGCTCCAGCCGGCTTCGCCGGCTTCTGGTGTCGGAGGCGCATTGAGCTGGCGCCTCTTCGCGCCTGCTCCGGAGGTAGAACCGTACCACCGCTAGCGAGACTTCCGAGGTGGTGGAACACCGTCACGATCGATTCGCTCCCTCACCCCGGCGATTGACGGGGGCGATTCCGTGCCGTTCAGCAGGACATTCCGGGGTTAGTTGGCAACATCGCCCATCACGGCAGGTGGTTAACTTGACCACTTGTTCACGCCGCCTCGAATCCAGAGAGCGTTTCGATACGAGTTCGCTTGCCTCCACCACTCATTACCCGTGAATTGCAAATACTGGGAAAAACCGGTTCATCCGGCTGATGCGTACGGAATCGGGTTGCTATTAGGTGGAAATGCCCGTCTCATCTGGAGTTGTTCAACGACTTCAGAAGGAGACGGAACATGTCCACGAGCTTGTTGTATCACGCGTTTGGCGTCAGAGGGTATCGGTTGCTTCGGAGCGTGTTCTCGAACGGGGAGGTCCTGTTCGAGATCGAGGAACAACGTGACAAGCTGGAGTGCTCGTGCTGCGGGTCCAGCGATGTCATTCGCCGGGGCACGGTCACACGGTTCTTTCGGTCGGTGGGAATCGGCTCGAAACCGGTGACGATCTCCTGCCCGATCCAACGGGTCGAGTGCAGGCAGTGCGACGTCGTGCGTCAGGTGAAGGTCCGGTTTGCCGACCCCAAGCGGACCTATACACGGAGCTTCGAGCGGTACGCCAAAGAGCTCTGCCGCGTGATGACGATCAAGGATGTGTCTCAGCACTTGGGCGTGAGCTGGGACGTGATCAAGGACATTCACAAGACGGATCTGAAGCGGCGATTCAAGAAGAGAAGGCTGAAGGGACTGAAGCAGATCGCCATCGACGAGATCTCGATCGGGAAGAACCACCGATATCTCACGGTCGTGCTCGACCTGCAGTCCGGTGCGGTGGTGTACGTGGGCGATGGGAAGGGAGCTGACGCTCTCGATCCGTTCTGGAAGAGCCTTCGTAGCTCCGGCGCTCAGGTGGAAGCGGTGGCGATTGACATGTCTCCAGCCTACTGGAGCGCCGTCCAGAACAACCTCCCAGATTCGACGATCGTCTTCGATCACTTCCACGTCATCAAGCTGTACAACGAGAAGCTGTCGGATCTCAGACGGAGCCTCTATCACGACCTCACTGAGACCCTCGACAAGAAGGTGCTCAAGGGGACTCGCTGGCTCCTCTTGAAGAATCCGGAGAACCTGGACGAGAGCCGCGCCGAGTCCCAGCGGCTCGAAGAAGCGCTTCAACTCAACGAGCCCTTGGCAGCCGCCTACTACATGAAGGAAGACCTTCGTCGGCTCTGGAACCAAGGGAGCAAAGAAGACGCAGAAGACCTTCTTGCCGACTGGATTGCACTGGCCGAGGAATCTGGAGTGCAGATGCTCAAGAAGTTCGCCAAAACTCTCGCCGCTCATCGCTCAGGAATCCTGGCCTATTACGACTACCGTATTTCCACAGGCCCGCTCGAAGGGACGAACAACAAGATCAAGACGCTGCAACGAAGATCCTATGGATTTAGAGACCAGGAGTACTTCAAATACAGGATCTATGCGGCGCATGAGTCAAAGTACGCTTTAGTCGGATGAGCCTCATTTGCGACTCAGCAGCAGACGTATCGGGAAGCGGCGTCCAACGCAAGCCAGATGGGCCGCCTACCCTACTCTCGGACGAGCTTCGAGAAAGTCACGCACGCGGTCGGCGAGATCTACCAAAGAGAGCACGCCGACGTCGAGGACCAGCTCATCCAAGAACTCGAGGTCCCTGCCGCTGCGCGAAGCATCAGTGTCTCCCTCGACCGAGTCAGCTTGCCCATGGAGGAGCCTCGACCGCGACCGGTTGGACGTCCGAGGAAGAACGCGCCCAAGAAGCCGGTCCAGAGGGTCTATCGCATGGCCTATTGCGCCACGCATTGCACGACGAGTCACGAGACGGCCTTCAGACGATCCGCTACGCACGGATGCCGCAGAGCGACCCCACCGAACTGGCCGAGTGCCTCCAAAGCGATGTCTTTCGACTGCTGGAGCGGCGGCCCGACCTGAAGGTGTGTTTGGTCGCGGATGGAGCGGAAGAGATGTGGAGCGTGCTCGAGACGCACCTGAACGAGGACACGCTTGGTGTCCGCGTCCACTCGGTTCTCGACTTCTACCATCTGATCGAGAAGCTCGGCGCGGCAGCACAT
>JAJDAD010000104.1 GCA_029262055.1 Candidatus Zhuqueibacterota bacterium
CACGCATTATGCGGCACCCGTGATTATGCCGCGCCGGATACTACAGGCATTGAGATACCAGTCTTTCCGGCGCGGCTGTTCGGCATAATCTATAGGGATTCAAGGAAGGCAAGTAGCGTGTCATTCGGGCGATATCGTTCAGGACTGGCCGTTGGAGTTGTCATTTTTGCCAATGCTTTTTCCTTGAGACTTAAATCGGCATGGATATAGATTTGCGTTGTTTCAACGGATTCATGACCGAGCCATAGCGCAATGACCGTTTGATCTACGCCATGATGCAACAACTCCATGGCTGTGCTGTGCCTGAGTACATGCGGACTGACTCGTTTTTTTATAAGTGTGGGACATGATTTTGAAGCCCTCAGCGTATGCCTTCGTACAAGATGTTCAAGAGCATCACGACTGAGTTTACTTCCTCTCATGGTTGGAAAAAGCGGTTCACTGTCAGCGCCGCCACGCTTTTTGAGCCAGCTTTCCATAACCTGAAGGGTTGCTTGCCTGAGCGGTGTGCAACGCTGTTTTCTGCCTTTTCCTTCGCAACGGATATGCGCTCCCGTGCCTATTACGAGGTCACAACGCCGCAGGTTAATCAGTTCTGATGCCCGTAACCCCGTTTGCAGGACCATAGTGAGAATGGCATGATCGCGTTGCCCTACCCATGTGGAACGATCCGGGGCCGCTAGTAATGCATCCATCTCCTGACGATCTAAAAATTCTACGGTCTTTCGTACATAGCGTTTGCTTGGCATGGACAGAATTTTCTGGCAATGAAGCATATAGGCAGGTTCGTTCATAGCTACAAAACGGAAAAATGACCGGATCGCGGCAAGCCTGTTATTACGACTTCGGGCGCTGTTACCGCGCTCGTTTTCAACATGAGCAAGAAAATCTCCAACCATTTTAGCATCCAGATCATCAACTCTGAGCTTTGTTGGCGCTCTGCCTGTCTGCTCACTGGCAAAGTGCAGGAGCAAGCGAAAAGTGTCGCGGTAACTGGCAATCGTGTTAGGGCTTGCCTCCATCTGGGTGCAGAGCCGATCAGTGAAGAACTGCTGAACCAATGCGGGAAGTGTTGATATAGTCATGATTTCTCCTCCCTTTCCAAAGACTTTTCCGCACGCCGAGAAGCCAGTTCCAGCAACTCAGGAACGGCCTCAATATACCAGTATGTGTTTTTGGGGTCGGAATGTCCCAGATAGGTTGTGAGCTTGATGACTTCCTGTTCCGGGTTTTTGTCTGTGCGATACCAGTTGATCATTGTGCGAACAGCAAAGCTGTGCCGCAGATCATGAATACGCGGGCCACGCCCGTGCTTATGATATTTTTGCGCAGGACGTAAGCCTATCATCTGGCAGATAACCGCAAAGTTATATCGGGCACCGCAATCGGTAAGGCGTGTGCCACGATCCGAAACGAAAAATGGAATCGATGGAATACCCAGAAGCCGGTCCCGTTCTCTGGCATAGTCGGTCAACTGGATCGTCGTGCTTTTAGAAAGCGGTAACAACCGTTCTTTTCCGAGTTTCCCTCGCCGGATTATGAGTATGCCTGCATCCAGATCAACATCTGTGGCATCAAGGGAAAGTGCTTCGCTGATTCTGAGGCCGGTGACGGCAATAAGTCCAAACAGGATTGAACAAGTCAATGGACGAATACCGTTGATTGAAGATAATTCAGCGGCGGTCCCAACGATACGCCGGATTTCTTCTTCACTGTAGATATACGGGCGAGATCTATTACAACGAGCGGGGATCAATGATTGTGGCGGCACTTCATGTCTCGGGTCGATGCCGTGTAGCCATTGGGCAAAAAGCCGGACTGTCCTCAGGCGGTTTGCCCAAGTTTGCCGGTTTGCCTGCCCGAAGGCCTCTTGCCAGCGCAGGAAGAGAGTGGTGCTGATATGCTCGACACCTTCCTGTTCTGCAAAGGCAATAAACCTGCGTAAAATCCTTTCTGCCGTGCCAAGATCGTAGCCGAGGCTACGCCGAATGGTCAGATAACGATCAAGTTCTGTGGACAAGGTACTCATTCTGCACCTCCCGTAACCGGCCAAGGTTGGGCGATTGAGCGCAGGCCATCTATATCCATCCTGGCATAATGCATAGTGGTAGCGCGAGAACGGTGGCGGAGCGTATCGCTGATTTCCTCCAGCGAGGCACCGCGTTGTACCAGATTTGTTGCGAGGCTGTGGCGCAGAATATGTGCTCCTGCATAAGGTACAGGTGCCGTCAAATCACTTCTCGAAAAAGCCTTCTTCAGAATCGCGTTGAGTATCTGAGAATCTTTGAATGGCTTGTTAGGGGGGCGTTTCGTTATAAAGAGTGTACGTAAGGTTGTAACACGTTCAAGCCGGATATAATCAGCCAGAGCCGCACCCACTTCGGGTAGAAGAGGAAGGCGATCATGCCTGTCGCCTTTTCCGCGTACGATAATCTCGCCAGATCGCCAGTCGATATCGTCAATCTGCATAGCAATCACTTCAGGCGGGCGCAATCCGAGTCGAGCAAGCAGTAGAACCATGGCATAGTTTCGCCTGCTTTGCGGTGTGTCAGTTCGAACTGCTTCAAGAAGAGTTTCTACCTGTTCAGGTATTAGATGGCGAGGCAACCTCGTCCCGAATCGTTGCGCAACACTCGGAATACCAGAAGCCAGATTGGTTGTTATTTTACCGGTCTGGAAGAGATACCGAAAAAAACTTCTTAAATGGGAAGAAAGTGTTTTGTTCCGGAATGGCGGTGTTCGCATTGTCACGTGTTGCAAAAAACCGGCAATGTCTGCCGGGGTAATTTGTGATAGGTCGCCGATTTCCTCGCCGAAACAAAACTCCAGAAAACGGTCGGCGAAATGCCATGAATGGGAGATTGTACTTTCGCTGAGACCACGTTGTTTGCGCAAGAAGTCTTCGTAATCCCGGCGCAATTCTGTTCTGGCAATTTCCTTGGCCGTGAGTGGTGGTGGAGGTTTTCCAGCACCTTGTTCGTTCAAGAAGCGAACAAAACATTTTGCCATGAAGATGGCATAAATCTTCCGCCTTTTAACCCAACCCGTTCTTGTTACCAGCTCCAGGGCTTGTGCTTCATCTAAATCTTCTACAGCAATTTTATGCGCTGTCATTATCTCAGCAAGAGCCGTTATGCAACGGATGTATTGCTTGATCGTACCTTCTGCATGGTTCTGGTTGATAAGATGCTGTTGGAATTGAAGCAGATGATCTCCGAATAGTTCATTTGCAATATCAAATGCTTCAATGGTTTTCCTCGTCTGCGTATTCATAATTTTCTCCTTTGTTTGATTAAAGGAGCCAAATCAGAAGCAGAATCAACAGAAAAGCAAGGCATGATTTTGCAATATTATGCCGAACAGCCGCGCCGGAAAGACTGGTATCTCAACGCCTGTAGTATCCGGCGCGGCATAATCAAGAGTGCCGCATAATG
>JAJDAD010000105.1 GCA_029262055.1 Candidatus Zhuqueibacterota bacterium
TCCTTGAGTTGAGCGCGCAATTCATCTGACATCGGTAATTTATCTCCTAAATCTATCGTTGAAGCCTTAAAATTGATGCCGAATATAACAACAAATTCAACGATTGTCAAGCATAACGGAGGTTGTGACAAAGTACTAACCGATGCCTGATTACTCGAAGGAGTCGTACATTTTCAACATACATAAGTTATCTAATTTCAACGATTTTGCCTCCAGAAATAGCTGGAGGATGATTTACACCAAAATTCTTGTGCCTTTCGAAGAGCCACCGCCGAACAGCCATTCTAAGCCCATCAGACTACAGGTATTGCACAAGGTATGACGTTCAGCGTTTGGCCGCTTTCCATAAACAGCCAGTTCGCCAACCAGTGCTTCCCTGGCCCTTCCTGCAACCTTTTTGCGAAATAAATGCGTTTTTCACGATTTTTACTTGACAGCAATTCCTTGATTTATTAAGTTGGAACCGCTTCCAATCTGTCATAGCGAACCTGTTATAGAGATACTTAGTCTCTCTTCTCTTCCTAACGTGGCCACGTCAGGTTTCTGCTTACGCGGATTGATGGATCAGCATCGGCATTTGCTACTACGTTTTCCCTCAGCCAGTACTTCCAGTTTCCTCAATTTCTCAACCTAAAACAGGAGAACCTACTATGATAGGGAAGCCAGTGTTGGTATGCACGTTGGTGATGTGCTGTTTGGCATTTACCTTCATCCCCGTAACCGCGCAAAACGATGTCTTGATGCAAGCTTTCTACTGGGATGTACCGGTGGACGATACAAATCTCAACGGATTCTGGTGGGACAGTCTCAGAGTCAAAGCGCCAGATTTGGCCACCGCCGGGATTAGCGCTATATGGACTCCGGCCCCGTCCAAGGGCGCTTGGAGCATTTTCGACATGGGTTACGGCGTATATGATCACTACGACCTTGGCGAGTACATGCAAAAAGGCAACGTCGATGGTGTACCCGCTTCAACCGAAACCCGCTTCGGCAGCAGAGCGGAGCTCGTCAACATGGTGAACAGCATGCACAGCAACGGCATCGAGGTTTACAGCGACATTGTGCTCAATCACATGTTCGGTGGAGTTTACGAAAACAACCCGGCAGTCAAAAACTATATTGAGGAGCATAATGCCCCAAGCTACCCAACCTCGACAGTCAAATGGCGAATTCCGAATGCTGCACCTGGTGACTATTTCATCCAGGTAACGGGATTCAACCTCGACTGGACGAACCTCTATGAGCGTACTTACGAGTTGCAAATATCCTGGAAAGCCACGGCCGACTGTAGCCCCAGCGCTACTCCGGGCTGGGAAAGCGAGCCCAACAATGGCGGTGGTAATACCACGACTTTTACTGGCAGTGGCTGCTCGATGTGGGCGCACACCGACTACCAAAACGACATCGATGAATACAAAATCACAGTCAGCTCCACCGCCGACATCGAAATATCGCTTGTTCCCAAGCGCGAAAGCCCGCCCGGAACGGTCGTCTGGGCCGGCGACAACAACGGCTACCGGGTCAACGCCGTCTGGTATAACGGCCAGAACCTGTATAGCCAGGTGGAGGCACGCACGTTTACAAACTTTAGTTACGCCCAGCATGACGCGGGCGTCCCGCAATGGACCTGGAACTACCAACAGTTTCACCCAGCGGACATCAACGACTTTTTGCAGGACCAGGGCTTCGAAGATGAGGTGCGCCCGAACTGGATGCTATTCGGGCCCGATTTTAACACCTTTGATGTTCTTGTTCAGAATCGCTTTATCGCTTGGGGGCAGTGGCTCACAAACACCATTGGTTTCGACGGCTACCGGCTCGACTTTGTGCGCGGAATCCAGGAGACCTACATCGGCCAGTGGTTGAACGCCATGCCTCTGCAAGACGGCCAGCAACGATTTGCCGTGGGAGAATATTGGACATCCCAGAAGTACCGGCTGAAAAACTGGGCCAACGACGTGGCAACTGCAGGGGCCACATCCAGCGTTTTCGATTTCACACTGCGTGATGACCTGAAGCGAATGTGCAACAACAATGACAATTTCAAGATGTACTGGCTCGACCATTCCGGAATGGTCCGTGACAACACCGGCAATTCTCTCCCGGCAAGTAACGTGGTGACCTTCCTCGAAAATCATGACACCGGCAAGGAGCATGACAAATGGGTAACTCAGGACTGGAAAATGGGTTACGCCTACATGCTCTTTGCCCAGGGGCGACCGACGATCTTCTATCCACACTTCTTTGGCGATACCTTGCGCGATGCCGGCAACACATCCCTAACCGTGGTGCCAGATCCAGGACTGCGTCAAGACCTGACGACGCTGATCGGAATTCGCAAAGACTACCTCGAAAACGAGATGGAAGTCCTGACAGAAGTAGGTAATCCGGTCCCTGCTACCGCAATAGACAATGTCTTTATTGCCCGCCGCAAAGGCAATGGCAGCAACTTGCCAGGAGCTTTCCTTGTACTCAACAACAATTTCACTCAGACCCTGGGAGCCTGGGTCACTGCCAACGTCGACGGCTGGCCCCTAATGACCAACCAGCTCTTGACCAATATCACCAGCGGCAACAGTGAGACTGTTCGTATCACGGGGGACGGGCGAGTCGAGTTAACCTCGCCGGCGCGCGGCTATGCAGTTTATGCTATTGACAGAAACTTTGTGTCGATAGACTTCGCGGTAAGCAACGCAACGACAGTCTGGGGACAAAACGTCTATCTCGTCGGCAGCGTGGCAGAACTTGGAAATTGGGACGCGAACAGCGCCGTCGGGCCACTCGATGCCAGCAACTACCCGACCTGGAATCTCCATGACTTCTACCTGCCACCGAGCACAGCCATTCAATACAAGTACATCAAGAAGGATGGCAGCGGCAATGTCGTATGGGAGTCCGGCTCGAATCATTCCTACACGACTCCTGCTAGCGGAACCGGCTCGGTTAGCGACACCTGGAGCGCCGGTTCCAGCGCAGCGGCTGAAAATCTTGAATTGCAGGCCCAGACAGACCTGGTTGTTTTGCCCGAAAAGTTTGCTCTGCACCAGAACTTTCCGAATCCATTCAATCCGGAAACCGAGATTCGCTACGACGTAGCACGTGAGCAGGCCGGACAGGTTTCGGTGGTGATCATAAACATGTTAGGGCAGAGAGTACGGGGATTGCTGGATGAGTTCAAGTCCGCTGGTTCACACAGAGTCGTCTGGAACGGCCGGAATGACTCTGGCAATCAGGTGCCTTCGGGAGTCTACCTCTATCAGATATCCGTGAAAGGAACGGATTCCGCAAGCTTGTTCAAAGAGACGAGAAAGATGACCTTGCTGCGCTAGCAGGAGGTTCGATTGAGGACAAAATCCTGTCAGGGCGCTTAGTGCCCCTGGCAGGGTTACTTTCCCAGCGACCTGCTTCCGAGTCACGGCCAACGCTAAATCGACTTAGGATTAGGGAAAGACTTTTCATGGACAATACGATATTCCTCACTTGGTCGTAAACTCGTACACACCATCCCAGGCGCGCGGCGGAGGCGTCTCAATGAAATCCATGCAGCGCTTGATGTAGACGCGCGTCGGGCCGTCGGTGGGGAAATACCGAAGAATGCGCTTAAACTCTTTCAGCGCAGCGTACCATTGGCACTCTTTGTAGTGATTGAGGGCTGTCGTGTAAACATCGATGATCAAGTCTTGCTCAATATCATCTAGCTTCTTCATGCCGCGTAATTCAAAAATCTTGACCGGTTTGGTTTTCCCCTTTACTCGCACCAGATCCAGCTCGCGCACCCTTGCCTTTTTTTTCACAAGTTTGTAGGTATTCTCGCTGAGGATGATGCTGGTCCCGTACTGTTTGTTGGCACCCTCCAACCTGGCGCCGAGATTTACATCATCGCCGATCACGGTGTAGTCAAAAAGTTGCTGTGATCCCAGATTGCCAAGAATGACTTTGCCGGAATTTATGCCCACGCCGATCTGAAAGTACTCCTCGCCGCTGGCCGACCAGTCTCTTTGTAACCTGCGCAATCGTTGAATCATGTCGATAGCGGTCAAGCACGCTTTTTCAGCATGTTCCTTATAGTAGTGCGGGGCGCCATAGATAGCCATTATTTCGTCGCCGACGAATTTATCGAGCGTTCCGCCATACTGAAAGATAGAGTCCACCATCTCCGTGAGGTACTCGTGCAGCTTGCCCACGACCTTTTTGGAAGAATGTTTTTCAGAGTAGGTGGTGAAGCTGCGGATATCGGAAAACAGCACCGTCAACTCCCGCCGCTCACCGCCGAAGGTCGGCAGCTGGCCGGAATCGAGCATGTTGTCGATCACATCCTTGGCCATGTATTGCTCCCACGACTTCTTGATCCGGATGCGCTCGCGCTGCTCGGTCAGAGTCTCGTGCACAACGTTGCCGACAAAACTCAGTCCAATTGCAAAAAGTGGCGCGACAAAATCAATAACCATCAACTGGTTGATGAACAGGTAGATGGAGAGTATCACGTAAGCGAGAATCAGCGCCAGTGCAGCAAACAAACCGCGGAACGGTTTCAGCCATTTGGTCAGCCCCATAGTAGCAGCCGACAGCACGAAGACCACGAGGAGTGCACTGAGCCAACCCTGATCGACGAGAAAATCTCCGCGTAACAAAGTGCTGAGCGCACTGGCATGCACCTCGACGCCTGCCAGCTTTTTCTGCCGGCCCTGGTAGCTAAAAAACGGCGTCAACTTATTGTCCTGCAAAACTTCTGCCGACGCGCCGATGTAGACAATCTTGTCCCTGAGCACGCCGCTTTCTCTGTAAACCTCAAAAATATCGGTGTCTTCGTTACCCGGCAACGTGAAGCTGCTATCATCCAGAATGGAAGAAAAAGAAAACGTCCGGAAGGATTTGGCCGGTCCGCGAAAATTGATGAACATCGAATTGTAATCTACTTTCGGAATCCGCTTGGCGCCCAGAACAAAGTAACCGTCGTCATCAATCTGCACACCACGGGAGCCATTTGCGCCAGGCCGCAACGCCTGGTAGGCCTTGAGGCTGATTGGCAGAACCGCCTTTTCATTGTGTGGCAAAAAAAGCAAATAGCGCCGGATGAAGCCGTCGCTGTCCTCATCTACGTTGATCAGCCCCCAGCGCGTGCCGGTTCCTTTCATAAATAAGGAATAAGGCCGGACCAGATAGGAGTTTCTGATCCCCTTGTCCACGCGGTCATTATTGACCAATTCAGCGGCCATGATCACATTACCGGCACGTTTGATCGCACCCGCGAGATTCAGATCCTGTCTGCCACCGGTCTTGTGGTCGGAGGGTTCGGTAAACTCTACATCCACGACAATCAGCCGTGCGCCGGCTTTCTGCAAATTCAAAATCGCTTTGGCAAAATAGTTGCGCGGGAACGGCCATTTCTTCAAGGCGGTGATGCTCTCCTCGTCGACGGCCACGATCGCAATATTGTCCTGGTCGGTATCCTGCGCACCGCGAATGGCAAAGCGCAGATCGACTGACTTCAGCTCCAGGCTATCAAACTGGGTCGCCAGAATAATGGCAAAAACGGCGGACAAGAAGGCGATGATGCTACCAAACACCCACTTATTGTGCCAAAGCTTGAGAAATCTTTCTTTAAGAAATTCTTTATTCATGCATCAAAAAAGGGGACTGGAAAAACCATTGTCCCCTTTAACTTCCTGAATTTGAAAAAGTTCTCTAGAACTGTTTGCTGTAAAAAAAGCGAAAAATCGCGTCGGTGAACGATGGATTGGTGGTTATTACGGGCAGAGAACCCGGCGTACCCGGCGTGGCGGTTAAGTCCGTAACACTGGTAAAGCCATCATCACTAAATCCAATTAGACTTCCATCTAAAGAGAATCTATGTCCGGCCTTTTCATACTGCACGCCGGCGTTAAAAGCCGTACGTTTGTAGTTCGTGACCGTACTAGTCGAATTGGTTGTAGATAAAAAAATCGAGCCTCCTGACGCAGTCGTGAAATTGAACCCGAAATAGGGTCGCAGTGCGCGCTGGAAAAACGAGTATTCGCCTCTGGCTCCAAACATTTTGAAATTGAACTTGTTGGATCCGGCACCAAAACTATTGTCGTTGCGAGCAAAGTTTATGGTCGTTACCAGAGGAAACTGATATTGGGTTCGGACACTGAAGACCTCAACATTGGACGAATTCTCTGTCGCCGCTACAAACTGATCGTTGCGGTCTGAGAGAATATAGCTAAGTGAAATGCTGTTCCGCAAGCTCAAAAAATTGCTATTGTAGCTCAACTGCACGCTCAAATCCTGCGTGTCATTGTTCTCACGTGGATCCGACAAGGTGTCGGGCGCAGCCGGATTGGAAAAATCGATAAATGTCGAATCAATGCTCGCCAGGTTATTGTCCCGCTTGTTGTTGCGGAAGTTGAGGTTGATGGTCGGTAGCCGCGAGCCGGGATAGATTGAAAAACCCGATGACCAGGTGGTCAATTCCGTTGGTTCATTACCGCTATCCGGGTCAAAATTATCGTCGTAGCTTTCCACTCCAAAATTAAGATAAACTTTGTTTTGAAAAACTCGCAGGCGATCATGAATAAAAAAGCCGCGCAAATTATTCCGCAGGAAAGTGGTGCCAAGCGAATTGTATTCGCTCCCCAACGATTTGTAACCGAACTGAAAATTGTTGTTGAAGTAATTCAGCCGGATCGTGAAGTTGTAAGCCAGCGAAGTCAAGTCGCGCGGATCCAGCGGCGTCGTACTCGAGTTCAGAATTAAGAATGAAGTAAAATCGTCCGGATCGAACGGCAAATCCACGTCGAATTGGTCCTCGATCTCTTGCTTCGAAAGCGTCCCGTTTGAGATATCATTGCTGATCAAACTGGCGGCCACAGCAGCTCGCACCTCAAACCGGCGCCGGTCGAGAGACAAGAGCAGGTCCGATCCCGTAACAACATTGTCCTGCGGCTGGATGGACGCCGCTTGATAGGCTGTACGACCAATGGAGGTTGTGTCATCCCGAACTTTTAGCAGGTTAAAACCGAGCTGGAAATGCCGGCCGCTGCCAAAGCTAGTCCGGAAGCCCAGCAGATTTTGCTCGAATGTGCCCGAGCTTTGCAGGGAGTCCGCAAGCACGGCATTCGATGCAAATCTCGGCGTGACGCCACGGAATGCCTCTCCGGCAACCACGTCGAAATTGATGAAGCCAAAGTGAACTCGGCCGTGAACGCCCCGAACCCGCTTGCCCCACAGCATTAAGTCGTTGAAACGAGGATAGGTGTCACCAACGGTCACGCCCAGGATGGGCAGATCGAGATTAAAAGTAAACCTGTGTCGGGGTTGAAAGTCACCATCTTCACGAGTGGTCAACAACAGGCGCGCGTCATATTTCAGCACACCGGTCTTACCCGACATGCTGCCGCCAATATTGCTGTCGTGAAACCCAACGTCACTGATGTCTTCGTGGCGGGTTTCAGCGAAAACGCGGCCACGTATCAGGGTGCTGGAACCCTGGCTCTTTCGACGCCCGCCCTTTACCTGGAAAGTCCAGTCTTGCTGTGGCAACTGTATGCCACCCGTGGTAGCGGCTTGCACGACAATGCGGTGCCACCCGGGCAGCAAGCCGATCGCCGAATAGGTCGCGAGATTCTCCGTGATTTCTGACTGCAACGACACGTTGAAATCGTCCAGCATCACGTTTACACTGTTGGGATCGACGACATCGCCCGACGGCGGGACAAAAGAGACCGCGACCAAAACCTCGTCGTCCGTGCCAAACTCTTCGCCAGGCTCCGGGCTCAGGATCAGAATGGGATCGTCATCGCCCACACCCTGGGTTCCGCCCTCGTCAACATCCCGAAATAAATCCTGGGTCGAAGCCTCGGGCAAAGCCGTCTCCGGTTGGCCTCGTGTGCCGGGCGGCGGCAACGGCGCGCCACCCAGAATGACCACCTCTACGGGGTTGCCATACGGATTCCGGGACGGATATGTCACAACTTCCTGATTATTGAAAAGTGCCAGGATGAAGTAAGAGATTCTATCGCCCGCAAACCGGGCAGCGGGCACTTGACCGGTGTAGCCCGCGCCCTGCGCTGTCATCTCCCTAAACTGGAAGTCAGCTTCCCCCTCTGACTTGAAGTAAACCCGCATGAAAGCGACGCGCGCAACAGCCGCATCTACCCTGGCCGCCACCACCAGAGGCTCGCCCTCCCGCAACGATGTCACCGGAACGTGAATCAATTGCGCCTCAAACAAAGGCTCTGTCGCACTTTCGCTGCCCAGCGCATATAGTGACAAATTTGCCCACCCGCTGATTCCAGACAGCAGAGTGGTCAGTAAGAAGACCTTAAGCTTCATTGCAGAATGCCTCATCTATTGATTGCCGCCAAACTCTAGTATGAGCTTTTTCTTTTCCCCTTCCTTGTCCAATTCTATCTCCAATTGCCGCGTACCCGCGTCATCCTCCAACTCGAAGATATCGCTCGGATTGCCCTGGACCCGTTCCGGGCCGGAATTCTTTGTGAGCCGGGCCATCTCGTTGGCGCCCAACAGCATCGTCCCGAACTGGTTCAGGACTTCCATTAACCCTTCCTGGCAAAAGACGAAAAACGCGTCATCCGTCACCAGACAGTTGAAAACCGTGCCTTTGACCGTGGCAACCCCGGATGGCGATTCGACCCGCATGGCAGTGTTTTGCTTGGTAACCTTGGCCCAAATCTGGCCAAACCCGAGCCGGATCCTTTTGATAATTCCGGCCTTTTCGCGCTTGCCCTGTATGGTTACATTGGAATTGGCCCGCACTTTCAGGAGCGTCTTGTCGTCGGTGAAAACCAGGGCCGCCAACGAGTTGTTGCCGGTCCGCACTGCCTGGCCGGAGTCTAACCTCTGGCCGCGCTTTGCGTTAGCCCATTGGCTGCGCGAATTCTTTTTGAGCTGCACTGCGCCATTTGTCTTCAAGACCAAAGCGACATCGCTATCGTCTGCCCGGACAAATGTACTGACTGCGAGTACAAGACACAAAACGAGAGCAACTTTTTTCATTATCTTAAACATTCTATCCTCAGCTCCTCTGAGCGAAACTAATTCTCTATTGAATAGCCTTTGTATGAATTGCGTAATTTTCTGAGCCTGGTCAGAAGCTCGGTAGCCGTTATCTCTTTCCCGTCGAACATTACGCGTTTCGGCAGGAACCCTTCCAGTTGTCCGTCATCTCCAAAAAGTTGTTCATAATCGTTGCCGAGCAGCGCCCGCAACACGATTTGGATCTGGTCATCGCCACCCGCGACCTGATCGAGAGCCGCAATACGGAAGGAATAAATCTCACTCTCCAGAGGCACGGGGCCACTTGACGAGCGGATGAAGCCGATGGCGCGCCAGTAGTAGACCCGGCCCGGCCGCAGAGACAGCACCGTTCCCGATGCCGGATACTGAAAAGCCGGCGATGGCAGGACGTCTACCCTTCCGCCAAGATCTCCGAAATCCTCAAAGACGCCGCCGGTCCCGCGCGGGTCAACCACAAAGTTTTTGATAAACCTCGGTTCCTGGTTAAGCGCACTCTCCGGGTCTTCGCCTGGCCGGCCCTCCGCCACGATGACACGAAAACGCCGCAGGTCCGATTCCAGCCGAAAGAAAGGCAGTGGCGTGAAGATTTTTTGCACGTCCTGCAAACGGCCAGTCGCCGGACCACCCGGGAAGATCAGATCGAGTTTGCGCGGGTTGGTGACCCGTATCTCGAAGTCATCGGTAACATCGCCAGTAGGGGCGCCTTCTTGAAAAATCACCTCAATTCTGAAGGTATAAATGTCAGACGGCAGCCTTCCCGTGCTGAGAATATCATCCAGTAAGCCCTTCAGGACTTCATCTGCAATGTTGTAGTCCGTAAAATGAAACGGGCCGGCATTTGAAAAGAGCTGAAAGCTCGCTATGCTCAAAGGTTGCGGGCTTGGAGGAAGATCAAAAAAAGCAGTTCTGCCCTGCGAGAGCTGGCCAAATTCTCGGCTGTTCACCTTCATGTCGAGCGCTATCCGGAAAGTCTCCTCGGGATCAGAGTTGCTCACGAATAATCGAAACACTTCGACACTGTTACTCGGTTGAGTAATATCAAAGTCCGACAGAAAGAAAGCCTCCAGCCCGCCCTGGTTCAGAGTGTGACTCACTGAGATCTGCGCGAAAGCCGAACCGCTCAACACAACACAGGTGATCCCGGCCAACAAATACTTATAAGCTGTTTTCATAGTCCCTCCAGACTAAGAATACAAAAATAACTGGGGAAAGTAGAAGCGTGCTGCAGGCGTGTTGATCTGATGTGCCCTCCCCGAGTGGAACCTCAGAACATCGCGACGTGTGACCCGATTCCGACCGATAACAGCCTTGGGCAGATCAAAGAAGCAGTTTGTGTCGGCTAGTTATATAAATGTACCGTAAGAGTGCCAGAGTGAGGAAAAAGAAAGGAATATGCTTTATCTAAGTCAAACATAGTTAAGGAAATTTAATCATCTTCAGCCCGTTTATTTTGCACGCCGGTCATGGTACTTGTTGCGGATACAGGGAGCGCAGGATAACCCAAAAGACATCGTAGAAGACCAAGCCAAACAGCCGCCAGGCAATGACGATTCCAAGGAACGAATACATCGGTTGCGAAATAAAGGCGGTAAACTTGTGAGCGTGCTTTTCGGACATGAATAACGTGATCACGCTGCTGCCGTCCAGCGGCGGAAAGGGAAACAGGTTAAAGATGAAGAGAATGAGATTCAGAGCCAGCAGAACACTCAGCAATTTGGCTACGCCAAGCCACTCGCTCGAGGCCGCCGCCACAATCCCGGTGAACCGTAAACCCTCGAAGTCCGGCGTGACCAGCAAGCCGGCGCTCAGCCCAATTTTTATCAAAAAATAGGCGAATGTGAAGATTGCGAGATTCGCAGCGGGACCGGCCGCGGCCATCCAGGCTGCGCGGCGGGGGTAACGCGCGGCCCACTGCGGGTCGTAGGGGGCGCTGGCCCAGCCAATCATCCAACCCCACAACACGAAACTGATCAGCGGTACGACGACGGTCCCGAACGGAGACCTCTTGATGTGCGGCAGCGGGTTCAAGGTGACCTGCCCGCCCAAATAGGCTGTCGGATCGCCACCCCGCATGGCCGCAAACGCGTGTGCCGCCTCGTGTGCCGTAAACGAAAACAGGAATGCCACATACCAGACGAATAGGTCGGGAAAATTTATTGGTTCCATAGAGATCAACCTGTATTATTCATGTATTGGCCTGCAGATTATTCAAAAGCGGTCCAAAACAACTTGTAGAATTATCCCAGGTTTGGACTGCTTTTTCCTCGCCTGACATAATTCACAAACCACGAAGTTCACGAAGAGCACGAAGGAAGAACCTAATGTGAACTGACAACTCAATAAGGAGCTATTGTACTCCTGGTGTCGACGGCAAACTCAGTTTGAAAATGCTTCAGCGACTATTTCTTCGTGGCCTTCGTGCTCTTCGTGGTAGTGTCCTGATTGCAACCACGGCATAATTCTACCTTTTCAGCGGGGAGCCATCCCGGATACCCCAGCAAACTTGTGCCCGTATGACCCAGGCGGGTAAGACTTCGGGCATGGCACTGAACGCTCCGTGCAATTTTCAAGTCTCGACTTAGGTGGAAATACCCTTGGCGTCTGTTTAGCTGATACTCACTTGCCTTGAGTGTTTGGCTAAACCGGGCACCCATATCCTAAAATGAGAAAATGAGTTAGTCAGGTTAAGACCTGCTCAGGAACAGGTCAGTCCGGCAAAGTAAATACGTACAATTCGGACTCCGAGTCACTGACCAGGTATAGCAAACCACGCTTCTTGTCAACGGCGATTCCTTCGGCATTCTTCACTTCGTGTCGAAATGAACGTTCCGGTTTCCCGGACAGATCGCAGGTCGTAACTGTGTGCGACGCATCGCTCAAAACCCACAAAAGGCCTGTGTCCCGATCAAAGTCCAGACCGGAATAGTCTTTGGCAAATGTCAGTTTGCTGTGTGCCCGCGCCAGCAGCTCCTGGCTTAGTTGCACCAGCCGTTTCGGTTTTTTCTGATTAACCACGTAAAGCAGCCCGGTTTCCGGATCGCACGTAACTCCCTCCAGCCCCTGATTCTTTTTCTTCTGCTTGACCGGAATCTTAGCTCGCCGCAGTTCGTTCCCGAGGCTATCCAGCTCCACCAACTCCCGTCGCCTCTCTTCCACAACAAACACAGTCCCGGTTAAGGGATTGACAGTGACACCTTCGAGGTCATCGCCGACAAACCTGAGCGAATCGAGCACCTCGCCTTGCAGAGATATTTTGTAGACCCGGTTATTGGAATCACTTACCGTCCAGAGAAACTGCCCGCTAACATCCAGTGCAAGTCCTGACGGTTCGGACACCCTGACCGGCAAACTCTTGCGCAATTGCAATTCCGGTAATTGCGTCTCCTGACCGGGCGCGGCTGACGCAAGCAGACCGACGACCGCAACCAGCACGAGCAAAAAAAATCTACCGCCGCTGCGCATCGGCGCTCCAGGTCGTAAAGGGACTTGCAATCAGGCTGGCATTGTAGTAAGCTGCATCTCCGGTCACTTCAGCACCAACCCACTCAGGCAGCTCCACCCGCTCAGATTCGGATTGCAGTTCCACTTCTGCCAGGAACAGGCCCTCATTCACGCCATGAAATTCATCCACTTCCCAGAGGTGTTGGCCGTGCTTGATCTTGTAGCGGGTCTTTTCGATGATGGGCCGCTGGCACAGCGAGTCGAGCATTTCATTTGCCTGGTCCAGAGGGATTTCGTACTCAAACTCGATCCTGGCGGCGCCCTCGCTGGCGCCTTTGATGGTCAGATGGGCGCTGGTCCCGACGGTGCGCACCCGTACCGCCCTCGCCTCATGAGTCGACAAATAACCCTGGCGGTAGAGCTTGCCCTCTGCCAGCTTTTTCCACTCTTCATTTACAAGCAGGAATTTTCGTTCAATTTCTAACGCCATAGTATCCTTTCGCGTGATGGTTTCGTGCTTCTATAAGTACCCTAGAAGAAACAGAGGGCGCTTAATGTTTTCTACAACATGCGAATGCGTAAAGATCAGGCTCTTCTCCTTGTCAATCCCCTTGAACTGCTCCCGGCCCTTGCCTTTCCCGCCAATTTCGATGACAAGCTCTCCATCGCCGGTGCTGACAAGATAGTCTGGTGTTTTCTTGCCTCTTGTTGATTTGAGGTATTGCAACTCATAACCTCTCGCCAAAATGGTTTCAACGAAAAAATCCTCACGGATACCACCAACTGCGTCGGCCCAATCCCGGCAAAGGAGACGGTAAGGTAGGTTCATAACGATCTTCGGTTCTCTCAAAACATTTGTACCGGCTGGGAAGACAACGTTCAAGATAAAGGCCTTAGCCAACAGTTGGATATAACGTTCCGCCTTGTACTTCGTAATCCCAAGATTGCGTGCTATCGAAGAATGATTGATGCCGTCGATGGCAGACTTACCCACGAAGGAGATGAGTTTCTCAATTATTTGTATCTCGGCGATGCGCAGGTTGTCGATAGCAGGAATGTCCCGAAACAATATTTTTTGAATAACGTTGCGAAGCAAGTCAAGGACGTCTGGCTCCTCAAGCGCAAATGGGAAGAGGCCTCCTCGCAAATACGCATCGAAATGAGTGGAGAGCCTGAAATGTTCCGCTTGCCACTTGCGGGCAACAATATCGGCGATGGTTAATCGTGGCAGTTCGGCTTCGCCCTGGAACAGGAGATATTCACGAAACGAAAAAGGATACATGTGCAGCAGACTTACACGCCTGGCCAGGTCATAGCGGGCTTCATGGAGCGAGAGAGAGGCTGAACTGGTAAAGATGACCTGCACGTCAAGAAAGTCAAATATCATCTTCAATTCACGTTCATACGCTTCACAAAAATGGATTTCGTCGAGCAAAACCTGCTTTATGCCGTAAGTTTCGCGCAACTCCTTTACAGCCTCGAACAAGTTGATCTCTTTCATACTGTCCAGAGAAACGTAAAGAGCATCATCGCGCTCGCCGGCCAGCTGTTTGAGCAAAACCGATTTACCAACACCCCTGGGTCCTATGATCCCAATGAAATGCTTTCCGGTTCTCTTGCGGACCTCGTCATAGATGAAGCGCTTCTGCGGATAGGCTTGCACCTCTTTAAGGGCCAGGTTGTGGAGTTCTCTTAATTCCTGGAAATTCATCAATCTGTCCACTTATGGGTACATTTTGTCAAATCATTTGACAAGATGCATATCATTTTAGAAAATCATTTGACAAATTGCAACCAAACTTTTGATAAAAAACAGCCGCATTTGATCAGAATAGTAGAAAGGAGGCTCCGCTCTTTCCCGGATCTGCACGTAATCCCGGGCCCGATTTCAATTGCTTTTGCCGGGGCAGTGGAATATATTTTTCTCTCTGGCGCATTTCTTCTCACGCACATCTTCCAAAAAGGAGCCGGCACCCTATGCCTGCAGAGACGACATTCATCCTGAATCACGATACCATCAGTACGACGGAATCCCCGGGTACGCTGGTTCTCGATTATCTGCGCCGAAAGCAGAAACTGGTCGGCACCAAGGAAGGCTGCAAAGAAGGCGACTGCGGTGCTTGTGTCGTCCTGGTCGGTGAACTTACCGGTGCTTCGGTCTCGTACAAGCCGGTGACATCCTGCCTGATGCCATTGGGCGAATTGCACGGCAAACACCTCGTGACCATCGAAGCACTGCGCCTGGACCAGCTCACGCCCGTGCAACAGGCAATCGTGGACGAGGGTGGCAGCCAGTGCGGCTTTTGCACCCCAGGCATTGTCATGTCTCTGACAGGCTATCTGCTGCAACCGGCAGGCGGACTTGACGACGCGGGCATCAAGTACGCCCTGGGCGGCAACCTGTGCCGCTGTACCGGCTATGGCTCGCTCAAACGCGCAGGTGGGCAAATTCTGCAGGAGGTGGACGCCGGCAGCGCTGGCTCCGGGCAGGATCGTGTGTCAAACCTGATTGCGCAACAGGTCGTGCCTGATTACTTTTCACAGATTCCGGCCAGGCTAAGATCTATCCCACCGATCCAACGGGGAAATGGCGCGGCTCAGTCCGCGTACATCATCGCTGGTGGAACGGATCTTTACGTGCAAAGAGGTGGCGAGATCCCCTATACCGAAGTCGAAATTCTCAACCGTCGCCAGGAGCTAAGAGGAATTTCAGTCGAGGGCGAACACGTGCGGGTCGGCGCACTCACGACTTTTGAGGAGTTCGCGCAAAATACTGACATTCAGAAAATCATTCCACGCATCGGCGAGTACATGATGCGCAACGCCTCTTGGCAAATCCGTAATCGGGCGACACTCGGCGGCAACATCGTCAATGCTTCTCCGATCGGGGACATGACCGCTCTGCTTCTTGCACTCGACACAACCCTGACTCTGGAAGACGGTCTCAAAAAACGAAATGTAGCGCTCAGGTCCTTCTTCAAAGGCTACAAACAATTAGACAAGACGCCTGCGGAAGTCCTGACGGAAATCATGTTTTCGGTCCCGGATTCAGGCACCCGGGTCCATTTCGAAAAAGTCTCAAAACGCAAGACATTGGACATTGCCTCGGTGAACAGCGCGATTCGCATCAAAACAGCGTCCGGGAAAATCGTCCGCGCAGATTTGAGTTTCGGCGGGGTAGCGCCCATTCCTCTGTTTATGCAAAACACCTGCGACTTCCTGGCAGGCAAACAAATTGAAATGAAAACCGTTCTGGCTGCCATTGACGTTGCTCATTCCGAAAGCGCCCCGATCAGTGACATTCGCGGCTCGGCAGATTACAAACGTTTGCTAGTTCGGCAACTGCTGATCGCTCATTTCACCACACTCTTTCCTGACCAGCTAACCGTAAAGGATTTTTATGAAACACATTGATGCTGCAGGCCACACTCGTGGTGAATCGCAATATGTGGACGATATGCCGCAGCCGGTGGGAATGCTACATGCGGCGGTTTTCACCTCGCCGGTGGCGCATGGAAGAATCATATCGCTCAACCTGGAAGAGGCCGTCCGGTGCGACGGCGTGATCACGGTCCTTTCGGCCAAAGACATCCCCGGCGAAAACCAGATCGGCGCCCTGATCCCCGACGAGCTGCTGCTGGCAGAGCACGAGGTCCATTTTGTCGGAGAACCGGTCGCTCTGGTCCTGGCCAAAAGCTATGAGCAGGCCCACAGGGCCGTCGCAAAAATCCAAGTAGAAATTGACGAGCTGCCGGTGGTCACCGATCCACGACAGGCATTCGAGAGCGGCGCAATCATCGGTCCTGCCCGTACCTTCGCCCTGGGCGATGTTGACACCGCCTGGCAGGAGTGCGCGGTGGTGGTCGATGGCCAGTGCGAAATCGGTGGCCAGGAACACCTCTACCTGGAAACACAGCGCTGCCGCGCCATTCCGCTGGAAGACGGCGTCTTGCGCTTGTACTCCTCGACCCAAAGTCCGTACGCCGTGCAGAAAGCCGCAGCCCGCGTGCTTGGCGTTGCGCACCACAAAATTGAAGTGGACGTCAAACGGCTCGGCGGCGGTTTTGGCGGCAAGGAAGACCAAGCGACGGCCTGGTCGTGCCTGACCGCTCTGGCAGCCCATTGCACGGGCAAGGCGGTGGAGTTGGTCCTGCCCAGACACCAGGACATGATTTGCACCGGCAAGCGCCACCCCTATTCAGCGGATTTTAGGATTGGATTAAACCAGGCAGGCAAGATCCTCGCCTACGATGTTAAGCATTACCAGAACGCCGGCGCCGCCGCTGACCTGTCGCCCGCGGTCTTGGAGAGAACCCTGTTTCACAGCACCAATGCATACTTCATTCCCAACGTGCGGATTTTCGGCGCGTCCTGTCGCACAAACCTGCCGCCCAATACAGCTTTCCGGGGCTTCGGCGGTCCGCAGGGAATGTTCGTCATCGAAAGCGCCATCGCAAAAGCGGCTGAAAAAATGAACAAGCCGCGCGAACAGATTCAACGGCTCAACCTGTTGCGCGACGGAGATACTTTCCCGTACGGGCAGCATCTGGACGATGTACGCGCCGAAAGAACCTGGGATGAAGCCGCTCAGTCGTTTGACCTGAATAAAATCAAGCAGGCCACCAAGACGTACAACGACGATCATTTTGAGAGCAAAAAAGGTTACGCCGTAATGCCTATCTGCTTTGGCATCTCGTTCACCGCAACCTTCCTGAACCAGGCCGGCGCACTCGTGCATGTTTACACGGACGGTAGCGTGAGCGTCTCCACCGGCGGCATCGAAATGGGACAGGGCCTGGTGACGAACATCGCCCGCATCGCAGCCCGGGCTTTCGGGATCTCTGAAAAGCGCATCAAAGTAGAAAGTACAAACACCACACGCGTGGCCAACATGTCGCCGAGTGCAGCCAGCGCCACCACCGATTTGAACGGGCACGCCACCATTCTCGCCGCAGGCCAGATAACCGACCGGTTAAAATCGTTTGCCGCAAATGAACTCGGCTTGACGGACAAAAGCCGGCTGACAATCGTCCACGAGAAGCTTCTGGACGGCAACCGGGAAACCGGCTGGGACTGGCAAAAGCTGGTGCAAACCGCTTATCTTAATCGCATCGATTTGTCGGCGCATGGATTTTATGCGACGCCGGGCGTCTGGTTTGACAAGCAGAAAGAAAAGGGAAACCCCTTCGCCTACCATGTTTATGGCGCTGCTGTTTTCGAGGTCACGCTCGACTGTTTGCGCGGTACCTACGAAATTGACTCCGCAAAAATCGTTCACGATCTCGGGCGGCCGATCAACAAACTGGTCGACATTGGCCAGGTTGAGGGTGGCCTGGCGCAGGGACTCGGCTGGATGACCCTGGAGGAGTTAAGCTTTGACGAGCAGGGCCGTTTCCTCTCCAACTCTCTCGCCTCTTACAAAGTCCCGGATGCGTATTTCATGCCTGATGACCTGCAGGTAAAATTCCTGCAAAACGTCGACAATCCCGCTGGTCCGTATGGAGCCAAGGCTGTCGGCGAACCGCCGCTCATGTACGGCATTGGTGTGTTCTTTGCCATCCGCGCGGCTATGCGGGCCTTTCGCCCGGACTCAGATTTGACGTTTGATGCACCGATGACGCCTGAGCGGGTTTTGTTGGGGTTGCATGAACAGGAGAGAGAAGTGTTGGTAACTAAAATCTGAAAAGGGGTGGATATGAAAGCATTCTTAAGGGATATGAGCCAGGAGATCATAGGATTGTCACTAATGTTAATCGGAATAGTCTTCAACTACAAATGGATTGGGATAGTCGGTTTGATCCTGGCGTTTGAAAGTTATGTCGTTCAGAAACTTCTACAAAGAAATGAATACAAAGGTGCTTTGCATTGGTTGTGGGGTATCATTTCACCTGCTGAGCGTGAGGCGCCGCACCAGTAATTTCCACAGAGGATTTCGTCCAGGTGCCCTGCGTGGATATGTTGGAAACCCTGCAAATGCTTTCGGGGGAATGGAATCCCTCGTTGATTTGCTCCCGCACAGAATCCCAAATCCTTTGTGAGTAAGTCCCTTGCGATCTAGGTCGCATGTACGTGAATTTGAAGAAGTGGAGGATACCAATGCAGAACATCCGATCCGAGCCTAAGGATATGTCTTGCGAGACATTTTACAATTCTTGCCCCGTGCCAGGTTCGCCCGGTGCATTCTCAATTGTCTTGTTATTTTTACTGGTGCTGGTTTCGACTACTGTTGCGCAGACGAGTGATCCATATTGCTTCTTACCTATAGGGCAGGGCAATTCCTGGACATTTCGATTCAACACGCCTTCCGGCCCTGATAGCATGACGTTCGCGATCACAGATACTCTGGAAAGAAGCGGCAAGACTTATAATCGAGTGGAAAGCCCGCTGAATTTCGAGTATTTGAGGTATGACGGAGCAGGCCATGTCTTCCAGTATCTCCCGCGCGTGGAGCGAGAAATCCTTCTCTTTGATTTTACCGCCGAGGCTCCGGACACGCATAGAATCAATCTTCCTCAAGATGGTTTGTTGTTTGATGTCATTCTACGCAGCCGCAGCGATGTGGTTGAGGTGCCAGCCGGCAGGTTTGAAAATTGTCTTCACTTCACTCTGGACTACTTGCCCGATGTAATTGACGATGAACAAGAAGTCTGGCTCGCTCCTCAAGTCGGCTTCGTCCGGGCTTATCCTGTTTTCGATACAGCTTACAATCTGGTGACTACGGATGATTTGATGGGCTGCCAGGCGGAGTTGAGTGCCGGTGCATCGCACTTTCCGATTCAACTGAACAATAAATGGACCTATAAGTTTGCCCAGTCTTTTGCTGAGCCAAGAACTCTGGATTCAATGCGGGTCATTCAAAATGTGGATTTCAACGGCCATCGATACTACCGTTTCGACAGGTACCTCCCTCTTTTCAATCTTTCTGATGAGCGGTTTGATTCAACCCTGGTCCGGGTCGACGGCCACCAGGTGTACGTCATATTGGATTCCACTGAATTCCTCTGGTATGATTTCGATTTGATGGAAGACGACACGATCACAGTGACTATTCCATTCAGTTCTCTGAGTCCGGGCGATTCATTAGCGCTGTTGGTGTGGAAGGAGGTCGAGTCCTTTCCGATTTTTCTGCATGAGAGTACGCCATATCGAGTAACGGCCTTCCATTTCTTTCCGAAAGATCCCAGTAGTGCGATACAGCCAGCAATCGATCAATTTGTGCAGCCGTGGGGGCTTGCCAGTCATATCCACGGTGCAATCGATCCATTCGAATACTATCTTTCAGAAGCATTTGTAAGTGGTCAAGTTTTCAGCTTGAATCCTGTTTCGGTCAAAGAAAAGGAAGCGAATACACCATCGGATTTTGCCCTATATCAAAACTACCCCAACCCATTCAATCCTGAAACGACAATAGGATACGAGCTGGTTGAGTCAAATCGTGTAACCCTGACCATTTACAATTTGCTGGGTCAGCGTGTTCGAACTTTGGTCGACGAGTGGCAAGCCGCCGGCAACTATCGGGTTGTTTGGGATGGTTCAAACGATGACAATAGAAGATTGGCAAGTAGTCTGTACATTTATGAGTTGAGAGCAGGCTCAAACATGACACGGAGAAAAATGATCTTGTTGCAATAGAGTCATCGTAAATGCCAGCACATGCACTCAGCGTCAGGACTTTGTTATAGGCACGTAAGTTGACGAATGAGAATATGGACTCATTGCTCACCGGGGATTTAGAATGGGATAGAATGGCATTCAGGAGAAGACCACACAGAAAGCGTAGTGCCGGGTCTTATCCCGTGTCCTTGCTCCCAGCATGGATACGTTGCCAATATTGTGGGGCTTCCCATGCAAACGAACGTCTTGGTAATGCAGCCAAGGAGAGATTTAACCTGGATAATTCGGGAATCAGCGCATTGCGCACAAATCAACCAAACATCGTCATTCAGGAGGAATCTTTTTTGAACGGCTCCGGTGGCTATCGACGGGCACAGATTTTGACAAAAAAGATCCTTCCAGGATGACAAGAAAGGTAATCTGTGAATAGTACAGGTTAGGCAAGTAGTTGAGGCAATTTCTCTAAATAGTCGAGGATTAGTGTTTGATTCTAAAGGGAATCTTAAAGAGGCGAAAATATGCAGAAGAATATTCAAATTGCAGTTATAAGCCCCCCAGACAGGGAAAAATTGGCGGTGGAATTGTGTTTTGAAAATGAACAAGTTGCTGAGCTAAACCAAGAAGAAAACGATCTATCCATAGAGCTTTACGGACGTCAGGATGGAAGACCTTGGATCATTCCATATGATGAATTCGTCAGAGCACTCCAGAACGCAAAAAAGGAGCTTGTCGGATAAACAGCGCAAATACCACGGGTAGATTGCTTTGTAACTGATACGATGAGCCAGATTCTTTGGCCCACCGTGTTTCACGGATTGGCGGCCTTTACGCCCGTCAATCTTCCTGGGCTTGCGCTGACTATTCTTTTGAACCCAGTTTTTTCATTCGATTTCCTGCTCGTGAGAGATTTGGAATGGGCAGAGCGATCTCCCAGGGTATCTCCTGCGGCAGAAGTGAAGACGGGATTTAAATAGTCGAGGATTAGTGTTTGATTCTGAAGGGAATTTTTTGTTTCTAAGAAGGCGCAAAATATGCAGAAGAATATTCGAATTGCAATTATGAGCCCCCCAGGCCGGGAGAATCGGCTGTTATTGCGCACGAACAGGTAACGCTTACCATATAGAAAAAGCTGTCTCGTATAGCCTGACGTTCCTCAACAAGAATGCTCAAACCATGAAGCCAAAGGCATCGTGTTATCCCTGAATCCAATTTCTCTGTTATTTATCATTGTCATCTTTAATGGCGTATTCTTTTTCTGTGCATTGCTGGTTGCAAGCAATGACCGTAAACATTTTGCTTTTCTTTTTTCCCTGCTTCCCATCCTGACCCTCATTGTTATCCAGGCGCTGATTTACACCGAAAGGTGGTACCGGACTTTTCCGCACCTGTTGTCGCTGATTTATCCGATGGCGTTGCTGATTGGGCCGTTGTTCTACCTGTTTGTGAAATCCAGAGTTGGCCGGGACAATGTCTTTGCTCCGACACAGTTGCTTCATTTTATCCCGTTTACGCTGGCTATTTTGTTTTTCCGCCAGAGTATCTTTGCCCCTTATGAAACGAAGATCGCAATATGGCAGGCCTCGCTGCAGCGGGACGACTTCACGGCGACAGGGTTCGCTCTCATGATTTTCAAAGTCGTGCTGAATTCCAGTTACCTGTTTATGGTATGGCGAATCATCACTGCATATCAGCAGGCCCACGGTGATAGGTTGACCCGTGAATTCGCTTCCGCTCTGCAGTGGCTAAAAAGACTGACTATCTTGATTTTGAGCATCTGGCCCGTCTACTTGCTGGCCGGCGTTTACCTGTTTTTCACCGGTACTTATCATACTAAACTCGACTACATTCTGTACGCTTCCTTCGCGACCGTCATACATGCCGTTGCCTATGTGGCTATTCGAAAGCCGACAGCAGTAACGACAAATCATGTCCCGGTCTTCGAGCGAATGAAGTATGCCAATTCCGCCCTGCCTGCCAAAGAAGCACAAGAGCTGCTGAAGAAACTGTCCGCAACGATGGTCACGGAAAAAATCTACCGGGACAGTAATCTGACCTTGCCCAAATTGGCTGACTACCTGAATATCCCGGCCCACACGCTTTCGCAATTGCTTAGTCAACATCTCAACGTCAATTTTAATGACTACATCAACCGGTTTCGCGTCGAAGAAGCGCGGGGAAAATTGCTCGATCCGGCAGGCCGGAAATCTACCAACCTCGCTATAGCCTTTGAGGTCGGGTTCGGCAGCAAAGCCTCTTTCAACCGAGCGTTCAAAAAAGTAGTGGGCAAAACGCCATCCCGATTTGCCAGAGAGCAGCACTGACCCCCCGCCATCATTTCAACCAACCCTCCTTTTGCCCATCTGAAAAAAGCTTTTGGTAGCAAATTATTTTCTGCGACGATTCTGAAGATCTTGTTTCATATAGTTTAGTCTAGAGGCAATCACAATGGAACAATACCATGAAAACAAAAGGAGGTATAGCTTGATAACCCCCAAGTTTCTATTTGGCTTTTTAACGGTTCAAATGCTTCTGCTGGCCACGTGCAAAGAACAGGCTGCACAGGGAAGTATCACCGAGGTTCGGCTAACATTGCCCGGCGGCAAGGAAGTAACTGCTGTAGCTGCCGGGAACGCAACCGCGCAGAAAGCCATCCTGCTTGTCCACGACTGGTTTGGTATGTCTGACTTTGTTCGCCAAACTCTGCGGCGTTTTGAGGAAAGGGGATTCTATGTATTAGCCATCGATTTGTACGGCGGCGAGTCCGCGACGACGCATCGTCAGGCCTTTGCCCTGATGCAGGCAGTGAATGCAGAACATGCTGCCGCGATTATGAAAGCGGGCATCGAATTCTTGAAAGCATCTGGTCGCAAGATCGCAGTAACGGGCTTCAGCATGGGCGTGACCTATGCATTGGAAGCAACTCTCGCATCAGCGCAAGACGTTGCTGCGACCGTTCTGATCTACGGAACACCAATCCTGGAGAAAGAACGCCTGGCCGCTCTGCAAAGTCCGGTCCTGGCGATCACCGGGTCAAAGGATAATCCGAAAGAATTGTTCAGCTTTCTGGAAGTCATGGAGGGCATCGATAAACAGGCGGAAATCTACATTTATCCCGGCGCAAAACACGCGTACGCGCAACCGCTGTTCAATGGCGGCAAGAATCTTGACGAAACCGCGACCCGCCTCACATGGCAGCTAACCGACGATTTTCTGCGCCGGCATTTGGGTGAATAGTTGATGGCCTGGCAGATTACAGGCTCCGGACTCTTCATGTTATGCTTCTGCTGCAGGTTGTGGAGCGCATCCGTTTTTGGCTGGAATTCAACCTTTAGAAAGACAGAACCAGTCGTTCATCGGAAAAGCCCCAGTGCGGGAATAGCCCAATGCGCCCCGGTGTATCTAAAGCCGTAAACTTCAGTGAGAGGAATATGACCAGACACATCTTTTTAAACTCCATTCTTCTGGGGCTCCTTTGCATGCAAATATCCGCCCGGAATGCCAACGGGGCTACCGGTGGGACCCCCAAATGGCAGGCCTTTGAACTGGGCAATTTGAGTCGACAAAGAGCTGAGTCAACTAGGCCATACCTACGATTCCTGGACAAGCCTTCGATGAGCATGGGGCTCTATGAGCTGCGAGTGGGTGAAATGGATGAGCAGTCGCCGCACAAACTGGATGAAGTCTACTATATCGTAGCAGGCGAGGCCGTGTTGCGGGTGCACAAAGAAGACATTCCCGTGCAACCCGGCTCTGTTATTTATGTCAAAGCAGAAGTGCCACACGCGTTCCGTGACATTTCTGAAGACTTGCAGGTATTGGTCGTATTTCCAAAAACGAAGCCCGACGCAAAGGACAAGGATTGGCTCGCATTCAAAATGGATGAGATTCAATCGGAGCGGGAGTCAGACGAGAATATCTGGAATCCATTTCTCAATGTAGCTACCATGCGTTTCGGCCTTTATATGCTGCCAGAGAAAATCGGGGGTGACTCAACACTCACACACAGAGTGGATGAGGTGAATATTGTCATAAACGGTTCGGCACAATTCGCGATGGGCGATGATGAAATCTCGGTGCAGCCCGGTTCAATTATGTGGGTGCAAGAGGGAGTTGGGCATTACTTCCATACCTTGAGCGAGGATTTCGACGTCTTGATTCTGTTTGAGAAAAGACGGAATGCTGGCCCGGACCAGCGGTAGCAAGAAGAGAGATGTTGTGGGGCACGTATTTTCGGACCGCACGCCAAAACCACATTCGCGCCCGTTTCGCAGGCGGCTTGTATTTCTCTACGACTGTAACTTTCAGCGGCGACATTGGAAACACCTGATTCGAAATCATTAGGACTTTGAAAAAGGTTTTGATTACATTCATTTTGATTCAGTGAAGCGTGGATATGTAGAATCGCCTCATGATTAGAATTGGTTGAGCAAGCATATGGAGCCTCGCCCCCCGGTTTGACGGGAGCTTACGACCGCAAACACCATTCGCGCAATTATCGTTGATTATCATGGGAGGATTACTTGCTGACATTTCTCACTTGGCTTCCTCCTCCCGAGGGAACTGTTTTTGGTATCCAAATCCCCTCCAAACGCGCAACGCGCGCGGAGGGGCAGGTTCATCGCGTTCAGCGTTTTGAATCGGGGTGGGTACGTCTGCGCTGCCGCTGGTCCCGCACCCACCCCTGATTCAAGCTCTCTACGAGCTTGAATCTGTCCCCTCCCGGGAGAGGGAATCTGATTAACTTCTGTAAAATCTATCAATTAACAAAGGTGTTTTGCATTGGTTGTGGAGCATGATCGGCCCTCCCGGTCGGGAGGGCACACCCCGGCAATTCGAAAATTTGTTTGCATTTTGCTCTAATCAAAGAGATTGAGTAAAAAAACCTCCTTACAGTAAGCACATGAAGAACCCCGGTCCCCGACAATTTATGACCACGCACTGGAGCCTGGTGGACGCCGCCAAAGCCGACGAGGCCAGTCAGACCCGTGCCCGGGAGGCGCTGGAGGAACTTTGCCGGGCTTATTGGTATCCCCTCTATGCCTTCGTGCGCAGCCGCGGCTATTCAGCGGTCGACGCCGAGGACCTTACGCAAGCCTTTTTTGCACGAATCATCGATACCAGTGGATTTGCCTCAGCGGACCGCGAGCGCGGCCGGTTTCGTTCTTACCTGCTGGGCGCGATGAAACATTTCCTGGCCAATGAATGGCATCGGGCTCAAACGCAGAAACGCGGTGGCCAGGTGCAATTCATCGAATGGGATGCGTTTGATCTGGAAACCCGGTACGCCGAGGCATCAGAGCAGTCGGATAGTCCGGAAGACCTCTTCGATCGCGAATGGGCGCTGGAAACCATTACCGGGGCGCTGCGAACCCTGCGCGAAGAAATGGCGCGAGCCGGCAAGAGCGAACAGTTTGACGCACTCAAGGGCAGCCTCACCGGGGAAGACGACCCGGCCCGGGCCGAGATTGCGGAGCGACTGGACATGAGCGCGGGTGCGGTCAAGGTTGCCGTGCATCGACTGCGACAGCGTTACCGTAAGCTGTTGCGGGATGCCATCGCGGAAACGGTCAGTAACGAAGCGGATCTCGACGACGAAATACGTCACCTGGTCGAAGTTTTACGCAGGCAATGATTTTTTCCTGTAACCTCCCGGCGCGTTTCTTTCAGGAGGAAGTGAAGGCAATTTGGAGATTGATTCATGAACACTTCCGAAAAAGATAAATGCGAACGATGTGGAGCAGTGATTCCCGCGAAATCGACCGAACAGCTTTGCCCCGCCTGCCTCATGTCGGATGCCCTGGAACGGCCGGACAACGAAGCCGGCGCGCAAACCCCGGGCGAATCATTATCGCTTAACGAGCCCTCGGGATTCCCCAAAGAGTTTGGCGGCTATCAGATACTTGGATTGCTCGGGCGCGGCGGCATGGCCACGGTTTACGAGGCCAAACAACTCACCACAGGCCGCCGTGTTGCATTAAAAATGCTCGAAGAACAACTCGACTCACCAGACATGCGGCAACGCTTTATCCGCGAAGGCCGCCTCGCCGCCGGCGTCAATCATCCGAACAGTCTCTACATTTTCGGCAGCGAAGAGATCGCGGGTCACCCGGTGATAACGATGGAGGTCGCCGCCTGTGGCACTCTAAAAGACAAGCTTGAGAAATATGGCCCGCTCCCGGTGAAAGAAGCGGTCGACGCTGTCCTCGACGTCATCTCGGGCCTTGAATC
>JAJDAD010000106.1 GCA_029262055.1 Candidatus Zhuqueibacterota bacterium
CAGCCCAAACACGACCATTACTGTAAGCAAAAAAACAAATCTATGTTTATACATATTATCTCCTTTTTAAGTTAATGGTTATCTGCTTTTTTATTTAGTTCTTTGAAATCATGAAAAATCCGCCTTCAAACCGACTATCGACTTGACCTTTTCCGAAGCACGAAGACGGCCATCAGCATGACTGCAATCAAACATGCTTTCGGGAAATGGCCGGGATAACGAGTGAAAATTGTCATTGCGGACGAGAGTTGGACATTGGCTGTGGCCACCTGTTGTTGCCACCAGGGACTCTTGCCGTAAACTCTGCCAAACGGGTCACAAAACAAAGTGTATCCCGTGGTCGAACATTTGGCAATCGAGCGCCTGGTTTCTATACTTCTGAGACGGGTAAAGCCCTCCATCTCATAGGCGGTGGTTGCTATCTTGTTGCCCAGCCTGCTTTCATTGGTGAGCGCTGCGACAAAATCCGCACCAGCGCCAACAGCCTCAGTCGCTGACGTCGGGTAGAGCAAATCCCAGCAAATGATCGGACTAACTTTTACCAGCTTCTCCGCTTGTGTCGCAAACAGCAAAGTTTTGGGGCTTGCGCCGGCGCTGAAATTGGCGCCATCGCCCAAATCCAGGGTAAGGTTCGAGAGAACAGGATAAGTATCCGAGAACGGCACACTTTCGGTAAACGGCATCAGGTTTTGCTTGCGGTAAATTTTTAAGCGTCCAATGTCGAGATTCTCTTTTAACGTCATCCAGGCCAACTGTGGCGTAATCAGAGCCGCGGCATTGTAGATTTCATAGTCTCGCTGCAAATACCTTTGCAAGGGTGGAATCTGCGTTGAGTCCGCAAATACCTTGAAATCGAAAGTGCCGGTCAGCAGCGGTGTATTCCAACTCACAACGCTCTCGAAGATGATTTGTCTGACCGCCTCATTTCGCAGCATGGTAGAAGGAACCGCGGCTTCCGGCCACACAACCAGATCCGGTTTTGCCGACACCAGCAAGGAATCGGTCATCGCGATATGTCTGAACAGATCGATTGCAGCGGTTGAATCATGCGCTGTCGCCCGCGATGGGGTGTTCGCCTGCACCAGGCTGACTTTGACCTCCCCATTCAGTTTTGCCGGCAAAGTCGCTTGGACATAAACATTGTAGAGCAGCGGTGGCATAAACATCACAAGCAATATCAGTGCAAATCGCTTCATCACAAAGGATGCGGCGTATTTCTCTTGCCAGTTTTGAGGCGCACTCTTTTTCTTCTTGGAAGGCTTAGAGATAATGCTCTGCCAGTCGTCCACAGTTAGCACAATCAGCACATTGAGCAGAATCAGCCAGAAGGAAATGGCGTTATAGCCGAAAATATCGATGTATTGAATTAACCAGGTGAGTGGCGCCTGGGTGAGATAAAGCGCCATGAGCGGCAACGACAGTTTGGACTGCAGGAAGAACCATTCCCAAGCTGGCCACAACAGTGGCAGCATCCAAAGCGCCTTTCTCCAGCCGAGCCGGCGGTGAAAGAAGTAAAGCATGAGAAATGGAGCTGTCAAATGCAATCCGCCCACCAGGATGAGCGCGGCGCCGCCAAGAAAGTAAGCCGGCAAGAATGAATACATGGCCATCAGTAGAAACGAAAAGCAGGTGAGATAGCCGGAAAGCATGAAACGAACATGGCGGTCACTCGACCTTAACGCCAGCAGAGTCGGAACCAATCCGATCCAGGCCAGGGGCGATAGATGAAGGCCGCCAATACTATTCATGGACAGTCCCAGAAGAATGCCGCTTGACAGACTAGAAATTATTGTCTTCTTCACAATTCTATGGCTTCTCATCTTTACCGTCTGTTACTCCGTGACCAAGCTCGCAAGATCAAGCGCCATAAACAACTACCTCTATAGGTAGGATGTGGCTTTACTTTTTAGGAAATTGTTCTATTTTGGCTTTTCATACTAGAGTGATCCTTGAAGAACAACAGTTCTCGCCGGGAGATGGTATTCTTCATTGCACATCTTTTCTGACAAATCATGAACAATAAATACCTTAGTTGCATCCTTGCGTTGGCCATGTGGCTGCCAACCAACCTGTTGAGCCAGGCCATTGACCAGGAGCGCGGCGCGCCGTTTATTACACACTATCCGGTCAAAGAGTACAACGGCTTGCAACAAAACTGGGCCATTGTACAGGACAGCAAAGGACTGATGTATTTCGGCAACCAGGGTTCGGGTGTGCTGCAGTTCGATGGCGTATCCTGGCGCCAAATTCCAGTGCCGAATGGGCTGGTGCGCTCGCTGGCAATAGACGAGAATGATCGTATTCTCGTCGGCGGACAAAATGAGTTGGGCTACCTGGCCCCGGATTCTACCGGACTGCTGGAGTACATTTCCCTACTCGGCCTGCTTGATGAATCGCAGCGTGAGTTGCAGCAGGTGATGAATATCCATCCGACGGGAACCGGCATATTTTTTCAGGCGAGGAACCGGCTTTTGTTAGTTCGTGGCGACAAAGTGCAGAACTGGGAACCGGAGACGGTTTTCAACAGGTCCTTTCTAATCGATGGCAGGCTCTATGTTCTGCAATTGAACATCGGCCTGATGATACTCGAAGACGGTGAACTCAAGTTGGCGCCCGGCGGCGACCAATTGGCGGATGAAAAAATATTCTCCATGCTGGCGCTTGACGAAGACCGCCTTATGGTTGGTACACTTGATGGACTCTTTCTGTACGATGGCAAGAATGTCTCGTCCTTTCACAGCAGTGCGGATGAGTTGCTGGTCAACATCCTGCACGGCGTCATGTTGCCGGACAGTACAATAGCTTACGCTACTCTGGAATCCGGCATCGTGATCATCGAGCGCACCGGGGAGGTTCGCCGCATCATCGACAGGTCGTCCGGGTTAAACAATGACTCTGTCCTTTATCTGTTTACGGATAAGACGGCCGCAATGTGGGCAACGTTAAACTCAGGCATTGCACGCATTGACTATCCCGGGTCGTTCAGCTTCTACGCCGATGAGGAGGCGCCGATGGTCAACGCTTACAGTGCGGCCCGGCACAGGGGCAACCTGTACGCCGGTACCGTCCAGGGCTTGTTCCGGCTAAAAAGGCAAACATTGGTCAAAGGTGGAAAACAAACCAGGCTGCACTACACGGCTTTTGAGCAGGTAGCGCAGGTGAAGTCAGAGTGCTTTAGCCTGCTGTCAAATGGATCGCACTTGCTGGTCGGCACGGCGCAGGGGATATTTGCCTTCGATGGTCAAAATATGCACCTGATAATTGACTATGAGCAAACACCGTTTGCACTCCACCGTTCGAGGCGGGACAGCCTTCGTATATTTGTCGGCCACGATGACGGCCTGGCCTCTTTCAGGGAGTCAGCCGCCCATTCGGGAGTCTGGCGTGGCGAGGGCAAAATACCCGATGTAAAAGGATACGCCACGACCCTTCTGGAAGACAAGGATGGCAAACTATGGGTCGGAAGCTACTACAGCGGTATCCGGCGCGTGGATTTTTCGCCCGGTTCAACCGACTCATCGGCAGTACAGTCGTTCGATGAAAAGGCCGGATTGCCTGCGGGGGAAAATCTGGGCTGGATCAATGTTTTTCCGGTTGGCGGCCAGCCACTGTTTGCAACCATGGTTGGTCTGTACCGCTTTGACAACAAGACCGGAAGATTCCGGCCGGAAGCCTCTTTCGGAAAACAGTTGAATGACGGCAACACCAAAATCTGGGCTTGCTCCGAGGATATGCGTGGTAATGTCTACTTCAATGTCGCAGGCAAAAGAGGCGATATTCTTGCGATGGCAAAGCGGCGTCCTGACGGCACACACCAATACACTGAAGTCCCATTTCGTGCGCTGACGCAGCAATCGAGCGGTTTGATCTATCCGGACGCGGACGGTTCGGTTTGGTTGGGCACCGATGAAGCTTTTCTCAACTACGACCCGGCCCTGGAACAAGATTCCACGACCGGCTTTTCGACCCTGATACGCAGAGTGTTGACGCGCGAGGACTCGGTTGTGTTTGGCGGCGAGTATCAGAACACACGAGAGAAACCAGCCAATAAGCCTGCCCCGAAATTTGCCTATCGAGACAACTCCTTGCGTTTTGAATTTGCCGCAACTTCTTATGGTAATGCCGCATCAAATAAGTACCAGGTCTTTTTGCACGGGACTGATGACAATTGGTCCAGGTGGACCGACGAAACGCACAAAGATTATACCCACCTGCCACCCGGTGAATTCATCTTCCAGGTACGTGGTCAAAATGTCTACGGAGAGATCAGCGACGAGGCCAATTACGCCTTCACCATTCTTCCACCGTGGTATCAAACCTGGACTGCGTACCTGGTTTGGTTGGTATTGTTCTCATCAGGCATTATCGCTCTGGTCAAAATACAGGTAATCCGCGCACAGAGAATCGAGCGCGCTAAGTCGGAACAGCGTGAGCAGATACGTAGGGAAATGGCCGCCGATTTCCACGACGGCGCCGGAGACAAACTTGCCCAAATATCTCTGTTCAGCAAATTCGTGCAAAGCAAAATGAAGGACGGTTCAGAGGAAACCCAAAATGCCTTGAAGTGGACCGTCGAGGCCGCGGATGCTCTGAAGCTTGAAACCCGAGATTTCATCTGGGCGCTGGGTACCGAGCACGACTCGCTCTGGGATGTTGCAGATCGCATCGTAAGTCACGGCAAAGACCTGTTCCGGCGCGCACAGCCACCGGTGGCGGTTCAGGCACACGGTTTGAACGCAGGCCTGAAGGCCATTACGCTTTCAATCGACTGGAAGCGTAATCTGATTTTCATCTTCAAAGAGGGCCTGAACAATGCCTTTAAATATTCAACTGGGAAACAGGTCGAAATTCACTTTCAGGTTGAAGGAAATACTATCCATATTCGCCTTGCGGACAACGGGCCGGGTTTCAGCCCGGATTCTGAGTTTGTTACCAAAGGAATCAAGAACATGCACCGCCGCGCCAAAAAAATGGGCGCTGATTTGGCCATCGACTCACAACCCGGCGGCGGTACCACAATCTACTTTAAGGGTAGAGTGACAAGATAGTAAACTGCTTGATCTGGTAGTTGACTGCGGCGCCAAAAAGTAGTATCTCAGGAAATCCAGTTCATGTTGAGGAAGATTGCCCGCTACAAGCAGGATCGGAGAAAGTATGAGCAATGAAAACATCTGGGTCACAATCGTTGAGGATACAGACCGCTTCCGTGAGGTCTTTGCCCTGATCATCGACGGCATGGATGGCTACCGCTGCGTCAGCCAATACAGGAATTGTGAAAGCGCAATGCAAAATATCGTCGAGGACAACCCGGATGTCGTCTTGATGGACATCGAACTGGGTGACGACAAAGTCACAGGCATCGAAGCGGTCAGTCTAATCAAGGCGAAGCTACCTGAAACAGAGATCGTTATGCTGACGGTGCACGAAGACAACGACGCCTACATTTTTGATTCCCTCTGCGCCGGCGCCAGCGGCTACCTGACCAAGGATGTGAGTCCCGATGCACTACTGGATGCAATCCGCCAAGCACACAACGGTGGCGCGCCCATGAGTCCTGCGATAGCGCGCCGCGTCGTCACCACCTTCCAGCAAAAGCCTGGCAAAGAATCCAGCTTGAGCGAGCAGGAAACCCGCGTTCTTTCGCTTACCGCAGACGACCTTGTCGACAAGGAGATCGCGGACAAAATGAACATCTCCCGCGACACTGTACGCTACCATTTTAGGAGCATCTATCAGAAACTTCAGGTGCACTCCAAACACGGCGCAATTGCAGTAGCGATGCGAAAAGGCCTGCTTTAGGAGCGCGAGCCAGGCGATCTCGAGTTAGCCGCCGGAATCGCATTGCAAGTATTCAAAGCCAGTAAAACAAGCTACAAAATGGATGCCGCTGCGGATAGGGCGACCTTCTTTGACACTCTGCTGGCAACGCTTGATGTAATAACCTCTCTTGACTGGGAGAACGGAAAAGACCTTTACTTGCATTACGGTCGGGAAAATGCTCGGGCTTGAGGCTATGAGGGAAATGCATTAGCCGGGTAATGGCAACCCGGGCAGGTCCTTCCGGCCACGACTGCGCCGGAAGGAAGAAAGCCAGATTGACTATTTCAAAATGTCGCCCTCGCGCTCCTTGATGACCGTCATGGCAGTGGCGATCATGCCCGAAATATCCGCGAGGTTGGCGGGAATAATAAGCGAATTGTTGGTTTTGGCAAGATTGCCGAATTCACCGATGTACTGCTCGGCAACGCGCAGGTTTACGGCATCCTGGCCGCCATCCTCCTGAATCGCCCTGGCAATCTCACGAATGCCCTTCGCTGTGGCTTCGGCGACTTTTTCGATCTCGGCAGCCCGCCCCTCGGCTTCGTTAATTCTCTTTTGTTTCTCCCCTTCGGAGCGTTCGATGAGCTCCTGTTTGTCGCCTTCGGCCCGGTTTATTTTTGCCTGCTTCTCGCCTTCGGACTCGGCAATCACGGCCCGCTTCTCTCTCTCGGCACGCATCTGCTTTTCCATGGCGTCTTTGATGCTCTGTGGCGGAACAATGTTCTTGACTTCATAGCGGGTGACTTTTACACCCCACGGGTCAGATGCCCGGTCGACCGCATCGACGATCACGGAGTTGATTGTCTCGCGTTCCTCAAAGGTCTTATCCAACTCAAGCTTACCGATTACGCTGCGCATGGTGGTTTGCGCCAGCTGCGTCGAAGCAAATTGAAAGTTATTTATGCCGTATGAAGCGCGCTTTGCATCGACCACCTGCATATAGAGAATTCCGTCAACCTCGACCGCAATGTTGTCCTGGGTAATGCAGGTTTGTGGTGGCACATCGACAGCAGTTTCTTTCAACGAGTGCTTGTAGGCCACCGTATCAACCAGCGGCAGCAGCACATGAAATCCGGCTTCCAGGGTCCCGGAGTACTTGCCCAGGCGCTCGACGATGAAAGCCGAACGCTGTGGTACGACCCGAATTGTTTTAGAAAATACGAAAATAACAAAGATGCTGATTCCGACAAGAAATAGAGTTCCGGCATCCATACTCCCCTCCTCTTATAACGGTTTGACCACCAATGTGATATTGTGTTTGTCAACTATCTCGACCGGAGATCCGATCGCGATTGTCTCGAGCGCTTCGGCCCGCCAATAAGTACCATGAAACTCTACCTTGCCCACTGCAATCGGCGAGATCTCCTGGGTCACCACTGCTTTCTTTCCGACAAACTCGTCAATGTCCTCAGCGATGGACGGAGCTTGCTGAAACCTGCCTTCAAACAGGTTCTTAAAAGATCTGCGCAAAAGGATAAGAAGCACAATAGAGGTCGAGCTAAACAGGAGCAATTGGACATTGAACGAAATGTCGAACCACCAACAAGCAGCGCCGACAACGAGTGCACCCAAGCCGAAGAATACCGTAATCAAGCCACTGATTGCAAACTCCAGCAACAGTAGCACAAAGCCGACAATAATCCAGATGAATTGCGGTTGCAGTAGTTCGTTCGTCATCAAAGCGCCTCCCGAGTTATGGTGATAACGGAGCAAGGTAGCAGGATGTATAGTTGATGTCAAGAGAAATTGCGCCCCTCGCCGAAGGGCGGTGAAGCAGAAATCTCTCTGCCGCGCGGGTAATCTAATCGCCAGCTAACGAGCGCCGAAACCCTCGTGCCAGCGTTCGGCAACCAGCGATTCGATAATCTGCTGCCCCCGATGTCCGAAGATAGGATGTGGCTGATTCGACATGGTGTCAGCAAACTCAATCGCGACTTGCGCGGGCGGTTGTCCACTCTCGTATGCTTTTTCAAGCACGCGCAATGTGGTTTTATAAATGGAGTATTCCCAATCGCTTGACAGGTGTCTCTCAATGAGCGGATCGTCCGCCACGTAGCCATATTGTTCGTTCGCACAATTCACAATACCCATGCGGTTTGTCAGGAAATCCGGGACGTACAGGATGCCACGCCCGGCGAGCAAACGGTCATCGCGCACCGTGTCTTCCAGTTGGTTATTCGCTGCCCCGCAAACAATCCGTGCTTGAATTTTCTCTATCGTTGCCGGATTCAGGATGGCGCCGGTGGCGCAGGGTGCGAGCACGTCACATTCGGAGGCCAGGCAGGACACATCGCCCGGACTGACCAGCCGCACCTGCATCTTTTCAGTCTGAAACTGATCAGTGGCCTGTTCGACATTGGCACGGTTGATATCGACGCCTGTAATCCTGGCCACATCTTTTTCGAGCAAGAATTGCAGCAGAGGCCGGCCGACATTGCCGAGGCCTTGCACGAATACGGTTTTGCCTGCCAGCGTTTCCTCGCCGGCAAAATGCAGCGCAGCCTCCATTCCGCGAACGACGCCCCTCGCGGTCGGAACTGAAGGATTGCCACTACCGCCCAGCTCTTCCGGGATACAGGTGGTGAACCTGGTTGTGGCAAAAATATTGGCCATGTCTTCCGGTCCTGTACCCGCATCTTCAGCGGTGATGTAGCAACCCTTGATGGACGTCATCAGCTCGCCATACTCGCGATAGAGCGTTTTTCGGGTCTCGGGATCGTGCTTGTCGACCTGCGGGTTGTGCCACATGACGCCTTTGCCACCTCCCCACCAGAGGCCGGCCAGCGCATTCTTTCGGGTCATCCCTTTGGCTAAGCGCAGGCCGTCTCTGAGATAATCCTCCAGACATTCGTAGTGCCAGTAGCGCACGCCACCGGCCGCATGGCCGCGCACGGTTTTGTGCACAAAGGCGCCGTGGAGGGTGTCACAAGATTCGCTCAGTTGAAAAAACATGCCTTCGTGTTGCAAGAAGTCACGCGAGTCTGATGCAATGAAATCTGCGACCGGCTGCAGCGACGGATGTGAAGCGGCCAGCTTATCCCCGGGTTTGTCGAGAACAAAATAGAAGCGGCGAATGCCCTCCGTCTTCAGCCACTCCACAAATCGCTGCGGGGAAGCGGATAGTAACTCTATTGTTCTATGCATAGGGATCGATCCTAAAGGTAAGAGAATAGCTCTTGCTCTTTAAAGAGGAGAAAAGCCACGAATAACGCCGCAAGTCGCTCGATGTCGGAACAAGTTGTTATCTTGCGATATTTCAACAACTGCACGAATCGAAGTCTGTCCCCGCATTCAAATGCAGACGATGTCAGCAATTCTATGCTACCACGAAGAGCACGAAGTTCATGAAGATTACAGAGCAAAGCGCCTAATCCCACCTTCTTTGAGAAGCCCGAAATGCTAACTGATAAGAAACCTGACTGCTAAAGAGGTGGCTGACTTCAAACGAACTATCCGATAACGCAATTCTCTGGCCAAACACTGCTCGTATGGTGACTCCGAAGACCTGGCCCAAACCACAATATACATTTGTCGTACAGCCAATTACCCGATTCGATAGTTCATCTAACTCCGCTTCGTGCCCTTCGTGTACTTCGTGGTCTAATTTTCCCGTTCAAACGATCCACACAGTTTCATTGCCAGGCAAATGCCTTGTCTTTGCCAACATAACATAGGAATGGTCAGTCTGAATTGCAACTCGATTAGTCGAAATAAAAGGCTTGACAATGTGTGTTGGAACCTTATATTGACGCGCTATAATAGCGGAGCGTCTCGCCCCTCACCAGTCAACCGGAGTCAAGGCTGTGCCAGATTGGATAATACTAATAGTACTCGGGATATTCCTGATTCATCTCTATGTATTTGGCAAACTCGCAATCGAGCGCAGGGAGCTGTACTACATCGTAGTCACGTTCACCTTTATCATGCTTGTCATCGCTTTCACGCTGCGTCTTTGGGCCCCTGGCCTCGAAGTCGGCGGCTATTCCCCTTTTTGGACTTTCCGCATTGCGGCATGGTGCAGCACGGCAGTGAGCCTCACCCTGTACACGCGACGCAAACTGCAGGCACGGACTCAGGCACAGCGGGCACGGGTGACAAACGCACCTACTGAGTAAATCAGATCTCAACATCCAACCTTAGAAAGCCGGACTCATTCTTTCCATAGTTACCGTTGGTCCCGGAGTTACCGTTGGTCCCGGCTCATGCTCGCGACCGACCCTGGATATTGGAGCTTAACAGATATTCGGACGGTCAACCCGGGAGTGGTGTTAATCGTAATTAGGTGGGTAATTCAGAAGCAGGCTGCGGGGGAAAGCTAATTGACGGATTTGCTCGGGATGGTCGCCCGGAAACCGTCAATCTCCGAGCGCAGTTCGGCATCATCGTGGTCGTAGGCAGCGGCCAGCGAAGCCTGCGCTTCCTCGAACTTGCCGGTCTTAACGTAGCACTTTCCTAAATAGAACTGCGCCCACGGTCTGATCCACTCTTTTCCCATGTTTTGCATTCCCACAACTTTGGTGAACTTGCGAATGGCCAGGTTGTAGATGTCGCGGTCGTAGAATTCACGGCCAACATAGTAGTAGAGTTCAGCCATGCTCAATGGCTCTGTGCTCGCGTTAACCGCACGCGCCTTGGCCACTGCGTCCTGGTACATCTCCATGATCTCGTCATGGTTACGGGTGCGTGAGGCGAGCTTGGAACGAACAAGCGGCTTCTTGATCCGCTTCCTGGCAACTTCGTAGGCGTGCTTGTGATCGGATTTTTGAACACGCCGATAGTACTGCAATGCCTCGTCTCTTCTTCCCAGCAGGTCGAAGCTTCGACCCAGGTTGAGATTTGCCAATGCAAAGACCCAGTCAACATTGCCGGTTGATTCCGAAGCGTGCTTCAGCGCTTTCTGGTAGTTCTGGATGGCAGTGGGCAACTCACGTTGATTGTAGTAGAGATTGCCGAGTCTAAAATACGAGCTGATCACCAGCACCGGGAAACGGGAAGCGCCGGCATCCCTGACCAACCGGTCAAGCGTCTCCAGCGCCAGCTCATTCCGGCCGACCTTTTCATAATTTTCTCCAAGCAGCATCAGATAGCTGGCATTCTCCGGATAGAGTTCTGTCAACTGTTCCAGGTATGCCAGGGATTTTCGGTAGTCTTTCTCGATGTAAAGGTTGATGCTGCCTAAGAACAGCAGTGCCTCTGCCTGCGAATAGCGCCCCTTTTTTGCCGCCAGTTCCAATTCTGACAGTCCCTTCTTTCGGTCGGGCTCCAGTCCCAACAGGAAGGTGATCGGCCGGGCAAGTTTCGGGATGACATCAGTGTAGTAATGGTACAGTCCCAAGCCGAGATACGCGTCGTAGTACGTCGGATCCAGTTGCACCAAACGCTCCAGATAGGAGATGCCCTTACGTCCATACCAGTAGGCTTTCATCCACTCAGACTCCCAGCCATAGTACGCAGCCAGATACATGTGAGCTGTGCCGAGGTAAAACATGGCGTCCAGTTTCTGCTCTGCATTGTTAAGCCTGCGTTCGGCGGCTTCGATAGCAGACTTGGATAATTTGACAAACTGCTCGGAGAAAGCCCCGTGATTCTCTTCCAGTTGATAGCGGTAGTAGAAATTGACGGATTGCAGAAGATAGCCGCGGGGGTCCTCGGGCTCCATCTCAATCAAGCGATTAAAGATCTTGGTGGCGCCATCGAAGTGTAAATTGTACCCTAGCTCAATCCCTTCATCGGTCAACTTTTGATAAAATTCCTGAGATCGAACGAGTGGTGCGATAAGGAGCAAACACGGCAGGACCAACCACTTTGTGCAGAGTATTCTCATGTTTTTGCTGTTTTCCCCGAACATGCAAAGTCTCATATTGTAGCCAATATAACCATCACCGTACTGCAATCAAATTAAAAAAGCTGTAACAATTCACTGGCTGTTGAAAAGGATACATAACATTAGAAACAAAGAGAGTTTGCTGCGTACCGGTTAAGGCCATGGCACGCGAATTTCTGTAAATATTTGTGCCGGAGTCCAGTATCTCCCAGCCCCAGGTTCCAGATCAGCGTTTTTGTTTGCTTTCACCGGAAATTTGCAGTAAAATTGTCTTCGAATCGTAGTATGCGCCACTTGCAATGCAAAGGACACAAATGCCTGAGACTGTTGACTATTCTGCAAAATTCCGGACTTTTTCAGCCAATTCTCTTTATAGAAAATTGCCAGCGGAGCAGCAACGCGACATCCGCAGGTTGTCAACAGACCACCTGTTGACCTTTCAGGAGTTCCGGCAGGTGGTCGAGGCCAGCCGGGATCTCACCATGTGGGGCGAGGGCAACCTGGATGAATGGTGGCGGGCACAACTCCGCGACACCGCCCTGACTGGTCGCAGCCTGAAAAAGCACATCCTGAAAAAATTGAATCACTATCTTGACCAACTGAGAAACTCACCGAAAGTTTACCCTGAGAATGGCCTGCCCCGGCCACGTGCACGACAAAAGCTGCAGGTCGCCACGGTCCAATCCAACAAAAAAATACATGGCCTGTGCCCGGTCGCGTCACCGGAAACAGTGTGCTGCAACCTAAAGACGATTGACGCGGTGGAGAACTGCGCCTTTGGCTGCAGCTATTGCACTATCCAGACATTCTATCAAGACCAGTTTGTTTTCGAGGCCGACCTTTCGGAAAAACTAAAGGCTATCCCAATTGATCCGGCAGTGTTCTACCACTTTGGCACGGGCCAGTCGTCGGATTCCCTGGTCTGGGGAAACAAGAACGGCAACCTGGATACGCTCTGCAGGTTCGCGGCGCAGCATCCCAACATCCTGTTGGAGTTCAAAACAAAGTCAGACAACATCCACTATTTTTTGGAAAATAAAATCCCACACAACGTTGTCTGCAGTTGGTCACTGAATACCCCCACCATCATTCAGAGCGAGGAGCATTTTACCGCTTCTTTGGACGAGCGCATTGGAGCGGCGCGGGCAGTGGCGGATCTGGGCGTGAAGGTAGCCTTTCATTTTCATCCAATGGTTTACTATGCAGATTGGCAGCTCGATTATGCGGCAATCGCCACCAGGCTGCTGCAGCTTTTCCAGCCGGACGAGGTACTTTTTATCTCGTTTGGCTCAGTGACTATGATAACCCCCGCTATCAAGAAGATTCGCGAACTTGGCCAGCGGACCAAAATTCTGCAAATGCAAATGGTGCGCGATCCACACGGTAAGCTCACCTACCCCGACGAGACGAAAATAGCCATGTTTAGAACAATGCACCAGGCACTGGCTCCGTGGCAGGAAAGCGTCTTCATGTATCTCTGTATGGAAAAGGCCAGCATTTGGCAAGAGACGTTTGGGTTCGCCTATTCCACTAATGATGAGTTTGAACGGCAGTTTGGATTGCGGACGATGAACAAGCTGGTTAGAACCGATACGCACCGTCCGCACTTGCCCAAAAGTGAGGAGCGAATGTCGGTCAGGCATTAAGCAGGGCCGGCCAATCAAGACCATGAAAGCATGCTTTTGTCCGTCAGCAACTACTGGTCCCAGCATCACATCTAAGTTCCAAGTCTTCAGAAACAGAATTCAAAGGATGGGTTGTGTGACTGTCCTATCCATCAAAAATCCGGAGGGTGAACAAACAATGTCTAAAATATTCCACCATATTCGCAAACGCCGTTGGCGCCGAGCACTCCCCTGCTTTGGACTGCTTCTGTTCTCGTCCGCTGTGTTGGCGCAGCAGCCATTTGACACAGAAGAGTTCAAGGCACGCCGGGCGAAGTTATTTGACAAAATCCCGGATGGCGTTGCTGTTGTGTTTGCTGCCCAATCCCACATGTATCCGATCAGGTTCCGGCAATCTCCGGACTTCTTCTATCTTACCGGGATAGAGGAGCCCGGCGCCTTACTCCTGCTCATCGGCCATTCTTCACAGGCTTACCTGTTTGCCCCCACGCGCTCGCAGCGCCAGATAATAATGGAAGGTCCCGGCGTCCTGCAAGTGGACGACGCTGCGCAAACCTACGGCTTGACCAGCGTCCGTGGAAGCGAGGATTTCTTCGGTTTTCTCTCTTTTCTTGTCGGTGAATCCAAGAAGCTCTATATGCCCCTCAGTCCGCCGGATAACGTGCAGGGCAGTCGTGGCGAGATGAAGATGCAGGCGATGAGCCGCTGGCAAGATCCGATTTACCGCGCTGAGCCTGAGCATCAGAAAGTGGTCGAATCGATCCAACAATGGCTGCCGCAACTGCAGCTCGAGAACCTGAACCCGCTGCTCGATGACTTGCGTTGGGTCAAAACCCCTTACGAAATCGAGCGTATGCGCCGCAGCGGTGACATCGGCGCCAGGGGCGTTGCACAAGCCATCAAGGGCACGGAGCCCGGAATGTATGAATACGAGCTGGAAGCCGCCGCCCGCTTCGTTTTTACCAAACTGGGCGCACGCGGTGACGCCTTCACCCCTATCGTAGCGTCCGGACCGAACACCGTCATCTGGCACTACGCGGCCAACAATCGCGAGATGCAAGCCGGGGAGATCGTGTACATGGATTACGGCTGCGACTTTGACTACTACACGTCTGACATCACGCGCACGTGGCCGGTTTCAGGCAGGTTTGCGGTTGAGGAAGAAAAAATGTACCGTTGTATCCTGGACGCGCGCAACGCTCTAATCGATGCAGTTGAGCCGGGTCAAACGATTGCTGGGTTGAAAGACGTAGCCCAGAGTATTTATGAGAAGCACGGCTATGGCAAGGAATTTCAGGCCCTGCGGCGCTATGTCGGACACTTTGTCGGGCTCTCCGTGCACGACGTCCGGCCGTCACAATCCAACCGTCCGTTCGAGCCGGGGGTCGTCTTCAATGTCGAACCTATTCTGGAGTTTCGCGACCGGGAGATTCACCTGAGATTGGAGGACACGATCCTGGTGACAGAGACAGGCGCGGAAAACCTCACCGCAGGGGTCCCTGCTGATCTGGAAAAGGTCTACTCGCTGATCAGTCAAAAAGGTCTGAGCATCAACTGAAGAGTCGAACCACTTGATGCGAGCTCTAATACTCTCCAAGCTGCGCACTAGGCACGAATCAAACGTTCAGCGCCATTCAGGGGATTTTTTTTCGAACAGGAGAACAGACACGGGGCGAACCTCCTTCCAGGGATAACGGGGAAGCAATCATCAACAGTCCAGGCTGGATGTAAAAGGCAACGGGTGGGGCACAGAGGGATTACTGAGAAAATTAGAAACGTGGTTTAGAGCGACTTCGCAGGACATGCGTCTCCAGGCCGCCCGGGCGTGAACACACCAAAGCCCGTCTAAATCGTCGTAAAAGTCTTCGACAAATCTGCCTGTCCGCCCGCGGAGTCCGTCACCCGCAGCGTGATGGTGTGACTGCCGACGCTAAGTCCCGTCCAGCGCGGCAACCTCACTCCTTCGGAGGCGCTGTCTATTTCTCCATCCACGAGCCAGGTAAAATCAATGGTCTGGTCCGGATCGATATCAAAAGAATTGTTTGAAGAGACACTGATCGTACGACCGATAGAGACTCCCGCATGAAAGGCCGGCACCGGCGGACTGTTGGCCACGCTGAACAGTTGCCATTCTCGGAGACTGGTCAAACCGTTGTCATTAACGACGTCGAGCCCGATTTCATAATCGCCCACCGGATGGTTCAGGTCTACGCGCAACAAGGGTGCGCTGGTATCGCTCAGCACCACAGCGGAACCACCAACCGGGCGCCAGTGCCAACTATACCTGTCGATACGCCTGCCGCCTTCACCAGCCTCCGAAGTCCCCGCATCAAGAGTCACGCTCGTGGCATTTTTCGCTCCCCCGTTCTCGTCCAGCCCGTTGAAGACAAAATTCGCCACCGGCAGCCCCGGGACGGTTAGTTGTTGCTTGGTGAATTCACCCGTATCGCCGTGACTGTCGGTTACCTGTAATGTAATGTCATAAATCCCACCCAGCACCGCTAAAGTGGGAGTCGCCTGGTTGTCATACTCCGGCATTTCCATGCCATCGAGGAGCCATCTAAAAGTGAGGACTTCTCCCGGGTCGATATCGCTGGATGTATTGCTGGTTACGCTAATTTGCTCAAGCGCAGACGTGCAGGCAAACAGAGCCTGCGGCGCTGTGTTTACCACCTGCAGTTGCGCCCACACGGTGTCGGACTGGCTCCCCTCCTGATCGGTAACGATCAACCCAACCCTGTTGTCCCCGACAGGTGTGAGCAATTCCGTGCGGAAAATACTGGTCGTGACTTGCGCCAGAACATTCAGATCATTTTCCGGGCTGCTCAGCAACCACTCGTACTGCTCGATCCTTCCTTGTGGTGACGCGCTGCCAGAGGCATTCAGAGTAATTTCCTCCCCGTTGCCGGTCTCGTTGTCGGGCAGAATCTGAAATACTGCTTCCGGCCTGGAATTATCGATGGTCATGCTGCTGGTGCTTGTCGCACCGTGTTCGTCCGTTATCGTCAACGTGATGGCGTAGTCAGCGTAATAGTTGAACGTATGCGCAAACGGCGTCAACACGTTTCTTTCCAGAGAGGCCCCATCCAAGTCCCAGGCGGCGGTCACTATCTTGCTGTCCGGATCGGAAGAGGTGCTGGCGTCAAAACTGTAGGTGAATTCTCCGCTGTCAATGTTGCGTGAGATGGTCTCAAAGCTTACCACGGCCACCGGCGGCTTATTGCTACCCATGAAGACTCTGATTTCCCCGGCCACCTGTTCCAGGCCATCGAAAACTGTGATCTCAATCTGGTGTGCGCCCAGGTTAAAGGGCTCAAAAGTCGCCTGAACTCGCCCGGCCGATGTTCTCTGTCCGAGAACGACAAGCCCCGTCGCACCGACAACCCGGCTGCTGATTTCGGGTTCCTGCGACGCTTCATCTTGCGCAACAAACTCAAACGGGTATGATCCCCCCTCGACGTAAACCAGGGTGTCGGCGGCAAAGCCAACCACTTCCAGAGTGGGTGCGACATTACTGGAAACCAGTGGGTTATCTTCTTTTCTGTCCGAACAAGCCGTGAGACAGCAAAGCAGCACGGCCGGCACAAAGAACTTCTTCATATTACCTCAAGACTCGTTTAGTCATCATACAGGGACCTGACACTCAAAACACTAACTTAAGGCCAGCCCCGGGCAGAATGCGGCTGTTAAAGAAGTCAGACCCGAGAAAGACCAACTGCCTCACTTCAACAGACAGCACAAGCCACCAGGTCGGATAGTATTCAAGCTCCGCATTGAAGCTTGCGCCGCCGCTAAAATCATCGGCTTTAGTTGCCGCTGCGCTCTCACCTTCCGTGTGGACAATGAAGACCCCGGCGCCTCCCGAGATAAACACATCGTTGAATCGAAACAGCCACCGGCTAACATCCAAACCCGCGCCGAAATTATCGATGGAAAAACGCTCAGTATCATCCCTGAAATAGATGCCCCTTAGCGCAAAATCGGTCCGGACATCCAGTTGTCTGCTCCAACCCACCGTAGCATAAACATCGGAGGCGGCAACCCTGAGTGAGTTAGCTCGTACCATCTTTTGGTATTGAGCCTGGGAACTCCCGAACAGGGTCAGTAGCGTGATGCAAACAACCACAGGTTTCATTTTGGTCTTCTATCTTAAGTAGGCTGGAATGTTGAAATCAAAAGTACGGGCGCCGTTCTTTTCAACCACCAGGCAGTTGAAAAAGCCGGTGTCTTGCGGACTCAACTTGGAAGTGACGTAGATCAGGTGCGATTTTTCACCCGGATGCACTATCTTCTTGCTGAAACTCTCATAATAGGGAGTCAGCGTAAGTGATTTGGATTCTCTCCTGCTGATAATCGGAACACCCGATTTTTCTTTGTAGATAATGCTCAGGTGTAGAATATTGTAGGGGACGCTCGACTTGTTCCAAAGCGTCGCCTTAAAAACCAACTTGCCTGCATGATGAAAAATATAGTCAAATCCGAGCACCATCCGGTTCTTCACAATGCCCGGAGCGCGCTTGTTGGGCTTGAGCAGGTTCGGGTAAATCTGAACCAACTTCTCCAGGGTGAAATCTGCCTGGGTTACCAGCCGGTCCGTCGGCAAGTCGTAGCCGTTGCGACCAATGCCCGGAGCGCCGCTGCTGGCGATGTTCTTGCCGGTCAGCCCGGACGCGGTGAGGGCCGCCGCCTTTTTCTTGGCAGCGTCGGGGAAATGCGCCGCTATATCCAGAGTCTCGGTTGCGCTGGCGCCGGGCCAGTTGATCATCAGCTTTATGTTGAAGTCATGGTTTTGCGAGTAGATCCGGATATTGGTTTTGGAACGGTCGGAAATCACCGGGTGCAATGTGATGACCGTCTTATTGCGGCCGGGCACATCGCGAAGTTCCACGATTTGGACCGGAATCTGCACCGTGGCGTAGGACTCGGGCAACACGATCTCCGACAGCGTACCAATCTCAAGATACATTTCGAAGGCCTGCCTCGGTTGTGCCAGGGACAAGCCGGACCGGACCAGCAGCAAAGCTGTCAGCCCGATACCAATCAGTAATCTTCGAGTCATCGCTTCCTTATGTTTGCCAGGATCATGGTCCCGGCGTCAAGTACACCGAAAACCTCGCGCCCGACATCGGTATCCTGGATGACAGATCTTCCAATGCCGGAACGTGACGGATCTATGAGTCCGACCAAGTCGGTAGCCTCCCGCTTGAGGCCCTGCGCCATACCGCTTTCCCCCTGGATGAACACGTTTAGTCCTCGCGAGCGGTCGAGACTGAAAGCCTCACCTTCGATGGCCAGGGTTTGCTCAAATGTGTACAGTTTGGTGAAGTTTACGTAAATCCTGCCTCTGCCCCGGCTCACCTGCGCCACACCTTCGACTCTTGCACCATGCGGAACCACCAACCCATCCAGCGCAAACGCCTCGGCAACGTCCAGCGATACAATGGACTGATCAAATATTTTTTGCCGTTGTGTCAGCGAGAGCGTCGCCCAGGTGAACTGGACGGCGGTCGGCGTACGGGAGCCATCGTTCAGAAGTTCATTGCTTGAGGACGACCGAACGTAGCGCGTATAGTCGAATCCTTTAGAACCACTGGATTTCTTCGCAAGTCTGGGCGTAGTCTTGCTTCTTGTGGATTTCCTTTTGGGTTTGGTCGCGCCTACCCGCTTCTCCAACTCGTGGTACTTGATGACCAGTTCTTTGTATTTCTCAACCAGGATGCCGCAGTTGACGGCCAGAGTATCAAAAGTTCCTTGCGAGTAGACGTCGTCTCCCGTTCTCGCCCCACGACTGCTCGCTCGCTTCACATCTTCGGTGTCGCTTACAATTCGGGCCAGGAGTTCTTTCTGTGCCGCCCCTTCCGGTTTGTCCTTGGTCAATTGCTCGCGCAGGCGCTTAAAGCTGGCGGCATCATACAGGCTCGCGTGTTCTTCCGAAAGAGGTCCTTTTGTTTTGTACTCATAATAGGAAGCGAGAAAGCTGAGAATAAAGAAGAGCAATGTAAAACCGATGGCGCCCCAGATTATCCAGCGCTTATTCTCTTTGAGTTTCTCAAAAAAGGCCTCCATCAATCAGCTCTCCTTTCCAGCGTCCAGATGTTGTCGATATCGATCATGGCCATGCCTACGCCATTCAGACTGTAGCTGGTATTGATGATTTCGGCAGTGTGCTGTGTCACATATTGTTCACTGCCGTCCGGAACGTCGATTTGGATGACCTCAGTGAAGGTCACGCGCGTGGTCGCGCCATCACCCTGGATCTCATCTATAATGAGATCCGCTATGCGGACGCTCATCGTCTCTGACTGCATAATCTCTTTGATCAGTCGATTTCCACTTGAACTTTCCGAGGTCAGGATACGCTGCATAAGGGCTTGGCTTGAGAGCTTCTTCAATGCCTCTCTGTTTTCTTCATAATTGTCGCTATTGACTTCCATCAGCAGTTTCGTCCACACCTTCAGGAAAAAGACGACCTGGGCATCGACCCTCTTGCCACTGTCCATCAGGTTTGCCAACTTGGGAACGCCGGCGTCGATAACATACACGGAAGGCTCAGTGTTCTGGTTGTAGAGGAAGAAACCCAGCAGGCCATTGATCACGATCAACAGCAGGACTGAACTCTTGAGGAAGTCCTCCTTTTTCTTGTTGCCGGCAAAGGTCCGCCAGATGAAGCCAGACAACTCCTCCTCACTTTTTCCGGAGTGTTTCCGCGTTGTATTGCCCGGAGCCGATTCTTCTGCGTGGTTCATTCTATCCTCAAATCTTTCATTTCACTTCATTGTACTACGGACTGGCAAGGCCCGCCAGCTTCTTGGCGATTGCACCGCCCACTTGTGCTGCGCGGCCACGCCCAAAGGTCGCCGCCCCCCGGGCCAGTCCGCCCGACATGGAGAGGAGCCTGGTCGCGCCAAATGCCGCACCGGCGCCGATTATGTAACTGACACTGGCAAAGCTATGGCGGGTAAACCACCCGGTCATGGCGGGGATGCGAATAATCACAAAGAAAAAGGCGAAACTAAACAGGATCAGTTTCATTATCTCAAAACTCTGGATGCCGGCGGCAGCGATCCCCGTCTTGTTGCCGACCCATAATTCAGAGAATGTCTCGCCGATCAACATGTTGAACACGCGTGTGGCCACCATGTACATGACTGACCAAAAACCGACCGCGATGAAACGATTTAGCCAGTTCATGAAAGCGCCGCGGAAGTTGGGGAAAAGCGAAAACACAATCGCCAGCGGCCCTAACACCCAGAGAAAGGCCTGCGCCCAGAACTGCAACATTTCAAAAAAGACCGTAGCCAGGGCCACCATTGCCACACTCAACCAAAGCAACGCGTAGTAAAAGAAACCCTGAACCTGTAATCCCACATCATACCAGCTACCTTCTGCGGAGGCATGCGATTTGAACAATTCGAGCACGACGTTGTAGTAGTTAGAAACGCCATTGGTTTTGAACAGCTTGGCAACCTCGATGATCAGCGTGGCAATTTCAACGCTCCACCACTTATAACTGACCATGGCAAGTACGGCAACACCAATCCTGAAAAGAAACTCCAAATAGTTGCCGCGGTTCTGGCGCAACGCGTCGAACACATATGCCAGCAAGAGGACGACAACCACAAACGGCAGAATCTTCCAGGAAAGGTCCAGAATCTCTGTCAGGACTTCGGAGGTTGATGAGTAAATAGTCTGGATCTGCTGAAACATGATCTCTACCGGCTAGAATTTTTCCCGTTTAATATAGTCCGTGTCGAAAAACCCCAGATTTCGTTCAAGAGATGAGTGCCACTCATAAAAGCCGCGAAGTTGGTCTATCTCATTTTCGAGTTGCGACTTGCGCAGGAGCCTGCGTGACATCTTCTCATTTCTGTCTTTTAATAAGCTCGCCAGGATTTGTTGCTGCTTCAAAGCCTCGAGCATGGTCTTTTCGCTCTCGGCCAGCATGAGCGCCCGTTGCCCCGGGTCCATCTTGATGGAAGAGTCACTCGCGGTCTCGCGCAGATGATTGGCCTGGGCAAGCAAGGCCTTGATCAAATCCTCGGTCCCCTTGACCTGGTACATGTCCATCATGGTGGACTCGACCGAAAGTTCTTTGAGCAGCGCACCTGCCTGCTGTTGCGAGATCCCTAATTCCGACAAACTCTTGTCATCCGCAAACAGCGCTTGCAGCAGATTCTCGTCTGTTACGCCCAGACCCTCCAGCGACCCGAAAAAGCCATCCCCGTAACGGTTCAGCTCACGCATGTTATACAAATCGCGATTGACTTTACCCGTCAAACTGCGAAAATAAAAATTGGATTGGTCGCCATACAGAATCAGCCTCTCCAGGTCGTTGAGGCGCGTCATGTCAAGGGTCTTGACAAAACTAACATCACGACGGAGGTTCTTTTCGTAGTCATCCAGGTCTTTCAAGGTCTGGAATGTACGCTCCATACCCCGGGCAGTACGGATCGCCTCGATCAAACTCTGGCGGTGCGTCCGCAAGATTTCACCGAGCTTTGCAAGCACCGCCGCGTCTCCCGGATTGATGAATTGTGCCGAGACCTTAGGCGCATTTGCCAAAAAAAGCAGCGCCATGGTTGACACTACGATTGCCTTGAACCGCCTCTTCATTTCTCCACCACCTCCTGCTCGGCCAGGGCAGAGATTGCACTGATCATCGTGGGTTCATATTTTAGCTGATTGTTGCGCTTGTCTACTTCATCCGGCTGCGTGGTCCAGGTCCAGTAGTCGTAGCGTGAAAACGGAATCTTGGCCAAAATAGGCTCGCCTTCCCGGCAGAGCAGGATCTCGTGCTTGCGCAAATTACGGAAGGCACGCTGTTCTGCTTTGGTCATGTCCAGGACTTTCACGGCTTTTTCCAGGTCTTCCCCACCATGCGGCAGGAGGAATTTGCTGAAGCTGTTGGTCAGAACCGACGCTGCCAGGTCACCCTGGCGCAGGTCGTCGATGTTTTGTGTAAGCGCCGCAACCGAACCGAAATGTTTACGCGAGGTCCGGCCGGCTTCTTTGATTAAGCCGTATATGATCTCCGAGTTTTCCAACGCCTTCCAGGCTTCATCCAGAATGAAGAAAAACTTTTCAAAATCCTGATGCAACGCTTCCATGACCAGCATGCTCAAAAGATTGGCATACAAGGGCATCAGCTCGATTTCACGCTCAATGCCCTTGAGGTCAAACACCAGCAGATCGAACCTTTCTCCCTGCCCCATGCTGAGATGATTCTTGTTTGCCGGATCGAAATAAACCTTGAGGTTGGATTTCTCCAGGTAATAACCCATCGTCTTCACGACATAGCGCAGAAAATCTCTGTCGTCTTCAAAGATTTCATCACCCTTAACCTTTATGAAATCAGTGAAGCCGTGCAAGTTCAATTTACCGTCACCGGCAAAGCTCAGGAACTTCTCCAATGCTTCATAGATGACTGCCTTCTTGTCCTTGCTGATAAGGGCCGCATCGTCATCATGCCTCACCATCAGGTTGATGAATGATTGCAGATGGCTGAATGTCTCCATGTAGTTGGGACTGTTGTGCGGAAAACGTCTCGGATCAAAGTAATTGAAGGGATCGAGGTAGTTGGGCCTGCGCCGGTCAATTTGCACGTAATCGGAGCGCAAAACCTCGGCCAGGGGCTTGTAGCTTCCGCTAAGGTCAAGGATGATCACCGGAACAGCCTGGGCGATGTAGTTGAAGATCAGGGAATTACAGAAGAAACTCTTTCCTTTACCGGAAGGGCCGACAATCAGAGCATTGTAGTTGTCATTTGCCGTGTCGAACAGGTCGTAGTAGACCAGCGCATCCGCCGTGTTGATGAGTGGTACTCCCGAGTTCATTCCCCGGTAATGTCCGCTCAAGCTCACAAAGTGTCCGACGTGCGCACCCCTGACGGGGATTCTGCGGTAGGGATAATTCCCCGGCGCACATGACAGGAACGTATTCAGGGCATCCTGGCCATGCTCGATCATTCCGCGCGAATTAAAAAAGCGGGCAAAAGAGGACGCAATCCGCTCCTGCCGTTCGGCAAGCACAGCACGCTCCGGGTGCCAGGTCATCACCGTGAGCGAAAGATGCGCCAGGTAGTCTTTTTCAAATTCGATCAGGTTGGAAACGCCATCAAACAACTCGCCGCTTTCATCGCCTTCCAGTTCAATCATCTTCAGCTCGGCCATATTGTTGAAGCGCGGTTTGTTGACAAACGTGTTGAACTGCACAAAGTTCTGCGCCTTCTGACGCGAGAGCTTCTCGATGTTTATTGACAGACGAAGCGGAAAAGGCATGCTCAGGAAATGCTCCACCGGACTTCGCAAGAAACGCTTCTCAACTTCGATCGGGTTGACGGCCTTATCCGGGAGCTCGCACATGGACGCGACCAGGAGGTGGTCCAGCCCGATGGTGAGGTCATCATAGCGGCACAAAAAGTTCTTATAAACCAGGTCACCGTTATAAAACTCATCGCGTACTGTTTGCTCGACGGGTTCCGCCGTCAGGTTGTAGTACGACTTCAGGAGCTTGGTAATACCATCACCGGACAAGCGCTCAAAGGTGAAACAACGCAGGTCACTCTCCACTGTCTGAGCCGTGTTCTCTATCAGCCGGACATCCTGCTCGAATCGTTTCCGGGTCAGATGCGCACTCTTCCGCCCGTTGAATTTGAAAAAATCGAATCGTGGCGGCGGGCGGTATTGCACCAAATGGTTAAAGGTAATGGTCAGATAAATATCGAGGGCAAAATTGGGGTGCAGGCCAATCTCACGCTTGCGCAGTTGCATGAGCTTGGTGATTTCCGGGCGCTGCGTCTGCAGATCGTCGTTGAGAGAATCTTGCCAGTGCATCAGACGTTTGTCGTACAGAACGTCGAACTGGGTATGGTCGCGAGCAAACCCAATCGTTTTTGACAGTTGCGTTGTGTAGTGTTCGAAATCTTCTGGAGTGAAGCGTAGGGAGTTGCCGGCATCAATCTGCCAAACGATAGAGATTGCACCATCCTTGCGGATATGATAACCGCGGCCCTCAAAATCGATTACTCCATGAGAGTGGAATTGATCAGTTAGACTGTTCTTCTTCTTGAAGCGCATTTTCTGAGGCAACCTGTTAGTCCCTGAATAGCCCAGGCAGCTTTCTACTTTGCCTTAAACCCAAATTGCTATTATTAGACGTAAGCCAAATGTACAAAGAAGACCAGTAGAATCTCCTCTTGGATACATTGACGTACCGGAAGACCGCAATCAGAATAACCAGCACAAGAATAAGCCATAACTTGGCAATAAAAAAACTGCCGACAGTAGCCACCAACACGAGAACTAGATAGTCCTCGGGACGAAGGCCAAACTGAATGGTGGGCCGGGATAAGGTTTGTTCAATAAGTCGTTCCATGACGTCGGCAAGCTGCCTCCAGCCATCCCCTCATATCTTTCTCCTCCCCGCAGTAGTGCGAAGCTAATGCACCACAGAGACAGACATCGCTATTTCGTTAATTAGAACGGACGGCCTGCGGCCTGTTGAATGAAATCGATAATGAGCGGCGACAAGTAAAAAAGAACCACGCCACCAAGAACGTAGAGCGCGCGCTTGCGGTTATCTGGTGACGAGGCGATGACAATGGCCGCGGCAACGCCGAAGAACCAGAAAATTCGTTTTCCCCAGGTGTAAATGGTCTCCTGCCAAATCCGCAGTATATCGTCGATGGGGTCGGCAAACAGATTGACATAAGTGGTGAGAATCAATGCCGTGCACAATGAGAGTATCCAAGTTCTTTTATTTGACATAAAATCCTCCTTGTTATTCAAATAACTTGGGGAAATCCTAATGAGTGGTTATGACTAAAGGAATCTTCGCGGGAACTGGGACGGTCAACAATCCGTGGCCGTTCAAAGTGGAAATACAAACCAGGTTGTAGATCTTTTCTGTCATTCAATTATTCTGCCCGGATTACTTCTTTCAAATTAAAGCACCAATGTGCCTGCCTGACAGTAAAATTGAAGATAGACATACATTGCTGACATAGAGTATAAATGCAAGAGACTGTATTTGTTCTTTCGGAAATGGCAGAAAACAGAGATTGATTCATTCTGGAGGGAACAATGCCTGCCCACATTGGCGCGGAGAGAGTAACCCGGTTGAACCATCCAAGAAGATCGCAGAGTGTCTTCCTGAGTTACGGTTTTCATCAGCTTCTGAGCCAGCCTTGGTTTGAAACCAAAATACTGGGAATCCCCTACGTTATGAAGATGCGATTCGGTGAATGGATGCAAGAACATCTGATCCATGACTATCCATAGAAATGAGGACCATCGCAAGAACGTCCTAAATATATATAACAAATAGCGAGTAATGCAAGAAAAAACTTTGCGATGTCGCCGAATACTCATTCAACAAAATAATCTTCTGGGAATAGCTCCCCAACAGAATATTGTCAAAAAGAGATATGAAATTTTGATGAATTGCGACTTTTGGGTTACTGTTGCTTCTTTCTGATCCGGTGTGTAACTTCGATGCCACAACCGGGTCAGTCGACGACCGCTCCCGACACGTTTTTCTGTCATCCCGGAGAGACTTTGGACTGTGTCGAACACGGCTGCTCCCTTCGACATCGATTCCTCCAGAATGACGGGGATGGTTAGACGGAGCTCACTACACGGGCTCGTGCATTATCCGGACTTAATGCGCTATTCGAGACCTTTAATCAAATCAGCAAACTACACATGAATGCACGTAGGGCGGCAAAACGGCAAAGAGCATCTGAAGACTTAAAGGATCTGGGTTTTGGTTCGCGCGTTGCCCAGCAGAGTCGACTTCGACTCCTGAATCGCGACGGCAGTTTTAACGTGGCGCGCAACGGGCTGTCCTATTTTCAATCCTTGCATCTCTATCATTCTCTCCTGTCCATGTCGTGGCCCGTGTTCTTCGCAACTATCTCCTTTATATATATTGTCACAAATATGATTTTTGCTCTGCTCTTCCTTGCCTGTGGTGCAGGTCAGATTCAGGGGTCCATTGGCATGTCTGAATTCTCGACCTATTGGCAGGCCTTTTTTCTCAGTGTCCACACCTTCACAACATTGGGATACGGCAACCTTCTGCCGCACGGACTTGCCGCAAACCTGGTGGCCACGGTGGACTCTTTCGTTGGACTGATCCTATTTGCAAGTGCAACCGGCCTGGTGTTTGCCCGTTTCTCCAAACCCACGGCAAAGATCCTGTTTAGTGAAAAAGCCATTTTTGCACCATACCAGGACAGGGTGGCATTTGAATTCCGACTCGCAAATGCCCGCAGCAACCAACTGATAGAGGTGGAATTAAAAGTCCTGCTCAGCAAAAAGGTGGGAAAAAGTCAAGACACAAAACGGCGGTTCAGTGAACTAAAGCTAGTCCGGGAAAAAGTGTCCCTGTTCCCGCTCCACCTGACTGCGGTGCACCCAATCGACGACAAAAGCCCACTCGCAGGACAAACGCTGCAGGATCTCGAACAGGTAGATGCGGAGTTTATCGTTCTCGTAAGCGCCTTCGACGAGACCTTTGCGCAAACAGTCCATACGCGCACATCGTACAAATGTGATGAATTGGTTTGGGGAGCAAAATTCACAGATATGTTTCGCTATCCTGACAGCGGCGTGATCGCGGTTGACCTACGCCTCATCCACGGCTACGAAGACGCAGACCTGCCGTCCTGAAGGCCAGGGCTTATTTTCAAGAACGCACTCCAACCGGCTACTTTAGAGGCCCCCGCTGCAACAGCGCTGATGATTCTGCCCTCATAATTGCCCGGCATACTTTTTCTTGCAATACGTGTCTTTTAGTTCAATCATTCGAATGACAATCCGTCAAAGACGTCTCGGGTTCCCAATGTCCAGCGGCCGCAGGTTTTCCAGAAAGCATAGATGGAGTATTTGCTTCAACACCCTGGCATACAATTCGCAACATCGTTCTTAACCACGAAGCACGCGAAGTTCACGAAGGAAGAAAAAGAACTTTGGAATCTCATGCATCATACCATTGTAATCTTCTTGGATCCAAGTACTTGCAGTATACCAATTCTCAGGGGAATACAGGTTTTTTCTTCGTGTCCTTCGTGAACTTCGTGGTGAATAATTCATGAACTTGTTTTCGCACTCCGAAAACCGATTGCAGGTCGTCATTACATGACGTACATTGTGGCAGTCGTTTTCCAAGGTTTGGCCCGGAAACAGTAACCTCCATCTCACCTGTTAAGCGCGATGCAACTTACTTCTTTCATATTGAGGATAACCAAACCTCGATATCGCCGCTCTCGCTTGTTCCTAATGCTCATTCTTACGAGTACGTTCGGTTCACAGAATGCCAAAGCCCAGGCCACAATGGAACTCACCAGCTCCGGCGCCCTTGCTTTTCACTATCGCGGCCTGGAACTGGGCGCTGCCGGGGATCTCGAGCTGGCCCGCCTGAATTTTGAAAGAGCGTTGCAGCACATGCCACATTTCGCCAGGTCTATCCTTAACCTGCAACTCTGCGATGACGCCCGGGCCGGCCTGCTCAAACCAACTCATGCTGTCCGTTTGTTCAGGGCGGCCAACATTCTGACTATAGCCGATTCCGCCGAGGCCCTTAAGCTCTGCGACCGGGTTCTCGAACAGACCAGTGAATATGCTCCCGCCTTATTGTTTCGCGGCAGGATTTATGCGCTCCTGCAAAACCGGCAACGGGCGCTCCGTGATATGACGTCGGCCATTCGAATTACCCGGGACGATTTCCTCGCTTACTATTTTAGGGGTCGTTTGTACGCCAGGTTCGGTCAAAAGGCGAAAGCGATAGCGGATTTCACCCGAGGGCTGCAACTGGAGCCGGGCTTCGCGGCCTTAAACCTCGAACGAGGTAAGTCATTTTTCCAGAAAGGTGACTACAGCCGCGCTGTTGCCGATTTTGACGTGGCACTGTTGGCATGGACAAAGTGGGGCAAGGATTTCACGGTTTTCTCCGCCTACCTGAATCGCGGGATCGAGAAGAACGAGCGCTCTCAGCACGAACTTGCACTGTTGGATCTGAACCGGGCAATAAGGCTCAACCCGAAATTCGGAGAGGCGTATCTCAATCGCGGAATCGCTCACCTTGGACTGGAACATTTTGGCCAGGCCGTCTCCGATTTCAACATGGCCGCCCAAAAAGGACAGAATTCAGCAGAGGTCTATTATCACCGGGGTCTGGCCCGAAAGCGACTGGGTCGGCGCAAGCAAGCGATGGCAGACCAGCAGCGCGCGGTCGCTCTTGATTCGACGCTGGCCCCCGCCCTTTTTGCTTTGGGCGAAGCGCACGAGTTTGACAGAAATTATGGCCGGGCTCTCGACGCTTTCCATAGGGTGACGGCTTTGGATTCAACCGCCAAATGGGCGTTCTATCGCAAAGCAATCGTCGCGGACAAGTTGCACGACTACCCCATTGCCATCGATTCATATCGTGCCTTTCTCAGAATTGCGTCTGCGGACCTGAACAGCCACAAAGCGTTTGCCCGAAAGCGCATCCGGCATCTGCAGACTCAATGATTGCCTCCAGAGGCAGCGTCAGTCGAATCACACATCGCAAATGTGGCGATGTGACGAGCCGGAAATCCATCCATGCCAAAGACCCGCAATCGAGTTGGATTGCTCCCGGGAACATGATAGAAGTCAGCGAAGTCCAGTTCCAATTTGTGCGCGCATCCGGGCCGGGCGGTCAGAACGTCAACAAAGTAGCGCTCGCAGCGCAATTCCGTTTTGATGTTGCACAGAGCCCCTCGCTCGTGCCGGAGGTCAAGCAACGACTGACGAAATTGGCCGGGATTGTTTGGAACCTGGACGACCCTGGTAAACTGGCCAGTTCAAGCTCGAGCATATTGAGGCCACCGCCCTCGGTTCATTTCATCGATTTTGCGGCTGCAGGTGCCATTGTCCCTTCGCCACCAGAGATGTATCCACAAAAGCATTTTGTACAACATCAAGAGGAGCACACCGCCACCTCCCCGTGCCGCTGCCTTCGCTGTCGACCGTACCGGCAAATTGTGCAATTTCCCGCCAAAAACGGCTCCCGGCATCCTCATTTGCCGGAATCTGCAGCACCACACTGTCGGGCGCAATGAGGTGAAGCCGTACATCCCCGAACACGATGGCACTGAATGTCACATCCGAACTGTCCCTCACAAGCACTCTTCTACCGACTTCACCCGTGTGCGTACCCGTGTATTCTACACGTTCGGATGTTCTGTTGGCTTCCGGGTTCAGAGCAATTTCCAGATCGAGCGAGCATTCAATGGTACGGCCAAGAGAGTCGCTCGCGAAGGCGGTTCCGTTCAAAGTGAGGTTACTTGCCAATTCAATTTGCGGCGGTGAGTCATTAACAGATAGATCCCCGGATTCGTCTCCGCATGCAACGAGTAGGGACAGGCAGAGTAGAAGCAGTGCTACCCTCAATGCAAACCTCCTTTCAAAATCTAAGAATGTGTGGACAATTGCAGCCACGTTAAGCAAAAGCCAGGCCATTAGCAACAAACCGCATTTCCCATGAAAATAGAGAAATAGAAATCCCCGCAGAGCATGCTTTATCAGAAATCCGAAAGAATGTCTCAGTTTTCCGTCAGTTGATGATGCCTGGTCCGGAGAGAACGGGGCTTGGTCATATCGCATCCGCAGTACGGCTTGGGGTAGGGTTCCGCATCAGTGATGGCGCAGGGAAGAAGCAGGAGTGCTGTTTTGGTGGTCCCAGAAACGCTCAAGATGACTGCCGGATTGTGGTGGTGTGACCTGGTTTCGCTTGAATCCACAGGAGGACTCACTGCTTGGAATTCTGATTGGTTCTCTTAAATTAGAGTGTTACATTGCACGTTTAGGTATGAGACCTACCGCAAAGGGAGCCACACGGTGTGGTGAGTGCTTCGCAATGGCGGTTCGTTTTGACAGCAGAAACCAGGTTTGGTTTCTGAGCACGTGCGGACGAAACTTTGGGGTAGCCGACATTGAATGCCATCCGTTCTCTTCAAGGAAGAAAAAGGAATCACGCCATGATGAACACCAAGACTAGCACAGCAGCCGCATGGACTCTACTCGCAATTCTATTTGTATTGCCCTTCTCAAGCTCCGCCTCGGAACCGGGACCAAGTTCCAAAGCTCAACTTAGCCGCCCCAACATCATTCTCATCCTGACGGACGACCAGGAAACCGGCAGCCTGGCGTTTATGCCACGCCTGCAGGAGCTTCTGGTCAGCAAGGGCACAACGCTGTCCAATTTTCTTTTCAATGTTTCGCTGTGCTGTCCTTCGCGCGCCTCCATCCTGCGCGGCCAGTACGCGCACAACCATTTGGTCACGACGAACAAAGCCCCGGATGGCGGATTTAAACGCTTCCGCCGGCTTGGGCATGAAGAATCAACCATCGCAACCTGGTTGCAGGCATCGGGCTACCGTACCGTTCTGATTGGCAAATACATGAATCAGTATCCGGGCACGAACCGCACCTACGTGCCGCCGGGCTGGGACGAATGGTATGCCGTCATCAAAGGGCACTACGTGAACTACGAACTGAACGAGAACGGCGAGATCGTTCGGTACGATAGCCGTCCTGAAGACTATGAAACCGACGTCCTGTCGCGCAAGGCCACTGATTTCATCGCCCGGGTTGCGGGAAAGTCGCCGTTCTTTATCTATCTCTCGCCCTACGCGCCGCACCGTCCGTTCATTCCTGCGCCGCGCCATCGCGACGCTTTCTCCGACTTGCAGGCGCCGCGTCCACCGTCTTTTAACGAGGCGGATGTCAGCGACAAGCCGGCGTGGATTCGAAATATCTCGTTGTTCAACTCAAGCCAAATCGAAGAGATTGACGAAAGCTACCGCGGACGCCTGCGCATGCTCCTGGCCGTAGATGAAATGATCGAGGCCCTGGTGCAAGCTCTTGACGCTGCCGGGGAACTGGACAACACGTACTTGTTTTTTGCGACGGACAATGGTTACCAGCAGGGCGAACACCGTTTGCAATTGGGCAAAAACACCCCGTACGAAGAATCGATCCGTGTGCCACTCATCGTCCGTGGACCGGACGTGCCAAAAGGCCGCGCCCGGCAGCACATGGCGGTCAACATCGACCTGGCGCCGACTTTTGCCAGGCTGGCGGGCGTGACGGCGCCGTCTTTCGTGGATGGCGTGTCGCTGCTGCCGCTGCTCCGCGACCAACCGTCGCCAATCGCGCAATGGCGACAAGCTGCGGTGGTGCAGCACTGGCAGTTTGAGGGCACCGGCGGCGACATCCCGGAGTACCGCGCCCTGCGCACTCCCGAATACCTCTATGTCGAATACAGCACCGGCGAAATAGAATTTTACGATCTGCAAAACGACCCGCACCAACTGCACAGTCTGCATGCCACCGCCGACCCGGCTCTTCTCGAGGCGTTGTCTGAGCAACTGCGGGGCCTTGGCGATTGCGCCGGAGCAGATTGCTTCGGAAACGAGCCGTTGCCCGTGCAACACACCCTGACCGTGAACATCGCCGGATCCGGTAGCGTGACCCGTGATCCGAGTTCCCCAAACGGAGTCTACTCCGCCGGCGTTGTGGTTGCCTTGACCGCCAGCCCGGACCCGGGCTGGCAGTTTGACGGCTGGGGTGGCGATCTCGGTGGCAGCTCCAATCCGGCGTCGCTGACCATGGATGCCGACAAATCGATCACAGCGACTTTCAGCCGAACGGATGGCGGGCCGCCGCGCTACACGCTGACGACCAACACCATCGGTTCGGGAAGCATCGCGCTGCAGCCGGGCGGAGGCGTTTATGATTCCAGCACCGTAGTCACACTAACTGCCAATCCGGATGCGGGCTGGCAATTTGTCGATTGGAGCGGCGACCTGACGGGTAGCTCTCCCGCGACGCCGGTGCTGATGGATTCGGACAAAAATGTGACCGCCACCTTTGTCGAGCAAGCAGACGATTTCGCGTCCGTGGTGGCGCACAGTCTCGACTTTGCCGCACAACAGTTGCGCAACTCCATCGCGCAAGTCGGTAATCCCCGCAAGTACCCGCGCAGCACCCTTGCAGACGGAAGCTGGAAAACCGTTGACGCCCGGGTTTGGACCAGCGGCTTCTTTCCGGGTCTCTTGTGGTACATGTACGAACGGACCTCGGATGAAAGCTGGCGGACGCACGCTGAAAGCTGGACTGCGGGTCTCGAGAATCAAAAATTCAACACAGGGACGCACGACGTCGGGTTCATTATCTTTAGCAGCTTTGGCCAGGGCTACCGCCTCACCGGCAATCCGGCCAATCGCGACGTTCTGCTGCAAGCGGCGAAATCGCTCGCGACCCGCTTCAATCCCACCGTCGGTTGCATCCAGTCATGGGAGAGCGGTCCGCGCGGCCTGTTCCCGGTGATCGTGGACAATGTCATGAATCTGGAGATCCTGTTCTGGGGCGCTAAGAATGGCGGCCCGCAGTCGTGGTACGACATGGCCGTGAGCCATACGCTCAGGACCGGCAAAGACCACGTCCGGGAAGATGGCAGCACCTTCCACATTGTCGATTACAACCCTGACACCGGCGCGATCATCCGGCAGGGAGCGAACCAGGGCGTTTCAGATGAATCGACCTGGGCCAGAGGGAATGCGTGGGGCCTGTACGGCTTCGCCATGGCGTATCGCGAAACGGGCACGTTGACGTTCCTGCAGACAGCAGAAAGGATAGCGGATTTTTTCATCGCCAATCTACCTGATGATTACGTGCCGTACTGGGATTTCAATGCGCCCAATATTCCGGACGAGCCCAAAGAAGCGTCTGCTGCGGCCATTGCGGCATCCGGGCTGCTGGAGCTGAGCACGCTGGTGACGGATGCCGCTGCGGAAGCCAAGTACCGGCAAGCCGCCCACAATATTCTCGCATCGCTGTCGTCGCCGGCCTACCTCGCTGAGGGAACAAACAGCAGCGGCATTCTATTGCACTCAAACAGCAACGTGACCAAGCGCAAGGAAGTGGACGTCTCTCTGATTCACGCCGACCACTACTTCATCGAAGCGCTACTGCGTTTTGACCCGGGCTCCGGCGGTGGCGATCCGACACGACACACCCTGACCCTGGCCACGACCGGTGCGGGTACGGTCACAGCAAACCCGGCGCCCGTGAACGGCGGTTATGTTGCCGGCTCAGTCGTGACCTTGCAGGCCACTCCGGCGCCGGGCTGGCAGTTCGACAGTTGGAGCGATGACCTGAGCGGCAGCGCCAATCCAGCCACCCTGACCATGACGTCGAACAAGCTGGTGACCGCCAACTTTGTGCAGGCCGGCGGCAGCGGCAGCACCTTTACATTTTTCCCGGCGGAAGACACCCGCACCAAGTCAAATCGCCCGGCCAGCAATTACGGCGGCAGTACGGAATTGCGTCTGAAGGCGCGCTCCCCGGATCAATACTCTTATTTGAAATTTGACCTTTCCGGAATCACCGGAACGGTAAACAAGGCCACGTTGCGCTTGTTTTGCACGGAAGGCAGCGTCAGCGGCGGGGCAGTCTCGGCCGTCTCCAACCTCTACTCCGGCAGCAACTCGCCCTGGCTCGAATCCGGCCTGGACTGGCTCAACAAGCCCGAGCTGGCCGGTCCTGTGCTGAGCAGCGTCGCTGCCGTAGCGGCCGGAAACTGGGTGGAGTTTGACGTCAGCGCCGCTGTGAGTGGCAATGGCACCGTGAGTTTCGGTTTGAAGAACAGCTCTTCGGACAAAGCCATCTACAGCTCCAGGGAAGGCGCGTCGCCGCCCGAGCTGGTGCTAGTGACCGGCGCCACATCGGCAACGCGCGAGGTTGCCGCCTCACCCCTGACAGCGGGAAACCGGACGCCTCTGCCGTCACAGTTCTCTCTCGCGCCCAACTACCCGAATCCGTTTAACCCGGCCACCTCGATCCAGTACGGCGTCCCCGGACTGGCCGGCGCAGGAACGCACGTGGTCGTGGAGGTCTTTAACGTGCAGGGAGCAAAAGTGCGCACCCTGGTAGACGGTTTTCATGCTCCCGGAGTGTACGATGTAGCGTGGGACGGCACCGATGCAGCGGGCGTGCAGGTCGGCAGCGGCAACTATATCTACCTGATGCGCGCCGGTAACTCGATCCTGTCGCGCACAATGACGTTGTTGAAGTAGTTTTGATTACCTGTTGGAGTCCCGGCGCTTATTAAGTTTTTGTTATTAGTTGCAAGTCGTCAGATTTTTCGTGCATTTTTGAGATGAAACCTGCATTTTAGAGCACTGTAGGCCTTGACCTACATGTTTTGTGTTGCGCGGGTGTGACCACTCTTGAAACCGCGACGTTTTGCCCGCTTCCAGTTTGAGGAACTGATGATGCGTTGTCTGGCAGGGTACTATTCTTTTGTACTAAAATCCCCCGGAAACAATATTCTGTTCGTTGAGTGTTGTGCAGATCGTCCAAACAAAAACATATTTGACGAGTGCTGTTGGGTTCAAGAAAACACACCCAGCCTACCCGGCAACTCTGTCCTGTCGCGCACGATGACGCTGAAATAGTGTTGATTGAGTTGCCAGGCTACGCCCCCTGCAAAACGGTCCTCATTATTTACAAGGCAGAAGATTTTCCGCACTTTTCAAAGGAAGGTGTATTCTAGGGCACATTAGCTCTTGACCAATGGTTGTTGTGTGCGCGGATGTGACCACTCTTTGAAACCGCGCTGTTTTGCCCGCTTCCCCGGTTGTAGGAAATGATGATGCGTTGTCTGGCAGGGTACTATTCTTTTGTCACTTACTTTCTCCGAAAGCAGAATATTTTGTTCGTTGAGTATGGGTACGACGAGCCAAATGGAAATCCATTTGGGAGCGCTAAACAGGGACGATTTCCGTCCCGCCCTGTTTTTCTCCCGGTATGTTTTTGTTGTGTAGCATAATCACTCATTGCACGAAGGAGTTATTTGAATGTCAATATTTGACAGAGTATTTGGATTAATCAGATCTAACTTTGACCGAACGCCTTTCGAGGATCTTACAACAGAATTCTTAGCAGGAGTTCTTGAATCAGACCAAGAATTACTGAACAGTTTTGTGAATGAACTTTTGCAGATTGCAGGAAGTGACTACTCCGTGTTTACTCAGAAAATTTATAAAGCTGGTGAGGATGTAAACGATAAGAATAAGCCATTCAGAAGAATAGATATGGTATTTTCAAATAGAGACAATCTGATTTTTCTCGAAAACAAAATTGAAAGTGAAGAAGGGACAGATCAATTGAAAGCATATTATGACATTTTGAAAAAGGAAAAACCTGAGGGCAACTACTACTTACGATATTGCACAAAATACTATGATCCCAAGAACCCGGAAGACTATGGTGATGGGTATATCTTTCTTCAACTTCGCTGGGGTCAAGTAGCAACATTTTTTCATAATTGCCGGGAGCAGAATTCTTTAGTCCGGGAGTTTCCTTTATTCTTACGGAGGCATGGCATGGGACAAATAGAGAGTTTCAAGGAGGAAGATAGAAAGACGATGCAATCTGTATTCACCACGTTGGAGAAGATGCACCAATCCCTTGAATTAATTACCCATAGTTTTGAGAAATATTTTGAAGATATCCCAAGCAAGTCCTGGGCAGAACAATTGCGTATTAGAAATCGCTATGGGATTCTTAGTAGACACGGAATTTTTATTGACAAATCTTCGGTATTTGTGGGATTCTGTTTCGACGAGCACCTGAACGAAGAGGCTCCGGTTTTACAAGTGCTGTGGTGGTGCAAACCGGACAACGATTCAGCGATCTTAGACCTGGCCAAGCAAGAAAAATTTAAATGTTACAACTGGGGTACTGTCGGGATAGGTGTTTCAGTGGAGGAACCGTTGTCAAATTTCCCTGATAGAGAAAATCAGGCAACAGAAATTAATCGATGGTTTGAAACGAAGATGAAAATGGTTAACCAGTTTATAGCCAACAGCTTAAAGTCACCAACAATAGGCAATTGAAGAGATTGAAGTGGTGTAGGTTGGGTTCATCTTCTTGAACCCAACAATTCACTAGAAGGGACAAGAGTCATGCAGAACCGGCTCGACCTGGGCGGTGAACGGGAGAAGGCGTACGACAAGGGGTACATGCAGATACTCAACTTTTACGATGCGGCCCTTGGCTCCGAGGAAATCCAGGACAAACTGGGCCGGGTCAAAGTTACGACTGAGAGATTGACCGCCGGCAAGGCGCTGGTGGAGGCCATGCAGCAGAAACACCGGGCGCAATTGAAAGAAGCCAGCGAGGCGCAGCGCGCTACCCACGACCGCAACCAAGCCTTGGCTGAACTGGACGACTGGATGAGCGATTTCCGGGGGGTGGCCACATCGCCCTGGGGTCGCAGCCGCAATATCTGGAACGGCCTGGGCTGGTGGACCCGTCGTAATTATCTCCGCTGAATAATGTGCCAGGGACTTCCAAAGTGCCTGGCACATGATCTTATGTGAAGTAAGCGAAATCTTCCGGTAGGGCTTGACGAGACCCGGAGTTCTGCTCTGCAAAATTTTCTGGATCCACCCCTCGAGCAGAAGTTCACCGCTAATGAATTGCAAGAAATGTCTATATTTAGACAGAAATCCACATAGAATAATTGTCTATATGTAGACAATCGAAATTAGAGTGTTTTGGTAGGTAATCAAATAGTTAGCTGGTAGTCAGCCGTCTCAATTAGTGAGTAGAAAAATGATAGATATTGAGATCCAAAATTGTAATAACATTTCCTCAGCCCAAATTGGAATCGCCAAGAATAAATTGAATCTTCGCTACGCAATGAATGGAACGGGTAAATCAACCGTGGCAAAGGCAATTTATCATGTTTCAAAAGGAGAAAACCTTGTAGTTCTAAAAACCTTTGGAGAGGATGTTGAACCCCGGTGCCTCATTTCACAGGAACTACAGAAGGTCCTATTATTTGATGAAGACTTTGTAAATACAATTGTTTTTAGAGAAAGCGAAGTAATAGTGAAGTTGCTATATTTTAGTGGACACGAAGTTAAGGCTTTTTTAATGTATGACAAAAAGGAAACGGTGTCCACATGTCAGAAAAAAGGTCTCGCCGCAGATATGACAAAGCCTTCAAGTTGGAAGCGGTCCACCTGGTTGACTCATCAGGTGGGAATGCTTCAGAAGTTGCGCGGCATTTAGGAGTTGCAGCCAACGTTCTGAACCGCTGGGTTCGTGAATACAAAACAGACAAGGAATATGCTTTTCCTGGTTTGGGCAATTTGAAGGAACCAGAAGAAGAGTTGCGCAAGCTTCGCAAAGAACTGACGGACACGAAAATGGAACGTGATATTTTAAAAAAAGCCTTGGCCATTTTTTCAAAA
>JAJDAD010000107.1 GCA_029262055.1 Candidatus Zhuqueibacterota bacterium
ACCTATTCTCTTTGTAAAAATGCACGGTTCTTGAGCGAGTTCGTAGAAAAAGCGTGCAACTCGGTGGCTAAAAATACGAAGATACTACAACTTAATCAATTGTTTATACATGCTTTATGATAGTTTTTCAGTATGCCCTAAATAGTCATTGACTATACTTTATTTCTTTTCTACCTTTGTCCGCAAGAACGGGCGAGCAAGCGAATAATACTACGTAGTTCCTCCCTTGATTTCCGATGCCTCCAGACGACAATTCTTGAGCTTATTCGTAGCTTTATACGTTTTTCCTTGATTGTCAAGGGCGAATCGCGTACTATTATAGCGACTCGAATAGGAAGTTTTCTTCATACCTTAAGGAGGGGTTACTATGAAGAAAAAACTGTTCGTTGTCGCATCCCTAGTATCACTTTATGCGCTTTTCGTTTTCTCCTTCCCTGCCACTGCCAGGCAGGGAGAAATGTTTGGTTCAACTGTGGAAGTCATGGAAAACACTCTATTGGCGACCACATCTGAGCTGGAGATAGTGCCGCAAGGTACTGACATGTTACTGCGGTCCGGGTTTCGAGATCCAATGCCTCCGCCATTAAGAAAACCGAAACCCCGGCGATAAGCCGACGGCCTCACCAAGACGGTCTGACGGCAAAATGTTCACGAAAACGTATTCATTGTTAACTTCCTGTTCGAGTCACATGTCCTTAAACACCAACAACGTTCATTTCAGAATCTTTAATATGTGGCTGGTGTTTATCCTCTTCCTGGTGATGATTTCCAACCTGCCACATCAGCCTGTTCCTTTTTTTTCATGGTTCAACGTCTCGATCTACTTTCTCATTTTCCTACAAATGGTGCATTTGATTCGCTACGACCCGAAAAACAAGTTCATCCACTTGAATGTTGGTATGTTTGCTCTGTTACACAGTTTGTCATTCATCAATATCTTCATCGGTGAGGGTTTCTTGATCCCCGACGATTTCCTGCGTTACTACTTTTTTGAATACAAGCACATCGTGCTCAGCGCATTGCCGGCACTGTGTGTCATTCACATAACGATCAGATATTTCTTTGATGAGCTCACCGAATTGAAGGTTTACGCCATCAGTCTGGCCACTATCATACCCGTTTTCTTGTGGAACTATTATCCATTTTTAATAGATAAGGAGTATATATTAGAGGTAGACAATGCAATTCTTTATAAAAGTGTGATGCTTTTTGATTTTCTTCCCCTGTTTTTCCTGGTGTTATACGCTCTTCTGCTCTACAAACACGATTGGTCATTGGGGGAACACATCACTACGCTAATGGTATGTTTTTTCATCATTACGATTATGGATATTACTAATTATTCCGGGAATATTTACGACTTTACCATTTTCCCATATACCCAATATGTCCTGATGGTCAACTTAACCCTCCTTGCCATCACAAGCACGCGCCTCCTCAACTATGCCAGTTCCGGTTTAGGCCGACTATACGATTCTGTTCTTTCTGCCGGAGCACGTTTTGGGGTCCCAATCAAGCGAAAGAGGACGAGTGTAGCGATTCTTTTGGAGTTTGCACGGGCATATTTCCACGAGCGCCGCAACTTAGTCGTGGTCAGTGCTTTGGTCGCAATTATAGGTCTAAACTACTTCAGCAATTCCCTGTTCCTGAAAATAAACATGGCGGTCCTCCTGTCGGGCTGCTTGATTCTTTTTTACTATGGTTCCGCGCTCTATCAACGCCGTTTGGCCGATGGAGATTTGCTTATTCGTAGAAAGAAATAAGAATAGACTTTGTGGGGAAGATAACAAAACTATGAGGGAGATATGACTTCAAACGACTTTATAAATGGCCGTTCAACTAATAAACTAACAGGAAACAGTCCCGAAGCAAAACGCATAAACAGAGCGATCAAAAAATTTGCCAGGGTCGACAGTAACGTACTGATAATCGGCGACACTGGAACCGGGAAAGAGTTTACGGCACGCAGCCTACATGCCATGGGCTCGAGAAAACACAGGCCCTTTGTAACTATCAACTGCTCGGCTTTAGGTTACAACCTCGAAAAGGAGGACATTTTCGGGCGTGAGTCCGAACAGTCCGTAACCATTCAGCGCACCATCGGCCTGCTGGAGAAAGCCAACCACGGAGTGCTTTTTCTCGACCACATCGATGAGACTCCTCCGGACTACCAGTTCGAGTTGCTGCAGGTGCTCAGAGAAAAGAAGCTCCGGAGAATAGGGGGCACCGATAACATCGAGCTGGATATCAGGATCATCTCTTCGGCAAACAGTACTATTGAGAAAAAGGTGCAACAGGATGCTTTTCGTAAAGACCTGTACTACCTGCTGAAGACTCTTTCGATAAAAGTTCCATCGTTGAAAGAACGCAAGCAAGACATTCCTGAGCTTTTTATTTACTTCCTCAAAAGCTACTGTGTCGAGCATGAAATGGAAATCCCGGCTGTGCCGGCAGAAATATTTGAGTCGATTCTCGAATACGATTGGAACGGCAACATCCGGGAGCTAAGAAACTGTGTAGAAAATCTTGTGATGATGTCACCGGACGGAGAACTTTCGACTGGTTTTCTGCCCTTCGAGATTAAGCGTCATCCTTTAGACTTCCTGGAAGTCAAGAACCTCAAAGGCGTTATTTCCGAGGTCGAAACATATTTGATCAGAAAAGCTCTCGGCAAGTTTGCCGGGAACCAGGTTAAAGCTGCGAAGTTGCTTGGAATTCCGGAAGCTACGTTGCGCTTCAAAATGAAGAAGTACGCAATTCCGAAAGACTGATGTACACGGGAGACCCTTCCCTTGCGATGGCCTGCGAGGGTTGGAGAACCTACCTGCTTTCAAAGCACCCCCTCATCAAGCCCTACACCCTGCTGCAACTGACCAATCAAGCTGTAATACCGGCGAACAATTTCTTACCGTAGGCTCGCCACGGCAAGCTGTCAGATGCTTATGCCTGGAATGCGATCAAAGGAAGTGTCTTGGATTTGAGCCGGCACGTGCAAGCCTGTGGGATCAGAGGGTGCCTGGCTGGAAGGGCCGCTGCAATTATGCTTGGCGTTTGTGGATCCCGCCTGCTCTCTGTCGCAAGAAGCCACCTTGGCGGCGGTTAACCACGGCCAGGATTTCAGCGGCAATTGCAACCGCAATTTCCTCAGCATTGTCCGCCCCAAGGTCCAAACCCACCGGACCGAATAATTTTGCAAGATGAGCTCCCGTTATTTCGGTTCCTTCATTGCGAAGCCCATCCAGAATCTCTTCAGTCCTGGCCTTCGGCCCCAGCACGCCGACATATCGTGCTGGCGAGATTAGCAGCTCGTTGACGATCTCTTTGTCGCGCAGGTAGTTGTGAGTCATCACCACGCAGACCGTGCGCGAGTTGAGTCTTAATTCCTTTGGAAGACTGCCATCCCGCCATTGCAGGACCTGCCCGGCGTCCGGGAAGCGACGCTGCGAATCCATTGCCTCCCGGTGATCGACAAGGGTTGTACGCCAGCCTAACTGCTCCGAGAGCCACAGCAGAGAAATCACGTCATAACCACCGCCAAAAATAACCAGGGATAGTGGGGGCGTAACGCATTCGACAAGCATTTCTACAGCGCCCAACGGTCGCGTAAGGGACAAAGTGTTCGACACACCGCACTCCAGTGTACTGCGCAAATCAGATGTTAACTCGCGGGCGAGCTCTGCATCCCCCAAGTCGAGTTCAGCGACGCCGTCATCGAAAAAAAAACGACTACCGGTCAGATGTTCATAGGCACCTTCGCAACGAAACACTGTTGCGAAAGCAGCGGGACGGTCATCTTGCAGTCCCTGAAAAAGGAGTTCGAACTCACTGCAAAACGCGCCGGGGCAATCGATAAAAACCCCGACTGTCCCTCTGCATCCTAACCCGGTGCCCCAAAATATATCGTCGTTGCCACTGGTCTCGTACGTCACGAGCTGCGCTTTGCCATCTTTAAGGACCTGACGACTGCGCTCTATGACATCATTTTCCAGGCAGCCGCCGCTGATGCTGCCGAAGGCATGATCGCGGGTAATCAGCATTCTGGCCCCGACCGTGCGATACGAGGACCCGGACACGCGCACGAGAGTGGCCATGGCGTAAGTTTGTTTGGAATTCTCCAATCTTCGCAATTCGGCGAAGATGCCCGGTAAATCACTCATATTCTCTCCGATGGACGTCTAAGACTGGCCCGCAAACTTCCATAGATTTAAGATATAATCGTTTGCTGCGTGGTCGTCGCCCCTGCCCTTGTGCACGAGGCTATCGCCCCATCCATCCACCATCAATGGTCACGACCGACCCGTGCATGTAGCTACCCGCAGCAGAGCTTAGAAACACAACGGCACCCTTAAAATCTTCAGGTCTGCCCCAACGTCCTGCCGGGATCCGCTCGAGTATCGCCTGACTTCTAGTTGGATCATTGCGGAGCGCAGCGGTGTTGTCTGTGGCGATATAACCCGGTGCAATTGCATTAACATTCACTCCTTTCGCCGCCCATTCATTGGACAAGGCCATTGTCAGTTGCTTAATTCCACCTTTGCTGGCTGCGTAACCCGGCACGGTGATACCGCCCTGAAACGACAGCAACGAAGCAATAAAAATGACTTTGCCACTACCACGCGCTACCATGTCCTTGCCGAATTCTCTGCTCAGGATAAACTGCGAGTTCAAATTGACTTCCACTACTTTGTCCCAGTAGTCATCAGGATGTTCCGCTGCCGGCTTGCGCATGATAGTCCCTGCATTGTTCACCAGAATATCCACTGCCGCATGCTCCTCTTTCACCAACTGGATGAAATCGTAGAGAGACTCGCGGACGCTAAAATCGCATTGATAGGACCTGAAGTTTCGACCGAGCGCCGCAATGGTTCCTTCAGTTTCCGCCATCTCGCCGCTTCGGGAGACACCGATAATGTCGGCTCCTGCTTCAGCCAATGCTTCCGCACAGCTTCTACCGATCCCTTTGTTGCACCCAGTTACCAACGCTGCCTTGCCATCCAGTCTAAAAAGCTCAAGAATCATGGTTTACAGACCTCCCGTATTCTTCTTGTGTATCGAGCCGCCACCTGGAAGCTCAAGCAACTATATTAAGGAAAATCTTCCATATTTTGAATTCCTTTTTTTCGTGAAGAACAAAAAAGATCAAACCGGAGATTCCCAATTTAGCCATTGACTTTTTGGACAAATTGCGGTAAGATGAGCGTCTCCTGCGATGTTGTTGCCGCAGCAAGAATGCATTGCAGGCATCGTATTGCGAACGATCAGCGAATTGCGATGAGAGTATTATTTGAACCTTCATACATCTCGAAGGGCACGTTTCTAAAGCACAATCACCAATGATGGGAGACTCACACAGAGTTCAGCACAATCACATGCGCCCGTAGCTCAACTGGACAGAGCAACGGACTTCTAATCCGTAGGTCACAGGTTCGAATCCTGTCGGGCGTACTAAAGAAAAACAATAGTTTAAGCCTACTTTTTCAAGTGGGCTTTTTTGTTGAAAGTAAAAACGTTACCAAAACATAACCAAAAAAACTTTAAGCGGACCAGTCGGAACGCTCTATAAAGGCCGATGAGTCAGTGTTACCTAACTAACCCCGCCTAACTTATCCCCAACACAACTTTTCAGTGTGTCCTTTTCCCTTGTGACTCGACAGAAGAATTGCAATCTTTCATCAGACAAACCCGAAGGAAATAGTTTATCCTTCAGAAATTGCAGGATTAGCGCAGTTTTCATTACCTAAACAGTGGGTTTATCAAGCTCAAATACGGGGAAGCAAACACGCATTTGAGTAGTTCATTTGCTTGCTAGACGCTGGACGCTGAAGAGAATTTTGACGTAGGAGGAGACAAAGTCATGAGCGATGAAGGAAAAGAGACAAAAAAGGAGAGAATTAGAGCTTGAAAACAAGAATACTCCAGAAGGCTATGCAATCAATCTGGCAAAGAGGATTGAATCGCACTCCCGAGACCTACGATTTTCTTATATTCTTGTGAGTAAGAGCATTTTCGATTTTGTGGAGACCGATTTTCAGATTGCATTCATTAGAAGACCTGAGATTGGAAGGTTCAAGGGAATATCCCAAGAAATCCCTGTATATGAGGTTATTGGAATTGGACACTTTGATGATCGCGCATTTGATGTTGAAGATTATTTTGTAGACAATATAGAAATTTATGAAAAATCTGTGAGAGACAATCCTGATATGGTATGGCTTCTGCTGGACTTGGGACACCATTATTTCGATAGAGAAGATTACGACAAATCAATCGAAAAGTATCAGCAAGCACTAGATGTTCTCCCTGATTTTGCTCCAGCATATATGTATCTGGGAAGATGCTTGTTCAGGAAGTATCAATATGAAGACGCAAGATACTACTTAGAGCGAGCTGTAAGGCTCAGCCCATTCTCTGCCAGAGCAAACAGCTTTTTAGCCGTATGTCTTAGGAGGTTGAGCTATAAATATAAAGAAGATGATAAAGAATGGAAGAGCCTCTATAAATCTGCTTTGGAGCACCATGAACAAGCTAAGCGGATAGCTAAGATCGCCAAGGAAAGGCTAAATAGAGAAGATAGCCCTGCATATCGATGGGCATTGAATGGCCTTGCCCGCACAATCGCTGAGGCGGAAAAAGAGGTTCGTGGCCATTACACTCTTGATGATGCAGAGAAGGATGCAAAAGAAGCCTTAACACTTGTCAAAGCCTACAACCCAGATAAAGAGCACCTTGTGATTGAAACACTAGGCTATATCTATTACAAGAAGTATCAAGAAGAGGTTGAAGAATGCTGGAAAGATGGGTCGAAGAAAGTTTTTCAAGAGTCTTTTAAGAATGCTGATGAAAATTTTACAAAAGCAATCAAAGCCATAGAAATCCGACACGACAACGTAGAAAT
>JAJDAD010000108.1 GCA_029262055.1 Candidatus Zhuqueibacterota bacterium
ACGAACCGCCTTCTCTACATTAGAATCTGTGTGTGCGAAAACTGTCCCGCCCAGACTTACGGTGATGGCTGCGGTGAGTACCAGGTTCTTCATTTTCTCTTCTCCCACGTTTGTGTTAAGTGGTGCATCATTGATGTTCTACCAATAAAGTCGATTGAAGTCAGAAAAAGGTCACAAGCCCAGCAACTAAATGTGAACTTGAATGTTGCGTCTTTTTTGCGTATCTTGCAGAGCATAAGGGTTGTGCGTTACTGTCCATGCATAACCAACCTACCCGGATTCCAATAAACTTAGTCTAGTATTATGACCTCAAGCCGCAGCACAGAGCTGACGCAGCTTCTACGCAAAGCCACATCAGGAGACCAGGCAGCCTTAGATGCTTTATGTCGAGGCCTCGAAGATCAGGTTCGCGGTTTTTTCGTTCGAAAATTCTCGGACTCTGCGATTGTGGATGACTTATGTCAGGAGACTTATATGAGGTTTATCAAAAGCTTTACTCATATAAATGACCAGGCCAAACTTACGGGCTTTGTGACCAAGGTCGCCTTCCATGTGATGCAAGATCATTTGCGAAAAAAATATCGCGAACGGGAAGAGGACTTGGAAGAACATCATGACGGCGCACCGGAGTCCGGCGAACCTAGGCTGAAAACTGATGTAGCCTCCGAGTCGCAGGACGAAGAGATCATTAGTAAGTTGGATCTGGAAGATGCTCTGAGCCAGCTGCCGGGTCGTTCCCGGGAGATATTGCTCCTGACATCACAAGGCTATAATTATGTAGAGATAGCCGAACAAGTTGGAATTTCCGTCAGTGGAGTAAAGATGCAAGTGAAGCGCAGTCTCGAACTGCTTCGGGAAATCTTATCCGATGTGACCTTCTGCTTTGTTGCGTCGACTCTACTCATAGAGGCTTTTCGTAGAATCCTTACTTGAGGAAAGGTCGGGAGATGGCTACCTGCAGAAACATACATGATATGATAATTGTCTTTGACGACCTATCCGAAACACAGCAAAATAAAGTGACGGACCATACAACGGAGTGCCCGAGTTGCGCCAACGCACTAAAAAGCTACGAGACACTCAAATCAGCGCTGCGAAACATCGAACCAACTATTCATATAGACCTGGAAATGATGATTCGCTTTGCCGTGCACCTATCCGATCCAGGCGAACCTGACTATGACGGACGCTCTCTAAAGACGTCGGAAATAAGTACAATCGAGCGACATGTGGCGGAGTGTTCCGCGTGTCAAAAATCACTCAACCGCCTCCGCCAGGACTACCAGGGGTTAAACAAATACGTGGAGCGCTCGGACGTGGCGCGGATTCGGTTGGCGCCGCGGCACTCAAAATCAACTTCCACGAGTCAGGTGCGAATGTTCATGAAAAGTGTCAAGCAAGCAGTTGAACAGATCATCCTGGCGCCGCTTCCCCGTCTCGTGCCGGCAACGGTTGGGGTCATGGCTGTGTTTTTTGTCATCTTCTGGTTTGGACCATTCTTGCGCTCAGGCAATCCGTATTTTGATTTGGTTCGCCTGGAACATGGCGAAATCTCTTTTCAGACGAGAGGGAATTCGAAACTTACCTTAGGCGATGCGCTCGCTGCATTTAGAGCGGGCAATGTCGAAAAAGCGGTCTCTGGACTGCAATCATTCATCGCCAATAGCCAGGACGCGGCAACTATCCCCTTTGCCAGATTAGTCCTCGGAATCGCATATCTGGAGGACGCGAAAACAAATGTCCTGGGCAGATTCGAACGAGTCAATATGGAGCGTGTTGAGGCGGCGATTGAAACTCTTCAGCGTGCAGGTAGCAGTTCTGACAATCTGAGAATTCGAGAAGAAAGTTACTGGTATTTGGCAAATGCCTACCTGTTGAAACAAGAACCCGAAAACGCACTAGTTTCCCTCGATCGGCTACTTACTCTAAAGGGCAGAAGAAGTGAGGATGCGACCAGTCTGATCGAGGGAATTGGTGCTTTGCCTGAGGGATAACTTCGCCTCTCAACAATGCGGTTTGTAGACTTGAAAGCGATCCTCGCCTTACTGTACTGCCTTGCGTCCACCTCAGTTAGCACCCTTGTCCTGCCCGCGAGCCCGTGCTTTGCAGAGATCGGAGCTGATGTGGCGTCGGCTTACTATCAAGCTCTGCTGGAGCGGGGCGACAGCAACTACACAAATTCGATCTCGTCATTACAACAGATTATCAAAGACTCACCACAATTCTCTCCAGCATATTTCAGTCTTGCCGAAACATTTATTCTTGCTGAACAACTAAGGGCAGCGAGGTCTTACTTCGAGGCGCTGAGAACCAAGGAACCGAAAAACCCGTACGCTCTCTATGCGCTCGCCCGACTTGATTTTGCCGACAACGACCTGGACGGCGCACTCGCCGGCTTAAAAAAGACAATCGCCTTGGCTCCAGGATATGCACCTGCTTACGGTTATCCCGCGGGGCTGGCGGAGGTTTACCGGCGACGAAGAAATACAGACGCCGGTCTGCGGTTCTTCTCGAAAATGATCGACAAGGAGCCCACCAACGAATGTGCGTACTACGGATTGGCCAGGGTTCATATTGCACGATATGAGTGGGATAAAGCCAAGCCTCTATTACAGCACGCCATCGAGTTGAACCAGCAGATGACCCTCGCGCACCATTCATTGATATATAGTTACTTTTCGACTGGTGACTACAAAGAAACCATCGAACGTGGCTTCCAGTTAGCAGAGATTGCCGAAAATACCCACGACTACGAAATGCAGGCCTATGCCGTGATGATTGTCGGAACCTGCTACATCATTCAAGGTGATTACCGTCAGGCGTTACAGTATTTGAACGAAGCGTTGCTTATGGCTCAGGCCATAGGAGCCCGGCACCGGGAAACGATCTGTCTTAACAATATGGCCAATGTTTATGCGCTTACTGCCAATTTCCAAAAAGCATTACTGTACTTTAAGCAGTCGCTCAACCTTGCCCGGAAATCACAATCCAAGGTCAAGGAAGCGCGGGCGCTTGTGAATATCGCAAACGTCTACAAAGATGAGGGCAATCATGATAAGGGCCTGGAGTATTATCTTGAAGCTCTGACCTTGGCAAGAGAGAATGGTATTAAGCATGAAGTAGGGGTAACCCTGTCGAATATGGCCGAAATATACAAAGGCCGGCAGGACTTTAGCAAAGCGTTGGCATTCCTGAGTGAAGCCCTCGCCATTGCCAGGAAGACCGACGACAAGTACCAAGAAGGCTATATTTTGAGGAACCTGGGCACGTTATACCAGGATATGGGAAGAGACGCCTCCGCCATTTCCCACCTGCGCCAGGCCATGGATTTGGGAAAGACCATCGGCGATATGCAGACCATTTGGGAGACTGAGGCCGGGTTGGGCTCAGTATTTCAGAAGCAAGGTCGTAGAGTCGACGCGATTCGGCACTACGCAAATGCGATTGCACTTTACGATTCCGTTCGCAACACGGTTGATATTGAAGCCCTCCGTAACAACTTTCTGGAAGACAAATACGAAGCCTATCCATCGATCATATCATTGCTGGCCGCCACCGACAACGTGACCAGAGCATTCTCTTTCGCAGAAAAATACAAAGCCAAGTCTCTGCTCGATGTTGTGTCACACGGTAAGGATATATTTTCAAACTTTCTCGCGGACACATTGCAAGCCGAGCTAAAGAGTGTCCTAGCCTATTTCGAATCGACGCATCGAAAACTTTCTATGCAACTACGCCAGGCTCCAGGTGGAGACGAAAATGGCCTCAGCCTCGATCAAAAACTGACGGACCTTGAACTCCGCAAGGCTGCAGTCATCGAACAACTCAAGCAACGCTACCCGCGCTTCTATCAACTCAATTCTTCTGTAATTCTCACGCCAAGCAGAATTCAAAGTGATGTCTTGTCAACAAACCAGGCACTGGTGGAATATATACTGGGCCCACGCGGAATGTCGGTTTTCATCATAACCAAGGACAGCCTGAGTTACACTGAGTTAGGCCTGAAGCGTAATGAGTTGCGGCAGTTATTAGCAGACCTTAGTCCCATTTTTGACGTCCTAACACCTGGCTCCGAGTCGGCAGAGGTCTTCAATCCACTCCTCGCCGATTTTTCCGTGCCGCCGGCTCATGCATTGTACCAAGCTCTTTTTGAGCCTATCGAGGCAAGTCTGGAGGGGATTGACGACCTCATCATTGTTCCGGATGATATCCTTTTCTATCTCCCCTTTGAGGTTATGATCTCCGACACATCGAAGGTCCAGAATCAATATGATTTCAAGAATGCCCGGTTTCTGCTTGAAAAATATGCCGTTTCGTATGCGCAGTCAGCCAGCCTTCTAAACCCGCAGCTCGAGAGACCACGAAATGCAAGCAAGCGCATCCTGGCATTGGGAAATCCTAATTTTGACCACGCAAATGTGAGGCCCATGGACCTGGCGGAAAGGCAAGCGGATGTCGTGTTTAACGACAAGCGCGGCTCTCTTCGAGCCTTGCCAAGATCCGAGGACGAGGTGCATGCTATCAGCAGTACCCTGGCCAGCTCACAAAATATGGTTCTGACCGGTTACGATGCGACCGAGGAGAGTTTCAAACAAAATGCAGGTGACTATAAGATCATCCACCTTGCCACTCATTTCTTGAGTGAAGACAGTCAACCACTTTATTCCCGAATTGCTTTAACTAAGAACAAATCCGGCAATGAGGACGGTTACCTACAGACCCATGAACTGTTCAACCTGAACCTTAATGCTGAACTCGCGGTCTTGAGCGCCTGCAACACAGGTATCGGGAAACTGCGCAGAGGAGAAGGATTTGTCGGCTTGAGTAGAGCTTTTCTCTTTGCCGGTGTGCCAAGCGTTGTGGTCAGCCTCTGGAATGTGGATGATGCATCAACTGCCACAATAATGACAAGTTTTTACCAATACCTCCAGGCTGGTGAAGCAATGAATAGAGCACTGCGCCACGCAAAAATCGACTACCTGAATTCAGCATCTATGGACGGCAAAGATCCTTTCTATTGGGCGCCCTTTGTTTTGATGGGGCAGTCCCGGTCCATTTCGCTCCCACTGCAGCAAACCAACCCCAGGTGGATCGCCAATATCTTAACTGCTGTTGTTATGCTAGGTCTAATCTCATACGTGGGCTTCTTCATTTACAGAAACGCAATACACCGATCATGATTGCCGTGTTGGCAAGGGCTCCTACTATCCAGTCAACTCGCCACGCCTGATTCACACTGCTCACATATAGTCCTCTTCTAATCCTTTGAGGCCAGCAACTCTACCCGTAATAGCCTGGTTTCTCCGGGATTATGCCCTCCTGTGTTTTTAAGATGACCGTGTTTGATGTCGATAAGATAATGATAATACGATGACGAGATACGTCAAGCCATCGTAGATTAACTGGCCCAAGGACAGCCCGTGTGTTACGAATAGAGTTACCGGGCAGGTGCCGAGCCGCCGTCAGGGTAAACAAACTGATAGATGAGAAGTATTAAGCATTACAAGCTTGTCGAACTTCTCGGTAGCGGTGGAATGGGTGAAGTGTACCGAGCATTCGATTCTATGCTGCAGCGCGATGTTGCGATCAAGGTCATGCATCGTCACCTTTGGGATGACGAGAGGACCGATCAACGCTTTGTTCATGAAGCGCGGGCCGTCGCACGTCTATCCAATCGCAATATTGTGACTGTCTATGAAGTTGGCAAAGCGAAGATGGGCCGCTATATTGTCATGGAATACGTGCGTGGCCGGGCGTTTGCCGAGCTCATCTCTCCCGATGCTTTCGAATCTCCGGAACGGATCATCAAGCTGGCGGTCCAGATTCTTGACGGTCTGGCAAGCGCACACAATGTCGGCTTGATCCACCGTGACATCAAACCTGACAACATACTTATCACTGAAACCGATGTTGCCAAAATACTCGACTTCGGCATAGCAAAACTGATGGCAAAAGAGGGCCTGACGGCTGCCGGCGACATTCTTGGGACCGTCGAGTATATGGCCCCAGAGCAGATGTTGGGTGACCCACTGGATTCTCGTTGCGACATCTACGCCACGGGCGTCGTTCTGTACCAAGTGCTTACGAAACGATTCCCCTTTGACGCCGCCAACCCGGTTGCGATTTTATACAAAATACTCAATGAAGATCCTGTCCCTCCATCACATTATCATAAGGATGTCAGCCCGCGACTAGATGAAATCATTCTCAAGAGTATTCATCAAGACCGGGAAAAACGCTGGCAGACCGCCGATGACTTTGCCAGCGCCTTGGGTGACGTACTCAAAGAGAGGGAGCATTCCGAGCGGCAGACGAGCCCGACCGGAAACCAACTCAGTTTTCCTGTCGAGTTGGATGCCGCGGGACCCGGTGCTGTCGAAAAAGCGCCACGCCAGGTGTTTGTTGGCCGGGAGGACGAATTCAAGCAGATGGTTGGCTGGTTCAGTGATGCGTCCCGCGGGCATGGACATACCGTGATGTTAAAGGGCGAGGCGGGTGTTGGAAAATCAGCACTTGCGCATCGTCTGCGAGATTACGCCGAACTAAACCAAGCCTGGATTTTTTACGGCGCCTGCCTTTATCAGGAAGGTATGGAAGCATTTCTTCCGTACCTGGACGCTGTTCGCCGCCTGTTCGGCAATAAATCCGCAGCCTCACCTGAGGAAAGAAAGAAGCTCAAAAAACTGAGCAAGGCAGAGATTCACAGGCTGGGTGAGTTCCCCAGTTTCTTCAAAGAATCGTTCGGCGGCGACTTTTCGACAGCGCTCAGCGAACGAGGGATCAACACTGAGGAACTGTTCGAAATCCTGTACCGGCTCATCAACCTGACGGCCACGATCAGGCCAACGCTGGTTATTATCGACGATCTGCACGTGGCCGACGAGAGTAGCCTGAGGTTGTTCCACTACCTCTCTCACCACGTATCGAATAGCAGGATGCTGCTGATAGGCATTTGCCGGACCGAACGCTACGACCTTCTGAGTGATGGTAAGCCGAACATGGTAGTCGAAATGCTTGGCCGGATCAGCCGGGAAGCTGGCAGCGAAGAAGTCGCCCTTGGCAAGTTGGGCAAGGAGAGCTGCAGCCGTCTCGTCGACAAAGCTATGTTGCCATCATTGTTCACCGATGAGTTCTATGATCTGTTATTCCGGGAAACGAAGGGCAACCCACTTTTCGCAACGGAAACTTTAAAACTTCTTGTGGACCAGGGAGTTATCTTTCTTAAAGATGGCACCTGGTATAATAAACAAGAGAACTTCAATCTTCCCGTGCCTGAGCAAGTCAAGGACGCTTTCCTCAGGCGGGTCAGTGCTCTGGGCGACGACGAGAAAGAGATTTTGCAGTTTGCTTCCGCAATGGGTAACAATTTTGACCCGGGACAATTGGCACATCTCCTGGAGTTGACCAGGATGAAACTGCTGCGTGTTTTGCAGCGAGTTGAAACCGAGCTGCAAATTCTGCGCAGCAATGAGCAAGGATTCTGTTTTGAGCATCCAATGCTGCGCGAAATCCTTTATGACGAAATCCCCATCGTGCTACGCACCGAATATCATTTGATGATAGCCGGTGAGATGGAAAGAATCTATGGTGATGATTTTGGTGCACAGGTAGGTGAAGTGGCAGGTCATTTCCGCCGTGCTGGTCAACACGAGAAAGCGCTTCCGTTACTGTACAAAGCTGCGCTGCGTGCTTTCAAGTTAGGGGCTTACCGTGAAGCAGGCCTGCTAATTGTCGACTACCTGGATTCTGCCAAACAAACCGGCCAGGCAGAACGCGAATCGATGTCCAACATGTCGTTGTATCAGAAACTTGGCCGTTGTTATGAAGAAACCGGCCGCTGGACTGAAAGCCTGGATGCCTACCATTTGTTATATGAACTCAGTAAGAAACAAAACGATGTAAACGGCCAAATCGAGGCCCTGGAGCGCCTGGGACGCATCCAGGTCAAGCTGGGAGACCATGATACGGCGCTGGAAACGTACCATGAGTGCCTTGCGTTAGTCGAGCAATCTGACGCTAAAGACGTCTTGCCACGCATCTACAACTGCCTTGGGATCATCCATCGCCGGAATGGCGACTTTGATAGGGCCAAACAATACTTTGAACAGACAATAGAATTGGCCGAGACGGAAGGCAACGATTACAGGAAAGCCAATGCACTGCTGAATCTCGGCCTGCTCACCACCATGCGTGCGGATTACACGTCCGCACTTGCATGCTACGAAAAAGCGCTAAAAATCTATGTTCTTCTTGGCGATATTAGAAATCAAGTGCGAGTCTATAATAATATCGGCCTGACCTATCTAGACCAGTCTGATTGGCCACGTTGCAGAGAGACATTCGAACGCTGTCTTGAGCTCTTGACTCAAGTAGAAGATAAGCAACTTCAGGGTGTGATATACTTGAACATAGGCCGTTCTTACGCGGAGCAAGGTGGTTTTTCAGAGGCGAAGAAGTGTACTGAAAAGGCATTGAAACTCTTCAAGCTAATGGGCGAATCCCAGGGCGTTGCCGAGGCCTATCATGTACTTGCGATGATACACCTGGGCCGTGAGAATTATTCGGAGGCAGAGCTTTTCCTCAAGGAAAGCCTGGCCTTGAATGTGCAAAAGGCGGACAAGCAGGCGCTGGCGGCAAACCACGAACTCTACGGCAGTTTGTGCACGCAACAAGGTTATCCGGAACGCGCCGGCAAGCACTACCAGGAGGCTCTGTCAGCCTACGAAGAACTCCATTTGGAATTGCCGGTCAGTAAAGTGAAAAGTAAAATCGACGAACTGGGGATTGAGCAGAGTACAGAGTCCGACGTGATTAAGGTGGTCGACGCTGACCTCGCACCAACTACAAAAAAACGACACCGTAAAACAACTAAAACCCGAGGCGTGTGATGAAAAAATTCTGGCTGATTTCACTTTTTTTGGCATCGGTGGTCTGGTTTGCCGTAACCCTGACAAACAATAGAGATACTGACGGCAAGCCTCAGGCAAACGTGCCAAATGCCAAATATGGCGGTACCCTGGTTGTTGGACTGAGCGATGACGTTGACTCGTTTAACCCATTGTTCAACGAGACCGCAAGTGCACAGGAGATCACTCACTTATTACTAATAGGCTTAGCGGATCTAAACGAGCACTCTGAGTTCGTGCCGGCGCTCGCCAGTTCGTGGGAGTTCTCGACTGACAACCTCAGCCTGACTTATCAAATGCGACCAGATGCACAGTGGTCCGACGGAGTCGCGGTCACCGCCGAGGACGTGAAATTCACCTTTGATTCGATGATGGATCCTCAGGTGGCCACACCGCGGCAAGGCGCCACGGAATACCTGGAAAGCGTTGAGGCAATAGATCTGCATACGGTCGTGTTTCGTTTTTCTCAGGCTTACCCGGACCAGATGTTCGACACTGCTGTTGAGATTTTACCGAAACACATTCTCGATGGTGTAGCGCCAAGCGCCCTGCGTGCACATGATTTTGGCACAAATCCGATCTCTTCCGGGCCCTTCAAGCTCAAGAAATGGGTTCATCAACAGTATATTGAGCTAGAGCCCAACGACTTATACTTCGGCGGAAGACCCTACCTGGAGCGCTTGCTTTTCAAGGTCGTGCCTGACAAGAGTAGTCTTCTCATGCAGCTCATGAACGGTGAAGTGGATATGATGCTCAATATCCCCCCGGATGAAGCCAAGAGAATAACGCAGGAAAACCCCGAGATCAATCTCTATCCTGTTGCCGGTCGCCTCTACTACTACATGGGATACAATACCAAGCATCCGCTTTTTGATAATGCCGAAGTTCGCCGCGCCCTGACCATGGCCATTGACCGGCAGAGCATCATCAAGGCGCTCTTGTACGGTTTCGGGGAGTCTTGCCTTGGACCGGTTTCACCTATGGTCACATGGGCTTATAATCAGGAAATCGATGAGGTAGATTTCGATCCGGAAGAATCCACAGAACTCTTGCACACCCACGGATGGCGTGATCTTGATAAGGATGGTTGGCTCGAAAAAGATGGGCAGCAGTTTGAGTTTACCCTAAAGACGAACTGGGGCAACGACCTCAGGTCGGATGTTGCGGTCATCATTCAGGAGCAGCTCAAGAAAGTTGGCGTAAAAGTTGAAATCGAGACAATGGAACGCTCGGCTATGATCACGGAGCTGCGGGCTGACAATTTCGAGGCGTATATGGGTGGCTGGAATACGTCCATCAACGTTGACCTAACGCCGCTCTTCCACTCGTCTGCTACGGATATGTTCAACTTGGTCAAGTACTCTAATCCCGCAGTTGATTCGCTGATAGAGCAAGGACGGGAGGAGCTTAATCGGGAAAAGGCTGGGGATATCTGGCAAGAGGCCCAGAGATTGATCTATGAAGATCAACCGTACACCTTCCTGTTCTGGAAGGCCCGCATTGTCGGTGTAAGAAGAGATTTCAAGCAGGTAACACCGATTCCTCTGAGTACGCTCTATGGAATCGAAAAATGGTACCGCGATGGCACACGCTGATTAAGGTGGCCAAATGCTGGTCAGCCGGCAGCACGCCACCTGCCGGCGCACGCATATTTTCCTGTTTTAGAGACTCAAGTCCCTCTGTCTAATATTTCTCAGGTACAAAAGTCTGCTCTGAGATGGGCGGACGGACATAACCCGCCTTTACGTGCCGGGGCGGCAGTTCCAGAGGTTCGGGGGTCAAGTCTTCGTAAGGAATCAAACTAAGCAAGTGTGTGATGCAGTTAAGCCGCGCCCGCTTTTTGTTGTCCGCATTGACGACATACCAGGGAGCCTGCTTGAGATCTGTGTACGCGAACATCTCGTCCTTCGCCTTGGAAAAATCCTCCCACTTGCGACGGGATTCAAGATCCATTGGACTTAATTTCCACCTTTTAACCGGATCATGAATTCTTGCCTGAAACCGGCTTTCCTGCTCCGTGTCACTGACAGAAAACCAGTACTTAATCAGAAGAATCCCCGCTCGAACCAGCATGCGCTCGAACTCCGGACACGAACGTAAAAAGTCACGGTATTCCGCGGTTGAGCAAAACCCCATCACGCGCTCAACGCCGGCGCGGTTGTACCAACTGCGGTCGAACAAGACCATTTCTCCCGCAGCAGGCAAATGCGGAACATAGCGCTGGAAGTACCACTGTGTTTTTTCTTTTTCGGTCGGCACGCCGAGTGCAACAACCCGGCACACGCGCGGGTTCAGACGCTGCGTGATGCGTTTTATAACGCCCCCTTTACCGGCAGCATCGCGGCCTTCAAAAATGACGACAACCCTGAGTCCTTTTGACTTTATCCACTCCTGCAGCTTGACTAATTCGACTTGCAGGCGGGCTAACTCAATCTCGTATTCCTTCCCTTTCAGTAATTTTGTTGCTCCTATTTCCTGCGGCGCACTCGCTTCGTTGTTCCTTTCGACCCGGCTCTTTTTTGGAGGAGGCTTGATTCCTGACTTCTTGTTAGATTTCTTTTTCATGACGGTTCTCCGGATGGCTTTTTAAGTGGCTCGAGATTACTTTCCGCTGTAATGTATCTGAGAAGATCACGCCTGTACTGAGACTCTCTACGGTAGACTGCGCGGCTTACCCAGCGCCTTGCGTGGCAACGGTATCGTCTGCAGAATTCGATATTCAGTTACATGATTGCCGAGCTTAGCCAGATATTAAAACAAGTAAATGCCAGTTGAATAGAATAGCGGGTTTGAAGCGAGCAGGATGAGCTTCGGATCAGGTGTGATTCATCTCTTACAACCGAGTCGCTTCCGGATATCTGAATCGGGTATTGGACTTCAATTTAAGAAAAGTCTCTTCCAACTTGCAAGTTGTATTGCAAAATTGATACTTTGTTCGTTCAAGAAACATATCATTTCGCTTGATGAAATCTGTTTGCGGGCCGGTGGCCTTCTCGTAAACCAGGCATTGAGGCGGGAATCTAAATAGCGGAGGAAAAAAGAGTGCGAATGAACAGAAGAGAGTTTTTGCAGTTGAGCGCTGCCAGTGCCGGCACCTGCGCCGTCGCCGGTTTAGTGGGCCGACCTGAATCGCTGCAGGCCGCGGAGGCGCCGGAGTCAATCAGAGACCTAAAGCCGATGCTGGACGGGATCGTGCCGATTACGAGCGCGGAGAGAAGTGGCCGCCTAGAGAAAGCCAGAGAACTGATGCTAGAAAACGGCATTGACGCGCTATACCTCGAACCGGGTTCGTCTCTCTTCTATTACACAGGCTTTCAATTCCACCGCAGCGAGAGGATGACGGCCCTGGTTGTTCCGTCTAGGGGGAAAATCGCATACATTCTGCCCAAGTTTGAAGAGGACAAGGCTCGGGAAATGTTGCAGCCGGATGACGACGTACGTCTCTGGGAAGAGCACGAAAGCCCGTACAAACTAGTGGCCCAGGTACTGCGGGATCGAAAGATTGCCGGCGGCAAACTGGGCATTGAGGAGAACGTGCGTTTCTTCTTAACGGACGGCATCCGTAGCGAGGCCCCGCAGGTTAATATGGTCAATGCCACAGTGGTCACCGCGGGCTGCCGTATGCGCAAGTCCGAGGCCGAGCTCTCCCTGATGCAGCGGGCCAACGACATCACGATTGTGGCTTATAAGGCAGCAGTTGCAGAGCTTACGGAAGGCTCAACACAGCACGAATTTGCTGCAAATTGCCGGGCCGCTTTCACGGCTCTGGGTGTCAAGGGCGGCATTTTTGCACAGTTTGGCAAATACACTGCGTTTCCGCACGGCAGCAGCAAGTTACAGCATTTGAAGGAGGGGGAGGTTGCTCTAATGGACGGCGGGTGCAGTGTCGAAGGCTATCGCTCGGACATCAGTCGCACGTTTGTTTTTGGCAAGGCAACTCAGCGACAGCGTGCAGTATGGGATCTGGAGCGGAAAGCCCAGGACGTGGCACTGGCTGCCGCAAAGCCCGGAGTTCCTTGTGAAGCCGTTGATGCGGCGGCACGGACCGTCATTACACAGGCAGGCTTTGGCTCTGATTATGAGTTCTTCTCTCACCGGGTCGGGCACGGAATCGGTCTCGATGGCCATGAGTGGACCTACCTGGTCCGGGGCAATAGAACGTTGTTGGCCCCGGGAATGTGTTTCAGCGATGAGCCTGGCATCTACATCAAGGGTGAGTTCGGTGTAAGGTTGGAGGATTGCATGCACATAACCGACGATGGCGCCCGCCTCTTCACCGAACAGAGTCCGGATGTTGAGAGACCCTTCGGTTGATATACCTAGCGGACGTTGAACGCCTACTGTTCAGAACGATCCGGCATTATTTGCGCAGGGACAGTCCTCTCAATCGGGGGGTCTTGTCATGAGAGTAGAGTTCTCTTCCGGTCCGGTTGCCAGGCCATCTCCTCTAGCAGGCAAGAAACTGCTTGTAAATGTGCTGCGGCTTTCGTTAGTTAGGCTCAAAATTTTTGAAAACAACGCACCCAATACCAGGCATGCCTCGATGATGAAACTACCGTACTTCTTGCTCTTTTTCAGTTTGCTCGGCCACACATCCTTTTCTCAGAATAGCCGGCCTGCCATTCCTGCGGTACATTCCAACATTGGATACGATAGTGATGGCAGGGCGTTTGTGAACGTCAGAGGAGAAAAGGTCTATGAGTGGAGGAGCGACCGGCCTTATACTCTGCAGCAAATGCAGGGAGACCCAAAGGGAACTGAAACAGGAGTCCGCTTTGACTTTGGACGACCTGATTTTCGCGGGACGCTGACCTACGGGTTCATCCCCTACGGAGATTCCCGCCACCCTCTTCCGGTCTATTTCAATAGCACCAGCGAAATCGCAAACGGCATTGCTGAAATTGATATCAGCAAGCGTTTGGACGGGGTCTACGATATGATTGGCTGGCAAAAATCGGGTCGTGGGACTATCGGCTACCGCGTCAGCAATCAGGCGGGCCAAATCCTCTACGACGGCAAGGTGACTTTCAAGGGCACAGGACCGTTTGAAGTGGCTATCACGATTACCGAAGGTCCATTTGTCAACTTACTGACGCCCGAAGGCGCCACCCTGTCCTTTGAGACGAATCGCGAAGTGCGGGCATCAGTGCTTGTAGCCGGGCAAGAGTTCCGGGAGCAGGCATCCACTCGCCGGCACGAAATTACCATTACCGGACTGTCCCCGGATTCATCCTACCCGTACACAGTTCTTTGCGACGACAACCGGCAGAGTTATACGCTGCGCACGGCGCCTTTGCCCGGAAGCCGCAAAGCGTTTACATTTTCATACTGTAGTGATTCGCGTGCGGGTCAGGGAGGCGGAGAGCGTGACTTGCATGGCGCCAACTACTACATCATGAAGCGCATTATGGCTTTGAATACGTCTCAAAAGGTACGTTTTTGTCAGTTTACCGGAGATTTGGTCAGCGGCTATCTCACCGACGTTGGTGAAATGAATCTCCAGTACGCCAATTGGAAGCGTGCCGTTGAGCCATTTGCGCACTATTTTCCCATAGTGGTGGGAATGGGCAATCATGAATCGCTGGTCAGCGCATTCCGGGGGTCGGTAGGAAAACTCAGGATCGATCATTTCCCTTACTCAGAATCTACTGAAAGTGTGTTTGCCGAGAATTTTGTAAATCCGCACAACGGACCGGAAAGCGAGGACGGTTCGAAATACGATCCGGATCCGGGGTCAGTGGATTTTCCCAGTTACAAGGAGACAGTATTCTACTACACGTATGATAATATCGCAATGGTCTCTCTGAACTCGGATTACTGGTATGCCCCCACGAAAAACCTGATCCCGGTGGTCGGCGGCAACCTGCACGGCTACATCATGGACAAGCAATTGCGTTGGCTTGCAAAAACCATAGCAGGGATGGAGAATAACAAGAACATCGACCATGTATTCATAACTGTGCATACGCCCTTCTTTCCCAACGGCGGACATGTTCATGACGACATGTGGTATCGTGGCAACAACGAACCGCGCCCATTCGTGGCCGGTGTTCGTGTCGACAAGGGGATCATTGAACGGCGTGATCAGTTGCTTGACATTATCATAAATCAGAGTTCAAAAGTGGTAGCGATTCTCACCGGCGATGAGCATAACTACAACAAGCTGCGTCTGAGCCCTGACACCAACATCTATCCCGATGATTGGTCCGGGGAAAAGTTAGCGCTGACCCGGAGCATCTACCAAATAAACAACGGTGCTGCCGGCGCCCCTTACTATGCGCAGGAAGAGACCCCCTGGACCCCGCATGTCAGCGGATTTACCACCCAAAACGCTCTGGTTTTCTTTCACGTGGATAGCGACAAAATCAATGTAGAAGTCCGCAACCCGGACACCCTTGAGGAAGTGGAGTCTTTTGTCCTCAAATAAAGAACTGGCAGCAGCCCTGGTTTTGCGGGCCGGGGTCTGCGCGACCTTTGCCGGGCATGGTCTTTTCGCTTTCCTACAAAAGCCTGAATGGATCCTCTATCTGATGGCAGTCGGCTTTCCGGAGGAAACGGCAAGAGCTTTAATGCCTGCGATCGGAGCCCTGGATCTGGTGGTAGCAGCGTTGGTGCTTTTCAAACCGCTTCGGATTGTATTGGCCTGGGCGGTCTTTTGGGCTCTTCTTACCGCCATAATTCGTCCCATCGCAGGCTTATCATTTCTGGAATTCGTCGAACGAGGAGCGAACTGGACAGCGCCATTGGCCCTGCTGTGGCTTCGCGGTTTACCCAAAAACCGGGCCGAATGGCTCAATTGAGGCCAAATATAGACAAATTCCGTGGTTTTGACCATGATTTGGCAAAAAAGAGTTTGACAAAATTTATCATTTTAGCTACTATGATTAGCTGTGGCTGTGAGGCCTAACATCGATTTCTACTAACACCATCCACTATTTTAAGGAGGACACGGATGAAAGCAACATTCTATGATGTCAAGCTTCGCGAGAAGGTTGAGGTTGATGTAACGGAAAAAGTTGTATATGGAGACCCGGGGAAAGAACGCTATGCTCTAAAGGGGAAGACCAGTGACGGTCGTAATCTCACCAAGTTTGTCAGTAAAGCGGATTACGAAAAAGCAGAGGTGTAAGGAGTCGTTGGTGTTTGGCGGTGACTGCGCATAGAAAATTCCCCGGACCAAACGGTTCGGGGATTTTTTTTTCGTATTTAAGACTAGCGATGCCGATAAGATTCTCATGAACGACTATGTTATCTCGGTGTTTACTGCCGGCGGGACAATAGACAAGGTCTACTTCGACGCAAAGAGCGACTACGCCGTCGGGGAGTCCAAAGTCGATGAGATTCTCTCTGAGGCCAATGTCGATATAACTTACGATTTGCACTGCCTTTTAAGAAAGGACAGTCTGGACCTGACCGATTCCGATCGCCGGTTGATCCTTGACAAATTATCCGGTTGCGAAAACCGGCATATCATTCTGACCCATGGCACGGATACCATGGTTGAGACCGCTCGTACTTTGAAGGAAATCGCAGGTAAGGTCATTGTTTTGACCGGCTCCATGGCCCCTGCCCGCTTCAGATCGAGTGACGCAGTTTTTAACGTCGGATTTGCTTTCGCCGCTGTGCAGGCGTTACCCGATGGCGTCTACATCGCTATGAATGGACGACTGTTTGATCCGGACAAGGTCGTCAAGGACCGGAGCCGGAATCGTTTTGTTGCACAGGACTAGTGCACGACCTATTTGTGTGCTGCCAGGAATAACGGACTATTCACCACGAAAGACCTATCATGAAAGTAATTGAACATCTGCACAAGGCAGACAAGCCGCTGATCAGCTTTGAATTGATCCCCCCAAAAAGGGGCGGTGACATCAAAGGGTTGCTGTCCGTCATTGATGATATTTCAAAATACGATCCACCTTTTATTGACATCACCAGCCATGCGGCCGAAGTCTTCTACGAGGAAACTCCGCAAGGAATCCAGCGCCGGGTCAAACGCAAACGTCCGGGGACACTCGGTATCTGCTCCCTGATTCAGAACAAGTACAACATAGATGCGGTGCCGCACGTGCTTTGTCTCGGCTTTACACGCGAGGAGACTGAAGATTTGCTTATCGAGCTGCAATACCTCGATATCGAAAACGTTCTCGCGATTCGTGGCGACGACAGCGGCTACCGCAAACGTCTCGACCACGGTAGAACCATGAACGAATACGCCGTGGAGCTGGTGCAGCAAATCGCAGACATGAACTCGGGCAAGTACCTTGAAGAGGGACTGCTGGACGCTGAGCCGTCCGGTTTCTGCGTTGGCGTGTCCGGGTATCCGGAAAAACATTTTGAGGCGCCGAATCTCAAATCCGATATTCAGTTCATGAAGACGAAAATCGAAGCAGGAGCGGATTACGTCGTAACGCAGATGTTTTTTGACAACAAAGTGTTTTTGAATTTCGCCGAAGAAGTGGCGTCTGCCGAAGTGACTGCTCCGGTAATTCCAGGTTTGAAGATCTTGACAAACAAGAATCATCTAAAGTCAATCCCCCGGAATTTTCATGTCAACATTCCGGAAGGGCTGGCTGACGAGGTTGCCGCAGCTAAGCCTGAGCATGTGATGGAAATCGGAGTCAATTGGGCGGCCGGGCAGGTTGAGGAACTGTTGAATAAGGGCGTACCTGCCGTGCATTTCTATATCATGCAGAACTCGAAGCCGGTTAAAATGTTGATGGATAAACTCAACCTGTAATTTGCAATGAACAAGATCTTGATCACGGGCGTCAATGGCCAGATTGGAACAGAACTGAGTCAGAAATTGCTGGCAAAAGTCGGTCCTGAAAATATTGTCGGCCTGGATATCCGGCCAGCCCTGCCGCCCTATGCATTTCCGCACGAAACCATTGATACGACCAATAAAGAGGCCATCCGTCAGGTAGTCGAGAAGTACAGGATAGACACTATTTTTCATCTGGCGTCACTGCTTTCCGCCCGGGGAGAACTCAACCCGGATCAAACCTGGGACGTGAATATGGGCGGGTTGAAAAGCATGCTCGATATTGCGCGGGGAACCGGGATCAAGATATTCTGGCCCAGCTCAATCGCTGTGTTTGGCCCAAATTCTCCGAAAGACAACACACCACAGAATACCATACTCGACCCCAACACCATGTACGGCATCACTAAACGAGCCGGTGAATTGCTCTGCCAGTACTATTTTGACAAGTTTCACGTCGACGTGCGCAGCGTTCGTTTTCCCGGTATCATCAGTCATGAAACTGAGCCAGGCGGCGGGACAACAGACTATGCGGTCGAGATTTTTTACGAGGCAATCCGGAACAAAGTATACACGAGTTTCGTCCGCGAAGAAACATGCCTGCCGATGATGTACATGGAAGATGCAGTGCGCTCAGCTATCGAAATCATGCTGGCTGAAAAGGAGCAGGTCAAAGTGCGGACCAGCTACAACCTGGCTGCCGTCAGTTTTACCGTGACCGAAATGGTAGCTGAAATCAGGAAACATATCCCGGAATTTCTCTGCAACTATGCGCCAGACTTCCGGCAGGCGATTGCCGACGCCTGGCCGCGTGTGATAGACGACTCCCGTGCACGACAGGACTGGAACTGGCAGCACGAATATGATTTATCCGGAATCACTCAGGATATGATCGAGAACTTGCGGCAAAAACTGCAGATGACTTAGTCGCTGCAACGAGCAGAGGTCGGCCTGTGTCAAAACAGAAGTTCCTGCGACAACATCCGTCTCCCGATGACTTGAACCCCGTTCTGCAAGCACTGTGGCACGATGCTAACGACGATTGGGACACAGCACACCAGATAGTGCAGGCCATCGACAGCTGGCAGGCTTCATGGGTACACGCCTACTTACACCGCAAGGAGGGCGACGTCGCCAACGCGGCCTTCTGGTACCGCCGTGCCGGGGAGCCCATGCCTGAGTCCCCGCTGGATCGGGAGTGGGAAGACCTGGTCCGGCAATTGTCAAAGTAACCCTACTTCTGCAACAAAATCCGGTTCACAAACCGGTGCTGATTCGCGTTCATTCGTACAAAATAAATCCCGCTGCTGACGGCGACGCCCTGGTCGTTTTTGCCCGCCCATCTCACATTCCGAAAACCCGCTTCCTCTTCCCGATCTACCAGGGTGCGCACCAACTGCCCCCGCAGGTTGAAGATCTGAATCGTCACGTGCGCTTCCTCCGGCAAGGCGTAACGTATCGTCGTTTCCGGGTTGAACGGATTTGGGTAGTTTTGATCCAGCGAGAACTCTTGCGGCAGTAACTCCGGCGTCAGCACTTCCGAATTGCGCACAAGCAAATCCTTCACCACCGGACGGCTTACGGATGTCGGACCGCCGGTCTCTACGATGAGCTGCGGGGGATTAGCGCCCTCTTTCGAGTCGTAGCGCGCTGAGTTGGACGATGTGCTGCTGATCACGAAACTGTAAAGACCCTCGCGCTGCATGGCCTGTGTTACATCAAACTCAACGATTTGTCCTGCATCTACGGCGCCAACCGCGCTCAGTGGTCCGGTCGTGACGTCAGGCGCATTGTTCCAGATCAGGGTCGCTTCATCCCATGGCACTGTCGAGTCCTTAAAGTTGTTTGAAGTCGAATGAACGGTGCCGCCATCCTTGCTGCCGTCGAAGGTGTGCAGCCTGATTCTTGCACCAGCGACCGATCCGGTCAGATTCTCGACTTTGAACTTGAGGTAGATATTGTAGTCCGCCTTGGATTGCCGCACACGCAACTCAGGTGACGAACCGTGATTCCGGGTCGGCCGGGTGGAGCGTACGTACGCATCGGAGACTATGTCGAATGTCAGAGTCTCCGCTGGCGCCGAACCGCCAACCCGTATTGCGACCGTGGCCTCGTTGGAGGCGAGGCCCTCGTTGTCCTGGACTCTGTACTTAAAGGAATCAAGACCGGTAAAGTCTTGGTTCGGAGTGAAGGTGACAATCCCGGAATGCGGATTCACTTGTACGATGCCGTTTAATGGCTCCTTAGTGACTGTCAATGAGTTCCGCCTTATCGTGCCATCCGTATCTTGGTCGTTGGCCAGCGGATCGAATACCTTGGCGACGTTCTCTTCTACAAATAAGCTGTCAGAGAAGGCCACGGGTGGTTGGTTTGAATCGCCGCCACCTGACCCGACTTCAATGATCAACTGGGGTGGTAGTTTTCCTTCACGGGTATAGTATTTGACCTGGTCGGAGGAGTTGCTGGTCAAAGCGAAGCTGAATGCGCCATTGCCAAAAATCACGTTCGTGACATCGAACTCCACAAGTGTGTTCGGGCTGACAGCACCCACTGTCTGTAACGGTGAATTGCCGATTGCCGGTGCATTGCCCGACGTCAGTTTCCGCTGAGTCCACGCGTCGTTCGAGCCGAGAAATGAGTTCGCCACCGAGTGCACGGAACCCCCGGAGGCACTGCCGTCTGACTTTGCATCGCCAACGGTCAGTTGCAGCTTCGCAGATTTGACCGAACCGCTCAGGCCGGTCACGTCAAACTTCAGGTAGGTGTTGAATTTGGCCTTTTCGACTTTCGCCGTGGTTTTGGTGGCGTAGTTCTTTTTCTTCTTACTGAGCTTGACCTGTGCGTCGTCAGTTGGCAGGAAGGTAAAAGGTTGGGTTCCTCCGGACTCTTTTATGTTTATAACTACAATTGCTTCATTCGAGGATGCACCAACGTTGTCGCTGATCTTGTAGCGCACTGTGTCATTCCCAGCGAAGAGGTGCTCGGGAATGTATTGGATTTCCGTTTGGGTGTTGACTTCTGCTAACCCATGCGATGGATGCCCGGTGATTCTGAGACTACTGAGGTCAAGGCTGCCATCAGTGTCGAAATCATTGTCAACTACACGGATGCTAATTCCATGCCCAATGCTCATTCCCGCAAAGTCATCTACTGCGGTGGGCCGGATGTTTTCCACTACAGTTAAGTACTGGTTAGCACCCACTTCAGTCATAACCCTGCGCACTCCACTTGGCCACTCAATTTCAATTGAATCAACGACTGTCGAAATGCCCAGGCCGAGTTCAAGTGGCAACGAATTCTGAGAACCGAAAGCAGAGCCTCCACTAACCTGGCGCAGTTGTGTTTTATTACCTCTAATAACTCGTACATTTGCTCCGATTGCTGAACGATTGCTTTGCGTGCCGACAAGATTGAGGGTTAGCCAGTGATTGTTGTTGGTCACGTCATTGCGGTAGAGGCGATTGACACTTGATGGTCCATCGAAACGATTAGCTACATACAAGTCTAAATCACCATCTTGGTCATAATCGCCCCACACCACGCCAACGCTACGTGCAATGTCCGTCAATCCAACTTGTTGCCCAATCTCCCTAAAAGTTGAGCCATCGTTTCTGTAGAGCAGGTTCGGCGCATCTTTAAGAGAAAGAAATAGATCTAAGTCACCATCATTGTCATAGTCACCCCAGCTTGCAGAATTTCCATCGATACTATCAATTCCGGTTACACCAAATTGAGCTGCAACTTCGGTAAAAGAACCGGCATCATTTGAGTATAATTTGTTTGGTAATCCATCACGTACAACAAGGTAACAATCATAGTCGCCATCATTATCGAAATCTGCCCACTCGACGGCCATTGCCCTGTTGGAGACTATGCCCACAGCACCTGCAACATCTTTGAAGTTTCCCCCATCATTTTGGTAGAGCCGGCTTAACTCGTCGAAATTTGCTACTGAGAGGTCAAGATCCCCATCGTTGTCATAATCAACCCATTGCGCTGAACGGCTTCTCATACCTGGAACATCAACAACATCCAAGTCGACCGCTACATCCGTGAAGCGAGTCTGGTCATTGCGATAAAGCCGGTTGGGGGCTTTGAAGTTAACCACGTATAGATCTAAATCCCCGTCACCGTCATAATCACCCCAAACACCACAATAAGAATCACCATTATCGCTGACTCCCATGGCCAGCCCAACTTCAGTAAACGTTCCTGCCACATTTTGATAGAGCCGGTTTGGAGTAGTGTCATTTGCCAGGTACAAATCCAACCATCCGTCATTATTGAAGTCTCCCCATGAAACCCCCAAAGAACGGTTACTATCATTCAAACCTAATTGTGAAGCAATTTCGACAAAGCTTTTCCCATCCTCATTTCGATAAAAGGTGTTTTCACTGCCGTAGTTTGCTATGACCAAATCCAGGTCCCCGTCGTTGTCATAGTCGCCCCAGGCAAGGCCGTGACTGCTGCCCGCGTCTCCCACTCCCAATTGAGTGGTTACATCTGTGAACAATTCGCCGATAACGTCGATTGTCACCGTGGCTTCATTGGACATGACCCCAGCTTTGTCCCGGACTCTATACTCGAGAGAATCTACCCCGACAAAGCCTGGTTTGGGCTTGTAAGTGACAACGCCGGTGGTTCCATCAACTGTGGCCGCACCACCGATGGGAGGAGCCGTGACCTTGACGGTTGTCACATCTATGCTTCCATTCTCGGCAAAGTCATTTGCTGTCACGTCGATGGCCACGCTAATGCCTGGGTTGGTGAGAGCGTTATCATGTCCAGCAATCGGCGGAATAACCGTAAGAAAAACGGTAATCCATACAGTGGCTTCATTGGACATGACCCCGGCTTTGTCCCGGACTGTATATTTGAGAGAATCTACCCCGACAAAGCCCGAGTTCGGTGTGTAGGTGACGACACCTGTGGCTCCATCAACTGCGGCTGAGCCGTTGTTTGGGGGAGTTGTGACTTTGACTGTCGTGACATCTATGGTGCTATTTTGGGCGAAGTCATTGCCTGTCACATCGATACGGATAGGGGTGCTTTGTTTGGTGGGAGCTTTATCATTCACGGCAACCGGTGGTGGCAAGGGAGTCTCAGTGGCATACTCAATAATCAAGGCAGGCTTGGCCTTGCCTTCTCGTGTGAAGTACTTGACCTGATCATCTGAAGCGCTCGTTATCGCGAAGCTGTATGTCCCGTTGCCGATTATGGCAGAAGTAACATTGAACTCGACGATTTGGTTGGGTTCAACCGGTCCCAGGTCATCCAGAGAGGTTCCTGCAACCTCGGGAGCGTTGCTGAAATTCAGGCTCCATTGCGTCCACGGGTCTTTTGTACCCCTGTGATTGTTTGGGACCAAATGGATGCTTCCGCCGCTGTTGCTGCCGTCTGTGCTCCCCTCGGCAACCTGTAGGCGTACTCTTGCACTGGTTATGTTTTGTGTCATCCCAGTGACTGCAAATTTCAGGTATGTAGTAAACTTGTCTTTTTCGACTTTGGCGGTAGGCTTTAATGCGTAGTTGTTTTGCGGTGACCGATGCTTGACCTGCGCGTCATCGGTAGAAAAAAATGTTACTGCAGGCGGTGCATTGAATGAGAAAACGTGAGCTCGCCCTGAGAATCCTTTTTCGCTTGGTGCACCTATCAATATTCGCCGCAACCCCGCCTTACTTTGAACTGGCCTGTGGCTCATACTGAGGCCAAAGAAACCATGCTTTTCAGAGTTGTTTGGTGACAACAGTTCGAGCAATAGAGAGCCATCAAATCCACTAAACACATAAACTCGGCCAGCTGCCCACCTCGGATTTAGCGTACTCCTTAGCTCGCCCGGTGCCGCTACAACTATCTCCGAAAACGAATCATTGTTCAGATCCATCATAGGAGAAACCGCGAAACCAAATAGTCCAAGATTCTCTGGATGTGGTGACTGCAATCGAAAAAGTAGAGAGCCATCTAGACCACTGAAAACGTAGGCTTCACCATTGGCGAAGTCTCCCGGCACTTGACTTATTCCCTTTGCACCAGCAACGATATCCGGGATTTGGTCTTCATTGATATCAGGGATTCCGGTTACCGCCGCCCCAAGTTTACTGTCAATCTTTCCATCTGGGTGGGTAAGCGTGAGTAATAGTCTCCCATCTGACCCACTAAATGCGTAGACAGCGCCGGTGCCATCGGGGCCGTCATCATCCTCCTGTGATCCAACCAATAGATCTCCAATGCCATCTCCACTAATGTCCGCAATAGAGGACATTGACACGCCAAAGGCTCCACCCCGTCTCTCGTTAGGTGCAGTCAATGAGTATAGTAAGCGACCATCGGCACCATTGAAAACGTGGACTCTTCCGGCAGCTATGTATTCACCAGAAGGGTTTTCTGCCCAGGCTCCCACCGCAATGTCAGAGCTTCCATCTTGGTTTGTATCTCCCAAGCCACTTATCGCCAGGTCGCCGAATCTACCAGGCTCCCGGCTGCTATTTGGTGAACTTAGTTCCGTCAACAAGCTGCCGTCGGTTCCACTAAATACGTAAGCTTTACCAATGCCGATAGCGGTTTGGACTCCGTATGCACCAACAATGATATCAGTAGTTCCATCGGCGTTAACGTCTCCTGCATCGGCAACTGAGCTACCAAAATGCGCCCCACCAATTTTATCGGGTAACGCCAGTTGGAAGAAAAGCCTTGAATCTGTACCGCTATAGATATAAACTTGCCCAGCAGCAGTGATCGCGAAATCCGACACATTATCTTCATTAATATCAGTTATGACAGCGACATGTCCACCGAAACTCCCAACCCCGACTTCAGGAGAACTAAAACTGAAAATCTCAGGCTGAGCCACAAAGTTTTGCCCAGATACAGCTTTTACGCTAAGAAGCAATGCCGAAAAAAGAAGGAATGACAACAATTTGCCGCACTTCGAATTGACCATCAAATTTCCCATGTCGTATGCCCTCAGTTAGAAAGCGGAGTGAACTGGTTTGGCACAAAGCCGAACCGCTGGAGAAAATCCTTTCACAGCAACCATCGAGCGAAGCAATGATTGCAGCAAACAATTTGAGGAACGAGAATAATACCTGGACTTTGTAGGGAAGAGGGGCGCGTTGTGTGTGGGTTATTGCGGAGGTGCTACTAACATCGATGCTGCCAAGGCCTGATTGTGTATTGCGGACAACGCTCCTCAGAAGGATTTTCCCGTCAGGATCTGAATCTGGATATCTGCTGTGGAGATTTGAAAGAAAACGATTCCCGGGTCCAACGGGACCCAACCAACTACGGATGTCCGTGAAGGAAAACAAACCTTGGGAGGAAATTGTGAAATCCTGCATCCCGCTACCGCACGCTCTTCAAGTTGAATTTCTACAAAAGGGATGACCGATGTCAGAAATACTACAAGTACGAATACCTGCAATAATAGTATGTTGCAGAAAGTTAACGTGCAGAAACAGTTCGCGTGGAGGCTCTTTGGCCGAGAGAAGGACCTAGGACCCAACTCGCCGGCATTCGCACCCCCCCGTCTGCTAATGCCGGCGAATCTGAAAGACAGTTACCCCTACTTTTGTAACAAAATCCGGTTCACAAACCGGTGCTGGTTTACGTTCATTCGCACAAAGTAAATCCCGCTGCTAACCCCTACGCCCTGGTCATTTTTGCCCGCCCAGCGCGCGTTCTTGAAACCTGCCTTTTGCTTTTCGTCCACCAGCGTCCGCACCAGTTGTCCGACCACGTTGTAAATCCGAATATTGACGTCCGCCTCTTCCGGTAATGCGTAGCGGATGGTCGTCTCCGGGTTGAACGGATTGGGATAGTTTTGCTGCAGTGCAAATTCCGTGGGCATCTGAATCTGGGTTTCCTCGACACTGAGCAGAACCGTCTCCTCCAAGCCGGACGCTGCGGCTGTAACTGTGCCAGTGTTGACGATCAGCTCCGGCGGATTGGCGCCCTCCTTCGATTGATATTTTGCAGCATCTACCGAACTGTTGACAATGGCGAAACTCACCGTCCCGTCCGCGTTGATGGCGCTCGTCACATCAAAGTTAACAACCTCGCCCGCCGTCACAGCATCGAGGCTGCTCAATTGTGTACCGTCGACGTCCGGGGCATTGTCCCAAACCATATTCTCTTCGGTCCAGGCCGTGGTCGAGCCGTTCAGATTATTTGAGGCCACAAAGATGCGGCCGCCATCGCCGCTGGCGTCGCCCACAAACAAACGCAGGGTAGCGCCAGTGACGGGAGCCGTGATGCCTTGCACATCGAACTTCAGGAACGTCCTGAACTTGGCCGACGCCTTGCGGACTACCATCTCCGCCAGATCGCCGTAATTGGTCGTTCCGCGGGAAGAACGGACGTAGGTGTCATCGGTCGGGTTTAGAGTCAACGAACCCGGGCCCGGCGCCGCGACTTCTCCGACGTTGAGTACGACTGTCGCAGCATTCGAGGTGGCGCCCTGCTCATCTTTGACCGTGTACACAAAGCTGTCCTGTCCCTGAAAGTTGACGTTGGGCGTGTACGTCACGATGCCCGAATTGGGATTGACGCCAACCGTGCCGTTAGCCGGCGGCGTCGTGATGCTAATCGTTCTATGGTCGACAGCGCCATCCAGGTCGGTGTCATTTGCTAGGATATTGGCAACGCCGGAGACATTTTTCACAACTTCAACTGTGTCATCCCTGGCCACCGGCGGCGTGTTGCCGCCCGTGGACAGGGCCGTTACGAGTAGTTTCGGAGGTGAAGTACCTTCTTTCATAAAGTACTTGACCTGGTCAAGAGACGTCGAAGTGATGGCGAAGCTAAGTACGCCGTTGCCGCTTACCGCTGACGAGACATCGAATTCGACCGTAGCGCTCGGTTGTACTGCCCCCAGGGTACTAAGCCCGTTCCCATCTATTTCGGGCGCATTCGACGCGGTCAGGGCGTCTTCCGTCCACGGGCCATTACTGCTGGAAAAACTGTTGGATACCGAAAAAACCGTACCGCCGTTGCTGCTGCCGTCATTTTCGTTGTCTCCTGCAACCAGTTGCAGCTTTGCAGAGCTTACATTCCCGGGCAATCCAACCAGGTTGAATTTAAAAAATGTGTTAAACTTCCCAGCCTCGACCTTTGCAGTTGTTTTCGATCCGTAGTTCCTTTCTGCGCTGGTGACCTTTACCTGCCCGTCATCGGTGGGCACAAAGGTGAAGGTCCGCAGCACCTGCTGGTCGTTCACGGTTACGGCGACGGTTGCGACATTCGACCGGGCGCCAAGATTATCCAGCACCGTGTAGGTAAATGTATCCTGGCCAATGAAACCGTTGGCCGGTGTGTAGGTCACACTCCCGTTCGGGCCGGCCACCGCCGTTCCGTTCGCCGGGCTTGTTGCGATGTTCACGGACGCCGGGTTTAAGCTGCCGTCAGGATCGCTGTCATTGTCGATAACGTTGACGGCCACCGGCTGTTCGATAGAAGTTGTGGCCTGGTCATCCTGTGCGACCGGTAGCAGATTCGCATTGCCCCACAGCGCAATTTTTGCAGCAGACTTGTCTCCTGCCTGCGTGAAATCGCCGCCGACAAAAACCTGATCTGCGCCGGCAGCGATGGTCCAGCCGGTATTGTCGAGGCCGGAGCCGAGGTTCAGCCATTTGCTGCCATCCCACTGCGCCACGAAAGGAGCAACGACGGGCCCCGCTGTCGCAAAGCGACCGGTCACAAATATTTTCGCGCCATCGATACCGATGTCATGCACATCGTTGTCGAGGCCGCCGTCCAGTGTCGACCAGGCATTGCCGTCCCACTTTGCAATTCTGTTCGCAGAAATGCCGCCGGCCGTCGTGAAGTTCCCCACAACGTACACGTCGCTACCGTCGAGTGCAATGGCGGTGACGATGTTGTCGACGCCGGCGCCAAGCGACGACCAGG
>JAJDAD010000109.1 GCA_029262055.1 Candidatus Zhuqueibacterota bacterium
TCGAGGCTGACCTGGTGGTGCTGCCGGAGCTGGCATTCACGGGATACCATTTTAAGAATCGTGCGGAGGTGGGCGCTCTGGCCGAGGACCCGGAGCGGTCCGCAACTCTGGACAGCCTGCAGGAACTCTGCAAGGAGCGCAACATCCATTTGGTTGCCGGGTTCGCGGAAAAGCGGCACGAAAAGTTGTTCAACAGTGCTTGCCTAATCGGGCCCGCCGGCTTGCTGCACATCTACCGCAAGCTGCATCTGTTTAGCGGCGAAAAGAACTTGTTCGAGCCCGGCGACACCCCGCTGTCGGTGCAGGAGGTTCGTGGGACCAAGATCGGAATCATGGTTTGTTTTGACTGGGTTTTCCCGGAGGTGGCGCGCTGCCTCTCTCTTTTAGGGGCGCAGGTCCTCTGCCATCCTTCCAACCTGGTGCTGAACTACTGCCAGCAATCCATGCTCACCCGTTGCCTGGAGAACAGCGTTTTTGCTATTACCGCCAACCGCTTCGGCGCGGACAAGCGACCGCATGGTGAGTTGCGCTTTACCGGCCAGAGCCAGATCGTTGCGCCGCGCGGCCGGCTTTTACACCGGGCGAGAGCACAACGCGAGACGCTTTTCATCACCGAAATTGAGCCTGATCTTGCAAACGACAAGCACATTACTCCGGTAAATGACATGTTTGTGGACCGGCGTCCGGAATACTACGATGCCATTGGTTAATGTTTGACCGGTTTGTAAGGCATGCGGAGAGCGTGTCGCTTCGCCTGTGACCCAGTTCCGAGACGCAATATTCAGGAGATGCGGCCCAGGGTTAGCCCCTCGTGACAGGGCTAATCCCGCCGCAGTTTTTTAGGCCGCGCGCCGCCCCTTGTGCTGAGGGATAAGCTCGTCTCTCTCTCATGGCATTTCCGCCATTTTTTAGTCCTCAAATGTTTATTTCCTGCAGCTAAACAAAAACTATTGTCATAATGGTCTGCAAAACGCGAGACATTGAGTACATTACCCTTTATTAGCTCTGACTTCCGACGCTGTCCGCCGTTTCTTTCAAAAACTAAAACCTGTGCACGGCCCAGCAGTTTGTGATTTTGGGGACGATAAAGTAAAAAGCGTCTCAACAAGGCTGCATTGCAGGGATTCGATTATGATAACAATTAAGACTGATTTCCATTTGCACACTTCCGGTGACCGCCACGATGCCATCGGGTATAGTGAAAAAGAGTTGATTATGCACGCTGCCAAGGAGGGGTTTAAGGCGCTTGCCATCACCAATCACGACACGTTTACATTTTCGCATTCCCTCAGACGGTTTGCGGCCGACCTGGGCGTCCTGCTTATTCCGGGCATCGAAAGGAAAGTAGAGGGCAAACACGTTCTCTTGCTAAATGCCAACCGGGTATCGGAAAAAATCAGGACATTTGAAGAAGTGCGTGCGGCCAAAGACGACGGCGCTTTCGTGATCGCGCCCCACCCGTTTTTTAAAGCCGCAACCTGCCTGGAAGGTAAACTCCTCGAGCACCTGGAGCTTTTTGATGCTCTGGAGTTTTCGTTCTTCTACTCAAGATTCTTCAACCTGAACCGCCGCGCTGTAAAACTCGCAAAGGAAAAGGGCTTGCCCCTGGTGGGGAATTCAGATTGCCACGTTCTTAAGTACTTTGCCCTGTGCCATTCCACCATCCAGACGGAGGACCTGACCATGAAAGCGGTGTTCGCTGCCATCAAAGCGAACCGGGTAAAAGTGTGTACGCAGCCGATATTTTTGCCCAGGCTGGCTGCCATCCTTGCGGACATGAAGCTGCAACATTTCCGCATAGCATTGGCGCGCGCTCAGGCCCGGGAAGAACAAGGACAATCTGCTCCCGTACCCCAACCTACCATACGCTCCAAGGTGTCTCCGCAAACCTAAACGCTTTCTGCAACCAACACAGAGTTACGGTTTTTCTATTCGCACGAAGGTCTCGAAGGTAAATCCGCTATGGGCTTCGCTGGCGGATCTGTGGAAAAGCTGTCCGATCAGGTGTTCGTATTCCGGAAAGAAGGCGTCGCCGTCATAATCTCCCTGCACAATTGTAAGCTCCAACCGGTCCGCCAGAGGCAAGGCTTCGCGGTAGACTGACTCGCCGCCAATGATCGCGATTTGTGCTTCGTCAGCGGCTGCGGTGATGGCCGGTTGGAGGGCCGGGTAGACTTCGACGCTCTGCCCGGGGATTTCGGGGAGTGAAGTTAGCACCATATTTCGTCGTTTCGGCAGCGGCCCGCCGAGCCGGGCGACAATTGATTCAAATGTTTTGCGGCCCATCAAGACAGGGTGGCCAAGCGTCAGACGTTTAAACCTTTTCAGGTCCTCTGAAATATGCCACGGCAATTCCCCATTCTTGCCGATGACCCTGTTGCGCTGCGCAATTGCGGCGATCAGGATGACCTCAGGCTTGCGCATCACACAGCCACACTAAACTTGATGGCGTCGTGGTGTTCGTATCCGACCAGTTGAAAGTCGTCGAAACCGAGTTGGTCGAAGGGCTTGCCTGCTATCTCGAGTTGGGGTAAAGGCAGCGGCTTTCGTTGCAGTTGTGCCTTAAGTTCCTCGATGTGGTTGACGTAAATGTGGGCATCGACCAGGGTGTGGGCGAACTCGCCGGCGATTAGCCCGGCTTCCTGTGCGATTGCCTCGGTAAGGAGCGCGTAGCAGGCCAGGTTGAACGGAACCCCGATGGCGATGTCGGCGCTACGCTGAGTCAGGTGGCAGTTGAGGTGGCCGTCTTGAACGTTGAGCACCCAGAAGGAGTGGCACGGCGGCAGTTTGCTGACGGCGGCATTTGCAGGGTGCCAGGCATTGATGACGATGCGCCGCGAATCAGGGTTCCGGCGCAGTTCACTTATGGCCCATCCGATTTGATCGAATGAAAGAGAGCCGTCCTTCTCCCGGTTAACGTGCGCCTGATTCTCGCTCAGAAAGACCTCCGCGCCGCTGGCGGCACTCGTTTCGGGTATCGGGTATCTGCGCCAGTAGCGCCCGTAAGCTGTTTCCAGGTTGCCCGCGTCATCCGCCCATGCATCCCAGATTTTGGTGTGTTTCTGTAGATTTCGGATGTGATCATCACCGGAAAGATACCAGAAAACTTCGTGGAGCATGGCCTTGAAATTCACTTTCTTGGTGGTTAGCAGGGGGTAGCCTTCCTGCAAATTCACCCGGTAGAATTCCGCAAAAGTGGAGATAGTGTCGACGCCGGTGCGGTTTTGTTTCAGCGTTCCTTTGCTGAGGACCCGCTCCACCAGGTCCAGGTATTGTTGCATAGGGTTGTTCCAATATTTTTGAAGTATGATAGGGTGAGTAATATAACCGTCACTGTTTTTATATGCAACGGTTCTGCACCGAGACTTGGGTATCGAGATGAAACTTGAATTAGTCCGTTTTATTTTGCACCTTCGCTGATTCGAGAAAAGGACTTTTCACACAGCACGGAGACACTATGCAAGACCCGCGTATGCAGAAGTTGGCCGAAGTTTTGGTAGCACATTCCACCCGGGTACAACCCGGCGACAACGTCCTCATTGAAGCCTCTGAGATTCCCGATGCCATGGTCATTGCCCTCATCCGCCGCATCCGGGAGGCTGGCGGCATCCCCCAGGTTACGGTGAAACACAGCAAGATCCAGCGTGAAGTGATTCGAGGTGCCGGAGCTGAGGGCTTGCAGGCGATAGGCCAATACGAGAGCTACCGAATGAAACGCGTACAGGCTTACATGGGACTGAGGGGCAATCACAATATTAGTGAGATGTCTGATGTCACCAGCGATGCTATGCGGCGCTATGAACAGGACTGGTTACAACCGGTCCACCTCGATGTGCGCGTTCCGAAAACCAGGTGGGTTGTTCTGCGCTGGCCGACATCTTCGATGGCGCAACAGGCCAAAATGAGCACAGAGGCATTCGAAGATTTCTACTTTGATGTTTGCACCCTCGACTACCAAAGAATGGAAGTGGCCGCCAGGCCCTTGCAGGCCCTGATGGAAAAAACCAACGCAGTGCGGATAACCGGACAGGGTACGGATTTGAGGTTCAGTATAAAGGATATTCCGGTCATCTCGTGTGCCGGAACGCATAATATTCCTGATGGGGAGTGTTTCACCGCGCCGGTGCGCGATTCGGTGAACGGCGTAATCCAATTCAACACCAATACTATCTACCAGGGTACGTCCTTTAGTGATGTGCGCTTGCGGTTTGAGGCCGGCCGGATAGTTGAAGCAACCGCAAACAACTCGGAAAGGCTAAACCAGATCCTGGATGCTGATGAAGGCGCAAGGTTTATCGGGGAATTTGCTATCGGTTTTAATCCGTACATCACGACGCCGATGCTCGATATCTTGTTCGATGAAAAAATTGCCGGGTCGTTTCACTTTACACCAGGAAACGCTTACGACGATGCGGACAACGGCAACCGCTCCACCGTGCATTGGGATATGGTTCAAATCCAAACGCCCGGGTTTGGCGGCGGCGAGATCTACTTCGACGACGAACTGCTGCGGAAGGACGGTGAGTTCGTCCGGGATGAGTTAAAAGGACTCAACCAGGAGAACCTGAAATCGTAGATGCCAGAGATCAGTCTGCAATCGCTCTTTAGTATTGATCAATAGCATATCTATATTCTAAACAGTTGCTTAGATGTCATTCTGAGCACGCAGTGCAGAATTCTGTGTTTGGGCCCAGGACCGACTGTGTGCGAAGAATCTCCCAGCCACCCGAAGATTCTTCGCGCTGCCATGAATTTCCTGATCGGACAATCCGTGACCTTGCACTCAGAATGACCTTAATCCGAAGTGATAAATGTTAGTTAATCGCTCTTTCGATATGGCCGCAGCCCCGAACGACGCCACTTTCATTGACCGGAATTGACATGATTCAACGCGAAGATCTCCCCGACAGCCAACTCATTAATGCCGACCTGGCGCCAACGCCAGTCGCCGCACGTACCTGGACCCTGTGGAATATCGCGTCGCTTTGGGTGGGCATGAGCGTGTGTATCCCGACCTACATGCTGGCCGCCAGCATGATTGGGTCCGGGATGAACTGGTGGCAGAGCCTGGCCGCGATTTTTCTCGGAAATGCGGTCGTGCTCGTCCCTCTGATGATCAGCGGCCATGCCGGAACGAAGTACGGCATCCCTTTTCCTGCGTTTGTTCGGTCTTCGTTCGGGATTCGCGGCGCGCACATTCCGTCCATCATGCGAGCCCTGATCGCCTGCGGCTGGTTCGGCATTCAGACCTGGATCGGCGGTCTTGCGATTCACGAAATCATTAGCGCGCTCTGGCCCGGTTGGAGTTTGCTTGGTCACGGTGCCTCCTTCATGGGTTACAGCCTGCCGCACTTCCTCGGTTTTTTCATCTTTTGGCTGATGAACATGTACTTTGTCTGGGCCGGCACGGAATCGATCAAATGGATGGAAACAGTTGCCGCACCTTTCCTGATCGTGATGGGCATCGTTTTGCTTATCTGGGCCGCCCGGAAAGTCGGCGGTCTCGGCGTTATTCTGAACAGGTCGGACGAATTGATTCAGAATCAGACCGCCCTCTCGGGGGGGCAGTTTTTCCTGAAGCTTTTCATCCCGTGGCTGACCGCGATGGTGGGTTTCTGGGCAACGCTTTCCATGAATATCCCGGACTTTACCCGCTTTGCGCGCAGCCAGAGAGACCAAATGCTGGGCCAGGGCATCGGGCTGCTAACCACTATGCCACTGTTCGCGTTCATCGGCGTGGCGGTTACCAGCGCAACCCTCATCCTGTACGGGGAGGCGATTTGGAATCCGGTAACGTTACTCGCAAAACTCACGAGTGAGAATGACAGCCCCCTTCTTGGCATTCTGGTGATGCTGGTTCTGCTCATTGCCACGCTCAGTACGAACATTGCCGCAAACGTCGTTTCGCCCGCCAACAGCTTTTCGAATCTGGCGCCCAAAAAAATCACTTTCAGAATGGGCGGACTCATCGCCGGGATAATTGGCATCTTGATTTTTCCCTGGAAGCTTCTGGAAATGTACCAGGCGTGGCTGATCACCTATTCCGGCCTGCTCGGAGCAGCGATCGGCATTATCATGTGTGACTACGTGGTCATCAGGAAGAGAAATCTCAACCTGCCGGATCTTTATTCTGAGTCAGGCGAGTATGCATTTTCAAGAGGGTTCAACCCTAAAGCGATGATCGCTATTTTCGCAGGAATCTTTGCGGCCCTCATCGGTAAAGTCGTCCCCGCTCTGGTCTTCCTGTTTAACGGCGCCTGGTTCTCAGCGGCGATAGTTGCGTTTGGCGTCTACCTGGTCTTGATGAAACCCGCACGGTTGGCAGCAGACGGGCCAGGCAATCAAGTTTGAGAACACCTTCCATGGATCAGTTTCCGGTCACCCGCAAGATCCACTGCCGCTTGTCCGGATGCCGGCTTGCAGACTCCGGGCCAGGCGCTGAACGTTCCGTGCAGTTTTCGATGAGGAATAGCTCTTTTGCTCGGAGAGCCCGCGCACCCATCAGAGGAATCCAGCAAACTCCTTGAATTACAGGCCCTGACCGATTATATTGCAGTAGCAGCCATGATATTGGCGAGCGCCTGGCGGCGAGGAGTGCTAATCGCTTCGCCGGCAAACTCAATCTTTTAAAAATGACCCGGGAGGCCTGATGAAACTTTATGATCTATCGCAACCACTCAATCAAGATGCGCCGTTTTGGCCATACTATCCGCCTTTCGAGGTTAAATACATAAAGCGCAAAGCTGAGCACGGAGTGAATGCACAGTACATTCAAACCTCCAACCACATGGGAACACATCTCGATGCGCCACGCCATTTCGTTACCGGCGGAATGACCATCGACGAGATCCCACTGGAGTGGCTGTATCATACCGGCGTCATCGTGGATCTGACGGACGAAATGGATGAGCTGGCCGCTTATACTCCCAAAATGATCGAAGATCGCGTCGAGGTTCGTGACGGGGATATCGTACTGCTGCACACCGGTTGGCACAAGTATGCCCAATTCGGTTCGGAACCTGATGAGGAGAAGTACATTCACATGCATCCGGGCGCTCACCCCGACATGGTGCAGTGGTTGCTTGACAAGAAAGTCCACATCTGGGGCGTCGATGAGATTTCAACCGACCACCCGATGAATCTGCCCATCGGGCGTTTCCTTGGAAAAGGTATGCACGGCCATTGCGACCGCGTACAGGCCAAGTGCGCCGAGAAGTTCGGCGACCAGGGCATGACTGAAATCTTCCCAGATGACGCCTACCAATTGACGCACAATGCGCTTTTTCCTCACAATTGTATGCACGTGGAAAATCTCGGCGGCGATCTGGCTGCGCCGGAATTACAGAACCGACGGATGAACCTTGGTGTCTTTCCCTGGAAGTTTAAAGGCGGGGAAGCAGCATTTTGTCGCGCAGTTGCCTTTCTGGAAGACTAGCGCAAACAATAGTAGCATGAAACCGGCTTAGCGGTCAAGCCGGTTTTTTCCATTTCTCTGAAAATTCAGGCACCCATCTGGCCATTGAGCACAGATCTGACGATTATCCGCATTCAGGATGAGTGCTTACTGGAACAGGTCCCGCCGCGTTCGCCGCACAGGATTCAATCCAGAAAGATCCCTCCGCAGTGGCCGCCAGGCAATTTATGAAGAATACGGATTCGACTAAGCATGCAGAAAACAGCGTCTAACCCGGGGGCACTTGCTGGCATTCATGTCGTCGATCACACGACCGCACTTGCCGGGCCGTACTGCACGCAACTCCTCGGCGACCTCGGTGCGGATGTCATCAAAGTGGAGCGGCCCGACGGCGGCGATATGTCACGCGGCTGGGGCCCTCCGTTCGTGGGGGAGGAAAGCGCGTACTTCCTGGGCACCAACCGCAACAAGCGCGGGCTGACCCTGGACCTGAGCACCGCGGCCGGTAGGGAAATTCTGCACCGCTTGATCCGGCAATCGGATGTCCTGGTGCACAATGTACCGCGGCAAGTGACCCGGAAGAAGCTTGGACTGGATCAGGCGACAATCCTGGGCCTTAACCCGAAACTGGTTTGGGCCGGCATTTCGGGCTTCGGTTACTCGGGGCCTCTGGCCGAACGGCCCGGGTATGACATCATCGCGCAGGCGATGAGCGGAACTATGTACATTACCGGGGAAGACACGAGTCCGCCGACGCGTTTCCCCACACCGATTGCGGATCTAACCGCCGGGATTTACACTGCGCTCGCGATCGTGACTGCCCTGTATTCCCGTGCGCAAACCGGCGTTGGCCAGGCGATCGACATGGCGTTACTTGACGCCCAGGCCACCTGGCTTTCCAATCTGGCCAGCAATTATCTTGCAGCCGGAGAACGGCCTGCAAAGCTCGGCAATGCACATCCGTCCATCGTGCCGTACCAGCCCTTCCCGACCAGGGATGACTGGATCATCGTTGCGGTGGGAAGTGAGCGTTTGTGGCAGGCCCTTGTCGGCGCCCTTGATCTCCCCCGACTGGCTGAGCAGAAGGAATTTGCGACCAACAAAGATAGGCTGAGGAATCGTGATGTACTCGTGCGGTTGCTGTCCGAGACATTTATGCAGCGGGGTTCAAGCGAATGGCTGGTATTACTCAATGACGCCAACATCCCGTGCGGACCCATTCTGCGGCCGGAGAGCAGCTTGTCGCAGGAACAGATGCTTGCCCGCGGCATGGTCGTAGAATTACAGCACCCGGCATTGGGCGCATTGAAGATGCTCGGCAACCCGATAAATCTGAGTGCTACACCCGTTTCATACCGTCGACCGGCACCGTTGCTCGGTGAGCACAATGACGAGATCATCCGTGAGCTGGGATACAGCAAAGAGCAAGTCGACAAGTTGCGGCATGACCGGATTATTTGAGGGCAAATGAACCGATGCACCATCTTTCAGCAACTGAGATTCGCCAACTGATTTCTGAGAATAAGCTGAGTCCGACCGAGGTCGTTCAGGACTCGCTAAGACGAATTGAGCAACACAATCCGGCCATCAATGCCGTAGTTACTCTGAATGAAGCTGCGCTTGCTGACGCCGGGCGCCTGGAAGCGGAAGTGCGCAACGGCGGGACCGCGGGACCGTTGTATGGCGTACCGGTTGGCATTAAAGATGTGACTGAGGTCGGCGGGCTGCGCACCACCTTTGGTTCACGACTGTTTGCTGATCACGTTCCCAGTGAAGATGCCCTGATAGTTCAGCGCTTGCGCGCCGCCGGCGCCATTATCATCGGTAAAACCAATACGCCTGAATTCGCCGCCGGGGGCCATACCTGGAACGACGTTTTCGGTGTCACGCGCAATCCCTGGAATTTCAAGTTGAGCCCCGGCGGTTCCACCGGCGGGGGCGCCGCAGCACTGGCGGCCGGCATGGTAGCCTTGGCAGACGGCACGGATCTCGGCGGGTCTCTGCGCATTCCCGCATCCTTCTGCGGTGTCGCAGGTTTGCGCCCGTCCCCGGGGCTGGTACCGACCTGTCCATCGCCGAACCCGTGGGACCGCCTGTCGGTGCACGGTCCGCTGGCGCGAACGGTGGAAGATCTGGCGCTCATGCTGCAGGCCGTCTGTGGTCCGGACAGCCGGTCACCACTCTTTCAGCCGAGCAGTGGCCGGGACTTTGTCGCAGCGGTCAGAGGTGCAGGTTCCAGACAGATCAGGGCGGCATACTGCCCGGACATCTCCGGGATCGGAGTTGATGCGCACCTGGAGCGTTTGTGCAGAGAAGCCGCGCTGTCTACGCCCGCAGCAAATGCAGTTGTAGAAGAAATCGATCTTGACCTGTCATTCGCGCGTCCCGCCTTTATCACCCTGCGGGGTAAGTGGTTTGTGGCTCACCTGGCAGATCATCTGGACCGGCTGGATGACTTCGGCGTAAATGTTGCGAACAACTTGAAATCCGGTCTCGCCATAACCGGAGCCGACTTAGGAGCGGCAGAAAAAGCCCGGACCCGCTTGTGGTCGATCTTCACTGATTTATTTCAAAAGTACGACCTGCTGCTTAGTCCGTGTATGGCGGTTCCACCGTTTCCTGCCGAACAAAACTACCCGGAAACCGTAGCCGGCCAGAAAATGCAAACGTACGTTGATTGGATTGCCCCGACGTTTGTTTTGAGCCTGACGGGGCTGCCCGTGGCTTCGGTGCCGTGCGGTTTGGATCGAAACGGGCTTCCGGTTGGCCTGCAAATTGTAGGGCCGCGATTTGGAGAGGAAGCCGTCCTGGCGTTCGCCAAGCAGATTGAAGACCAAAACCCCATTGGTTCGCCGGAGCTTTAGCTCTTCAGAGTGATAATGACAAGGGAAAACGGACCCACCGTGATAAAGCAAAAGGGACCCACCTGGTAATAGCTGTTGTGACCGAAGGAGCCCGTAGGGCGACTGAGGTTACAACAACAAAAGCGGGTTAGTTTATCGGTTAATCTCCCTTCTGGTCTTTGGCCTCATCTGCCGGTTTCTTATCCTTGGTGTCTGCCTCCACAGATTCTTTTCCACGCACCTGGGTGCTGAGTGTATGTTTTTGTGAGCTCTGTTGAAAACGTATACTGGCCCAATTGAACTCTACAATGTGACAATGATGGGTGATTCTATCCAACAGTGCTCCGGTAAGAGTTGCATCGCCAAAGACCCCAGTCCATTTCGGAAAGGGTAGATTGGTCGTAATGATGGTTGCTTTCTGCTCATGACGCTCAGCCAATATCTGAAACAGCAGTTCTGCTCCGGGCTTGGTAAAGGGAACATATCCCAATTCATCGAGCACTAACAGGTCATATCGTTTTAGGCGCTCAAGCTGCTGTTTCAAGCGATATTCTTCCCGGGCTTCCAGTAACTCGGTGACCAGTTTACAGGCTGTTAAGAAACGCACTTTGAAATTACTTCGGCAGGCCTCGATGGCC
>JAJDAD010000110.1 GCA_029262055.1 Candidatus Zhuqueibacterota bacterium
GACATGGTGAAGGGCCGAACATTGCGGTCAAGGAGGAGCATTGTCACGCTCGTCTTGCGGCACTTATGCCCGACCGGGCTCAGTCGTGAGCGGCGCGGCGACAACCGCCAGCCTTGGAAATGTGAAAGAACCTTTTTCGCATTAGATGTTGATTCATCCTGCGGTGAAACGCCCAGTGCGGACCCGCATGCTGGGTGTTGTGGGGAGCGGGGGAGAGAAACCCCCGCTTACCCGATATATGTGGTCAATGATACGTTCTGATAACCACGGGCTGAAGCCGCGTGGCACGCAGTCTTTTGTTCATGTCTGGGGCACCCGGGGACTACACAAGGCTATTAAATTATCCACGTACGACAGCATACTTTTTTGCACCGTTTCGATGTGTTCTCTCTGGATGGCAATCTTAGAACGAATTTTGATGTTCCTGTAGAAATTTCTTTTGCCCGCACTTTGCAATTGTCTCAAGCATTTTTGATCTACCACTTCGCCGTTATGAACAATTACATGCCTTAGAGCTTGCGCTGCGATAATATTGTCGACATCCACATTTTTCTTAATTTCTACAGAAAAAAAAGTCTCAAATGCATTGGTAATACTCTTCATGTCTTGAAATGAAATATCGCTTTTTCTTGCAATGATCTGACCTATGGCAGTGGAAAGATCGTACTCCAACTCAATTAATTCACTCAGTCTAAATCTAAACTCCAGATTTTCGGCTTTCTCTGAAATTAGAGTCGGGTTTTCAAGGTAGTGACTGAGAGATTCATTAAATGTCGATGAAATAGCTGAAGCAAAGTGTGACACCTGCAGCACGAGACATTGATTGAAAACTGGTTGATATTTTGATTGAGACGGGCCACTTCGAACTAGAGTCTTCAGTAGGTTGATTTGAGAGTCTGGGTGATAACGTTTGTTTTCGAGGCCAAACTTTACTAGCTCATCTTTATGCCTTTCCAACTGATCAATTGCGATTTGTAGGTATTCTCGATCGAATTCTATGATGTTTAAAACTTTGTCAAGTTGCTCCTTAAAGGAGTCGAGAATCTTTGTTGAACTGCTTTCCATACTACCTTCCATCGTCGCTAACATTTTGCTAGGTGACTTACTTAGCCTGTTATAGGTGACAGTTTTTGTCGCCTAGGAAAATGCTGAGTAGTACTATAAAAATAATATTTTAACACTGGAATCTCCATTAGTGTAGACTTTGCCAGGTGGCTTGTATATGAAGGTGACGCAGACATTCACAGTTGGCGTCCGAACACGGATTTTTCGGAAATTCTGATTTAGAAAGGAGCAAGTTTGGGGCATACCCGTCACCGTCTCACGCTTGGTAAATAGCAACACAACTAACTTAAGAAAACCGCGCCTAACAGGCAATCGGTTTTTCCCCATGCCAGATAGCATGCAAACGAATCACGTCTGTGCAGGCCCTCCGGAAGACCGTTCGCGTTTGGGATCACCTGGCGACAAGCGCTGCCTCATCAAAGTTGCCATTGCCGTCAATTTCGGGATAGGCCCGTCCCTGCTTTCTGTAAAGTTCGCTGACCCTGGGGTAGGCCCATTCGAATAGCAATTTCCGAAACGTGGCGTCATCGAGTCTCTGCTTTTGGTACATTCCCGCCCGGCGGCGCTGCTGCTCGGCTTCAAACAGAATGATTCCCGCGGCAACCGAGACATTCAGGGCCGCAACCATGCCGTGAAGAGGAATAGACAAGCAATGCTCGGCTGAAGCAATCACTTCCGTGGAGAGGCCGTCCAGCTCGTTGCCCAGGACAATTGCGGTGGGCCGCGTATAGTCTGCTTCACGAAAATCCGGATGACCGGCACCGGCAGAGGTCGCAAAGATGCGAAAATTACGCGCGCGCAAATACTGCAAGGAATCGCGGATGTTTTGATGGGGCGTGACTTTCACCCACTTCTGGCAGCCGCCGGCCACGTTGCGTTTGAGATGGAGAATGTCTTCGCTGGCGACGGCATGAACCTCGGGAATGCCAACCGCGTCGCAGGTGCGCGTGACGGCAGAGAGATTATGCGTCTTATGGACCGCATCCATGACGACAGTCAAGTCCGGCTGCCGCTGTTTCAGAGTGCTGACTATTCTTTCAAATCTTCTTTGACGCATGCCTATGCTGAGTAGTTTAAGCTTGGATTGAGCGGAATTGTTCTCATTGTGCCTGCAATGACATTCTGGCGCTCGGTCATCGCCGTCCCATGACAACCATTTTCCCGGCTGTGCTGCCACCGGCCGTTTCAAGAAAGTAGAAGTAGACTCCAGGCGTTACATCCCTGGCGCGGAAGGTAATCTGGTAGTCCCAGCTTTCCTGGAATTCATCGACCAGTCGCGTAATATGCTGTCCGAGCACGTTATAAACGTCGAGCTTGACATGCCCGGGGGCCGCGACATTATAGAAGATAGTGGTTGTGGTCTCGACCGGGTTCGGGTAGTTTTTCATGCGAAAGTTCGTTGGCGGCGCTGCCTGGGTCTGTCCCTGTTCAAGGAAATCATGAATCACGCTGAAGACAAGATCCGTACCGGATGACCGGATATCCTGTAGCGCAATACCCGTAAAGGGCGCGGAGGGAGTTTGAGTGCCCGGATAAGTGTAAGGCGTAATCTCCCGCACCCCAAAGTTGCCGAATAGATCTGAATTGTCACCCTGATAAAACAGGTGCGTTTCTGAGAAACGCCGCACAATGATCCTCGTGACCCTGCCATCAGCAGGAATAATCGCCGGTCGGCCCCCTGCAATGTAGTAGAAAAGCAACCCGGTCCCCGGCAGGCTCGGCTCAGGCTCGAATGGTTCACTGTGCTGGCGATTCTCTATGACGAAGAAATCGCTCGATCCCTTGATCGGAACCTTGAGGGCGCGACCGCTTTGCGTGAGATTAACCAGGTTTATGTCACGAGTCGTCTCATTCACCACTTCAAAATCCAGCCAGCCCAGCCGATTTCTTTCCCAGCCACTCATGGTTACTCCTGAAAGCCCGGGCGCTCTTTCGCCGTTGCCCGACATCAGGTTCCAGCGATGCAAACCATTCTCATGTGCGAAGCCCAGGCGGTGGCCGATTTCATGCGTAACAATATGCCGGGTTCCGGCCAGAGAAAAATTGTTCTTCTGATAAATTCCGCTCTGGCTTGTGATGCCGGGCTCGCCGCTGCGGACTGAGATTGCGCGTGTAATCGGGATTTCCGCAATGCCCTGAAACCTGAAATCGGTTCTCGTGCGGCAGACCAGAATAATCATGTCAACCAGGCCGTCGAGATTGTTGTCCAATTGCGCTAGCGGGTAATTGTCGGCGAACCACTGCAGGATGCTGGTGTTGGTGTCGGCCCATTTGTTGTATCGCGTCAGGCTGTCCCCCCTGGCCAGATTGAGTGGAGGGCCCGTGTAGGTCACCTCATCGCCATAAAGCCAGAGCCGGCCACCCGACATTTGGTGAAAATAAGCGGTTAAACTTGCAGGCCTGGCAGCAAGCTCCGTCTGAAAAGTGGCCGAATCATATGGTGTTTTAGCGAGAAAATCGCCCTGCCAAATTGGCCCCGGCTGATCATGCGGCCAGTCAGCTGTCAGCTCTCCGAGTTCAAAATTGTCGTCCTCCAACTTGAAATACAGCACTGCCACGCGGTAACTTTTTCCATCCGGTTTGGCGGGAATGATGTATGGGCCTGGAGAGTCTGACTCTTGCCCGGGTGCAGAGACTGACACATCGTCGGGTGAATGGTAACCGCACAAGCCTTCAAGTTTCGGCCGGGTGCGGAAATTGTCCGTGCTCTGAGAATTTGCGTTGTGAACTGCTAGGAGGGGAATGCAGGCGCACAGCAGAAGAAGTCTTGTAGCCGGACTGCTCATGTCAGGTTCTCCGATCCGGCGGGTTGTCCAGGGAGAAAGACAAAGTTTTCGGCATGCCAATTTCGACAGCAGGTATGCGAATTATTCAGAATCTACATTTTGGTGGCGCTGTTGAAATTACGATTGTCGAGCAGAAAAGTCAAGGTTGGGCAAGGGATGCCAGGGAGAGTGACACGGGCTGTTTTCAGGAGCAGTTATGCCGGCTTTCCGGCTGCGGCTTTTTTCTCAAACACGCCTTTGAAAAAGGTTTTCATCTTGCCCATGATCTGGCGCGCGAGGGATTCGGCTTCCTCAATTCGTTCTTCCGGGCTAGCGTCGGCCAGGGCTTGCGAGTTGAGAACCCGGCGGTGCGCGACGACCTTGCTGATCACTTCAGCGATTTCCGGGCGCTGCGTGAGGATTTTTGTCATGTTGTCCTTTGTGATTTCATGAGCGACAACATCCGTCGCTGCCACGATGGTTGCGGTGCGCGGTTCACCGGTCAACAAAGACATTTCGCCGAAAAATTCTCCCGGAGAGATTTGCCCGACACGGATTTCCTGATCCGCGCCGTTGGTGTTGATGAAAACTTCGAGCAGGCCTTCTGACAGGATAAACATTGATTCGCCAGCGTCGCCCTGCGCAATCAGTTTTTCTTTACTGGAAAAATCGCGCAAGTTCATGTCCGCGGCCAGGTCTTTGATCTCATGCTCTTCGAGTTGCTCAAACAAGACGAGTTTGCTGAGCATCTTGCTGCGTTCATCCAGCGAACGGGCGTCGATAATTTCCTGCGGATTTTCTGCGTAGAAGATATCCTGTTTTGGGTAAGCGGGCTCAATTCCTGCCAGTTTCAGGTGTTCCAAAATGCTGCTGGTGACGATGTTGCGGGCCATGCCGGGCGCCATGCTGGACCAGGGCGTCATGAAGTATCTTACCTTGTACTCGATTCCGGTTGGGTTGATCATGTTGACGATCACGCTGGGGGAAGGGTCTTCCAACAGCTCTTTTCTTTTGCCCATGGCGGCCTTGACGCCCGCCAGCAGGATGCGCCGCACCCGTTCGGTCGGCAGCGAAAAGTCGATGCAAAACATCGTTTCGTGCCGGCTGGCCTGGGTGGGCGCGTAGTAGTTGGTCACCACTGCCGTGCCCAGCACGCGATTGGGTAAGATAATCTCGTTGTTGATTTCTGATTCCAGACGGGTTGTCCGCCAATTCACCTCGATGATTTTGCCCACCACCGGATCGGAGCCGTGGACTTTGATCCAGTCGCCGATCTTGAACGGCCGATCGATGTTGACCGCTAATCCGGTGAAAATATCCAGAATCATATTCTGCAGCGCCAGACCAAGTACAATGCCAAGCGCACCGGAAGCCGCCCAGAAGGCGGTTACGTCTTTCTGGAACACAAGCCCGATAATACCGGTAACGGCGATCAGGTAGATGACCAGGGTAAGGAGATCTCGCAACAGCCGCGGCACCGGCGTGCCGAGCGTCCGCTGCACAAACCCATCCCAGAAGAAAACCACAAACAGCCGGTTTAGAAAATGCGCCGCTGACAGCCAGATGCCGATCTGGATGACATACGACAGAACTTTCTGAGTCTGGCTGATCGCTTCGGCGCCAAACTGCAGGATCAAATCCCGGCTAAAAAAGGTAATCCCGAGGAAAACTCCAAAAATAAAGAAGGGCGACCAGAGCCGCTTTATGATGATTTTATGCATTTGCCGAACTATAAAAAAAGCCTTTCATTTAAAACAGAATATGAAAAGGGGGAATCACAAAGGCCACCTAGTTGTGACGCTACTGTAAAATAGAAACCGCAGGTCGATTTTGCAGAATAACAACTGGCGCAGGTGGTACAAAGGTGTGGTGTTTTTAAACGTTTTTACGCGGGGAACGCCCCTTTTTTTTCTTAGACGGTAGTGTTTTGACAAAGGCGATGCTCTCTCCCAGCCAGCGCGACAAACCTGTGGGATCGTCGACCATGGCCGGCGGGACTACCACGTATTGCTTGCTCGGCGGCGTGCCGGGCTCGTATTGCAGATATTTTGCTTCGGGCTCCTTGAGCAGCTCGTTTTGGGATTCTTGCGATAGTTTGAGCGCCAGGCCGACGTTGGACAGCGACGCGAACACACGGCCTTCGACATAGGCACACACGCCGCCAAACATGTGTTTGAACTCCAGCTCGGTCGCCGGGTCCAACAGGAAGGAGGCATCTTCCAGGCACGACTGACATTTTGTCAACGTTTCTTTATCCATTCTTCAGCAGCCGATAAATGCGGCACCCAGAACGCCGGCCGAATCTCCCAGTTTGTTTTTGACGATTGGCGTCTCCAAATAATCGGAAAAGACCTGCTGCCGCACCTGTTCCACCCCCTCGGTGTAAAGCTCGCCGATATTAGACAGTCCGCCGCCGAGCACGACAACATCCGGATCCAGAGTGGAAATCAGGTTGGCCAGTGCTCGCCCGAAATTTTTGTAGAAAGCCTGCATAAAACCGGCTTCGCGCGCGGAGTTCTGCCGGCCTGCAGTCACAATTTCAGCCAGCGCTTTATGCTCGCCGAACTGGCTTTCGTAAAGCCGTTCCAGGCCGCCGCCACTGATCAAGGTTTCGGCGCAGCCGCGTGCGCCGCACCAGCATTGCGGCCCGCTCTGGTCGATGGCAGCATGGCCCCACTCGCCGGCAATTGCATGATTGCCGGTCAGAACATTCTGTTTGAAAACAATGCCGCCGCCGCAGCCGGTTCCCATGATCACGCCGAAGACAAGCTGGAAGCCGGCCCCTGCGCCGTCCACCGCCTCAGCCATGGCAAAGCAGTTGGCATCGTTCTGAATCGCGATGGTGCGGCCGAGTAGTTTCTCCAGGTCATTCTTTACCGGCTGATTGTTTAGCGCTTGTGTATTCGAGTTTCTCAGCAAACCAGTCTTCGGTGAAAGCGCCCCGGGGGTGGCGATGCCGAACGTGTGCGAAGCGCCGTCTATTTCGGCGGCCATCCTGTCATAAATTTTCTTTATGTTTGCCAGGATATGGTCGTAACCACCGCTTTGTTCGGTGGCGATGCGTTCGCGAAACAGTGTTTTGTGGCCGGCATCCAGGATGATGCCTTCGATCTTGGTGCCGCCGAGGTCGATGCCCAGCTTATACATTCTTGTATTCGTTTTTGGGTGGTGTTCTGAAAGAAGAGAACTCTTTGGGCAAAGCAAGTATCCATTGAATTGCAATCATAGTCTGCCTATATAGTTAGATAGAAAATAATCAAGAGAAATGCAATTTTTTTGCCTGACAGATAGTTTTACTCTTTAAAGTTGGAGCAAGCACTATGAGTAGACGCGTGACCCGGATCGGTAAGATTGCGATGTTTCTCGTCATCCTGCAGATGTCGTTGGCCAATGGCCAGGAAAAAGCCGCGCAAACCTACCAGCAGGTAAAACCCCAAAGCGGTGAGCGTTGTATTGTCTGTGCCAAGGAACTCTCGCCGGAGGATGTGACATTGATCGTGAAGGGCCGCAGGGTGCCTTTGAAACAAGCGATGGTGGACTCATTTCTAAATAATCAGGATGCGTTTTTTGCGCAACTGCAACCGCGGGGCGCTCTGTTTCAGGAAAACACACCCGCAAGCGTGGCCCGGGGCGGAGTCAGTTCGGCCTGGTTCAACTTTGGACTCTATGTGCTCGCAGGACTGGTGTTTGGCGGACTGTGCGCCTATTTTGCCATCGGGAAAGGGCTGCCCGCCCTTCCCTATTTTTTCACTGGTTTCCTGGCCAATGTGGTCGGTTTGATCTATGTGCTGACGCGCCCTGCGAAAATAAAAGACATCCCCAAGGGCCTGGTTAAGGTGCCGGATACGCACGCGCCGGTCGATTGCCCGGATTGCGGCGCAGCTAATCATCCTACTGTTTCCGAGTGCCGTGACTGTGGCGGAAAACTGACGCCCGTCTACAAATCTGAGATTTCAAAAGTCTGAAATTGAACCCACAGATGGAACTAAGTACCGAATATGGACTGTTTCGAAGAATAGCCTGTCAATGATAACAAGGTTTGAGCTTGAAAACAACTAACTCACAGTTTTCACTTGCATTCTGCTGACCCGAAGCAAGTGTACGCAGGTATATTCCCCTCCAAACGCGCAACGCGCGCGGAGGGGCAGGTTCAAATCGCGTTCAGCGCTTTGAATCGGGGTGGGTGCTGCCGCTGGCCGCATGCCACGGACCCACCCCTGATTCGATCTCTGCACGAGTTCGAATCTGTCCCCTCCCATTGAGCGCGAAGTGACGAATATGCGGGTCAAGAAGACCATTAGGCGCGAAGAATCCCGGGTAGATTCTTCGCATACCTTCGCTCCTCGATAGAAATACAGAACCTACGAGCGCGTGCTGAGAATGACATCTAAATGATTGTTTTGATAATAGAGATACAAGCAAGAGATTTTAATAACTAAGGAATAGAAAATGCCCCCCCCATTTATTGCCAAAATACGGCAATCAGTTGTTGATATCCTGCACTCCGGGACCAGTCAGAATGAGCGGCCGTTTCTCAGGAAAAACAACGAAAGCAATATCCCGGGATTGTTCATCATTGGCGACCTGGCCGGTGCGCCGGTTATCAAGTACGCCATGGCCCAGGGATTTGAAGTCATCGAGCACATCGCCAGTCTTGCGGACGGAAAGACCGACGCACAAAACGACGTCCATGATGTCCTGATTATTGGAGCCGGCGCCTCGGGTCTGAACGCTGCCCTGCAGGCAAAAGAACGCCGTATGAAATACATTGTCCTGGAGAAAAATCAGATTGCGAATACGATCGAGAATTTTCCAGAGGGAAAGTGGGTTTATGCCGAGCCGGATACTCAGCCGCCAAAAGGCAAGCTCTGGCTGGATGGCGCCACCAAAGAAGACCTGGTACAGCGCTGGCAGCAAATTATTTCCGAAAACAAGCTTAACGTGCAGACTGGCGAGGGCGTCGAAGGACTTAAGAAGAGCGACGGTATTTTTACCATCAAGACCGAGAAGTCGGAGTACCGGACCCGGCGAGTTGTGCTCGCCACCGGTCAGCGCGGCAATCCGAGCAAGCTCAGTGTCAATGGCGAAGACAATGAGCGGGTTTATCATCGTTTATATTCACCCAGAAAATACAAAGATGAGAATATTCTGGTGGTGGGTGGCGGCAACAGTGCGGTGGAAGCGGCGATTACTTTGAGTGAGCAGAACAGGGTCTACCTGTCATACCGTAAAGGTGAATTCAGCCGGATTTTTAAAGACAATGAGCGAAAGCTCAACGAACAGATCGCTGCCGGCAAGATCGAAACGGTTTTCAATTCCAATGTGGTTGACTTTGGCGACAAACAAGCTTCGTTGCAGGTTGCGAAAAATGGTTCGCGGGAAACACGCCGGATTGACTACGACCACGCTTTTGTGCTGGTCGGCGCGGATGTACCGCGCGCCTTCCTCAAATCGTTGGGCCTCAAAATGGAAAACGAGTGGGAGGGAAGCCTGGTTCGGTCCTCCCTTCTGACCCTGGCCGGATTGGTTGGTCTCGCCATTTTCGGAACCGGCTTCGGGGGAGCCGGCACGTTTCTCGGGGTTGATTTGTCAGGGGTGCCCTCCGGCGCCGGCTTTGCGTTGTGGGCGCTGACCTTGCTGAGTCTTATTTATCTCGGCAAGAAAGGGGATCGCTTTGCCTGGCTTGGGATTTCGTTTTTTGTCTGGTACACCATTTACGGCGCTAAAGTCGGCACGGGCGAAGAGTTCTGGCCGTACAAAGATTGGGGCTATAAATTTCTGTCATTCCTGGATCGGCCCTGGTCTTTCTGGTACACCATCCTGTACACAGTCCTCATGACCAGTTTTGGCATTCAGGCGCTGAAGCGTTGGGGAATTGACCGCAAAGACAAATTTCAAATTTGGCGCTTCGTCAGCCTGTTGAGTTTCCAGTGGATTTTCTTTTTCCTGATTCCGGAATTCCTGTTTCAAGCCGCGGTCAATTATCAGTGGGTCGGGGAAAAACTTGCAACCGATCCAGCTTTCGCCGAGCAAGCGTGGCGCAGTTACGGCATCGTGTACGCCTGGCCGCTTTTCTTTTACACGTTTTTTTACAGCCCACATCAGGTCTGGGTGGTTTGGGGCCTGCTGCTCACATTTGTGATTATTCCTGTGTTTGTCTTGTTCAACGGCAAGCGCTACTGCTCATGGATTTGCGGTTGCGGCGGTCTGGCCGAGACCTTTGGCGACCGCTGGCGCCACCTTGCGCCCAAGGGCAAAACCGCCGTAAAATGGGAATGGATGAATCTGGCAGTTCTCGTCTTCGCGGCTGTGGTCACGGCCATCGTTTTGGTCAAAGATATTTACGGTGTGTTCTACGGCGCTGCGGACCTTGGGGTCAGTCTGTACCGGATTTATGCCGATGTCTGGCTGGTGGGGATTTTGCCGGTGACGCTCTACCCGTTTCTCGGTGGAAAAGTCTGGTGCCGCTACTGGTGCCCGTTAGCCAAACTGATGGGCATTATGTCGAAATTCTACGCCAAAATGAGCTGGAGCCGCTTCAAAATCGTGGCCAACGACAAGTGCATCGGCTGCTACGAATGTTCGCGCAATTGTCAGGTTGGCATCGACGTCATGAGCTACGCCCTGAAACAGAACGTTCTCGACAATGAAACCAGTTCCTGCATCGGGTGTGGGATTTGTGTCACGGTCTGCCCGATGGATACGCTCAGTTACGGGGAAAGGGGGCTGCCCGCCAGCAACGGCACCATCAACCTGGCAGCGGAGAAGGGTGAGGTCATTTTGAATTAGGACGAGGATCCGGTCGGATTTCGAAATATGCAAGTTTGCATTGATTTGATTGCGGCTGGGTTCAAGAAAAGAACGGAAACCAAAATCGAATGACTATTGAGATGTGATGCTTCCGAAGTTGCTCCAGGTCGCCATTGCGGGAGTGTTCCAGAGTTAGCGTTTGCACCAATCCACTACAGGACTGATTAAAAAATGGAGATAGGCACATGCCACAATACATGATCAGTTACCTCGGAGGTGAGCAACCAGCCAGCCCGGAAGAGGGCAAGCAACATATGGCGAAATACAGAGCCTGGCTATCTTCATTGGGGGACGCGGCAGTTAGTCCGGCTAATCCGTTTAAGAATACCCGTACCATAAACCCTGACGGTACCGTCACGACTGGCAGCACAACCTCAATGTCCGGTTTTACGATAATTGTAGCTGATTCCATGGAGGCGGCCCTGGTGATTGCAAAGGCCTGCCCTTTTCTCGACGTTGGCGGTTCACTTGAGGTGTCAGAATTGATGCAGATGCCTGGTTAAAGTCGAGGTGGTGTGTGGACATCTATTCGAACCCACCATTTTTTTGGGCTATGTCGGCACTAACCAAACCAGTCATGTAGTCAAGGACCGGTCAAAGTAGGATTCTCCGCCGTCAAGTGCGGCTGATTGCGGCGTTAGGAATCTAAGTAGAAGTAAGCGCGTTATGCATTGATTTGATTCAAGCTGTCAAAACAACAAACCGTTTTGATGTTTAAGTCATGTAGGGTGCGCCTTGTGCGCACATCCGTCAAGGGCCAGTCAAAGTAGGGGTTCGCCGCCGTCAAGTGTGGCTCATTGCGGTGTTAGGAATCTAAGCAGTAGTGAGCGCGTTATAGATTGATTTGATTCAAGCTCTCAAAACAACAAACCGTTTTGATGTTCAAATGTTTTTTGTATGATTTAGCTATAAGAACACAACAAACAAAAAGAGCTACTGTTTATCTCGATCCTGAGTTGCACAAAGCTCTAAAAATCAAATCTGCTCACAGCGAGCAAACACTTTCTGAATTAGTCAATATCGCTGTCCGGCAGAGTCTGGCCGAGGATCATGAAAATTTGTTGGGTTTTGATGAGAGGAAAGATGAACCGAATCTGGATTTTGAAGATGTGCTGAAGGAACTGAAAGCGAGTGGCAAACTATAAAATACTGATAAAAATCTGCATTGATTTGGTTCATAGAAGTTATGATTAAAGCGTGCGCCTCTTTTTGTGGCGTTGGAAGAACTAAATGATCCCCAGAATACTAATCGACACAGTCGAAATACCAGGTGAGAGCAAGAAGCTCAGCCTTTACCGGCGTGGCTCTGAGTTTTCTATCAGTATCGGGGGGCACGAGCTCATGAACAGCCGGGTGAACGGCTCAGAAAAAGCGTTGGCGGAACTGGCTTGTCAGAAATTGTCGGACCGGGCGCGGGCAAATGTTCTCATTGGCGGTCTTGGCATGGGCTTCACCCTGGCAACTGCTCTAGAGGAAATAGGCCCTGCAAGCAAAGTTGTGGTGGCCGAATTCGTACCCGGCGTGATCGAGTGGGGCCGGGGGCCTCTTGCCGGGTTGGCCGGCGATGCGCTTAAAGACAGGCGCGTCACAGTGCGTGAAATAGACGTTGCAGAGATCCTGTTTGAAAAACCAGAAGCATACGACGCCATCATTTTGGACGTCGACAACGGGCCATCAGGTTTGACTCGTAAAGACAACGATCGTCTGTACAGCATGGAGGGCCTTTTCATGGCCTTTTCTGCCTTGCGCTCCCGCGGGGTACTCGCGGTGTGGTCGGCCGGAACAGACCCGGCATTCTCAAAGCGCCTGCGCAAAGCGGGTTTCGAGGTTGATGAACGTCGGGTTCGAGCAAATGGTACGCGTGGTGCGCGACAGATTATCTGGCTCGCCTCGAAGGTAGAGCCAGCCTTAAGAGGACGCTACAGGAACTCCGCGCGCGGGGGATTTGGCAGATAGCCGTCACCCCTTCTGAGTAATCCCCCGCGGAACACATAGGTGAGGATTATGACAACCAACTTTTCCCAAACCGCCGCTTACATCTGGTCACTTGCTGATCTGCTACGTGGCGACTTCAAACAATCCCAGTACGGCCGTGTTATCCTACCCTTTACCATCCTGCGCCGGCTCGAATGTGTGCTGTACGCTAGCAAGCCCAAAGTCCTCGCAGAAGTTGAAAGGCGCAAGACGATTGAGGAGGAAGCTCGCGAGAAATTTCTTCTCAAAGCAGCGGGGCAGTCCTTCTACAACACCTCGCCCATGGACCTGTCCAGGCTGGGCAGCGCCGACATCAAGAGCAACCTGATCACCTATGTGGACAGCTTCTCGAAGGACGCTCGCGAGATCTTCGAGCATTTCCGGTTCGATGAATTTATCGGCCAGCTTGATGAGGCCAATCTCCTTTACAAGGTTGTGCAAAAGGTCGCCAATACGGATCTAAATCCCAAAGCCATTAGCAATCACGACATGGGGCTGGTCTTTGAGGAATTGATCCGGCGCTTCGCGGAAAGCTCCAATGAGACCGCTGGTGAGCACTTCACGCCACGCGATATCGTGCACCTGACGACTTCTCTGGTTTTTACCGAGGACAACGAAGCGCTGACCGAATCGGGCATTATCCGCACTATTTATGACCCGACGGCGGGAACCGGCGGATTTCTCTCCAGCGGCATGGAATACGTCTTCGAGCTAAACTCCGGTTCGAAGCTCGTACCCTTTGGGCAGGAACTCAACGCCGAGAGCTACGCCATCTGCAAGGGCGACATGCTCATTAAGGGGCAGGAGGTGGCGAACATTAAGCTTGGCAACACGCTCAGCGATGACCAGTTATATGCCGACAAGTTCGACTACATGCTCTCCAATCCACCTTTTGGCGTGGACTGGAAGAAGGTTGAAGGTGACATCAAAGGCGAGCACAAGCTCAAGGGCTTTGACGGCCGCTTTGGTCCGGGGCTGCCGCGGGTAAGTGATGGCTCGTTGCTTTTCCTGATGCACCTGCTCAGCAAGATGCGCGACTACGATGCCAACGACAAAGACAAGAACGGCGGCCGCATCGGCATTATCCTCAACGGCTCGCCCCTGTTCACGGGTGGTGCTGGCAGCGGTGAGAGCGAAATCCGTCGCCACATTCTGGAGAGCGACCTGCTGGAGGCCATCGTCGCCCTGCCGACGGATATGTTTTATAATACCGGCATCGCCACCTATGTCTGGGTGCTGTCCAACAAGAAAGACGCCGAGCGCAAGGGCAAGGTGCAGCTCATCAACGGCGTGCATCTCTACCAGAAGATGCGCAAGAGCCTGGGCTCCAAGAGGCAAAAACTTGGCGAACGTGACATTGCACTGATCACCCGCACCTTCGGGAAGTTCGAGGCCATAGAAACTTACACCCTGGATAAGGAAGCTGATGAGAAGAACAATCGCGGTCGGCAGTCGGCCACGACCAAGAAGCCTGAGAAGAAGACCTTTGGCAGCAAAATTTTTGAGTATTACGAATTTGGCTACCGGCGACTAACCATTGAACGTCCGTTGCGGCTCTCGGTGCAGTTCTCAGACGAACGCATTGAGACGCTACGTTTTGCCAGCGGGCCGCTGAATGCGGTGATGCAAAAAGTCTACGAGCTGTATGGCCAGGATTGGAGTGACGAAAGCTACGGCCAGCTCACGAAAGAAGAAGCTGAGGTGCGTGCCCTTACCAAGGCCGACTTTAAGGATTTGAAGGAGAAACAGATAAAAGACCTGCTGGCCCCGAAGACCTGGAATGAGCAGAAAGAGCTGCTGGACCAGGCTGTGCTGTTGCAGGCAGTGATCGGTGCCGGACAGCACGACGACTTTAACGCGTTTGAGGGGACGTTGAAGGAGGCGCTCAAAGAGACCGGGACTATGCTGGAAACCAAGGCAAAAAAACAGCTTCTAGACGCGGTTAGTTGGAGCAACCCTGACGCCGAGCCCGTTATTAAAAAGGTGCTGAAGACGAAAGCCGAGCCAATGTACGGCGCCTTCGAGTACCAGGGCCAGGTCGTGCAGTTCCAGCCCGCCAGCAACCTGCGTGACAACGAAGATGTGGCGCTCACCGCCGAGACGGCCCGTGGCGCAAACGTGAATGCCGTGAACGAGGCTTACTTCACCAAGGAAGTCAGGCCGCATGTGAAGGATGCCTGGATCGACGCGAGCAAATGCGACGACCGCGATGAGCAGGTCGGTCTCGTTGGCTACGAGATCCCCTTCAACCGCCACTTCTACCAGTACGAACCGCCGCGCGATCTGGCGGAGATTGATGCGGATCTGAATGTGCTGAGCGCAGAGATCATGCAGATGCTGCGGGAAGTGCACTCGTGAGCCTCGCTGGATATCGAGAGTATCGCGATTCCGGCGTCGAATGGTTAGGAGCGATACCGGCACATTGGGTGGTCTACGCGCTGAAACGTGATGCTCGGGTCCAGGGAGGGTATGCGTTCAAGAGCGACGACTTCGGAGAAGAGGGAGCGCCTGTCGTTCGTATTGGGGACATCAACTTGAATGGTAACGTTGGGGTCGATGCGTGCAAGAGAGTTCCAGAACCCATTGCGTCACCCCTTGGCATGTTCGTTGTCGCGCCGGGTGACATTGTTATGGCTATGACTGGTGCAACCATCGGCAAGGCTGGGAAGATCCCAGAGGGCGAGCCCGCCTTGCTCAATCAAAGAGTATGTGCTTTCAAGCTTGTCTCGGAGCAGTTCGAGTATGGGTTTCTCTGGTTCGTCCTCGGAAGTGAGGAGTATCTTGAACACGTTCGTTTGACGGCGGAGGGTGGAGCCCAGCCAAACATCAGCGATACCGGAATGCTCGCATACCAGTTAGCCGTGCCCCCCCTCGAAGAACAAACCCAAATCGCCAAGTTCCTCGACTACGAGACGGCAAAGATTGATGCGCTGATTGAAAAGCAGCAGCAGCTCATCGTCTTGCTCAAAGAGAAACGCCAGGCTGTCATCAGTCATGCTGCCACGAAAGGCGTTGAGGCAGGCGCGTTACTAAAAGACTCCGGCATCAATTGGATGGGTAGTGTTCCAGCGCACTGGAAGATTCTTCCGGTGAAACGTCTCTTCGACGTGTCCTACGGCTTAATGGGGGAGATCGACCGTTCGTTGAAATCTGGGACCCAAGTAATCTCCCTTCCAAATGTGCTGAAAGATGGAACATTGGACCTGAGAGGTACTTCTTTCCGCGTCTTGACTGCGGAAGAAAGAAAAGCAGCAGCTCTCAAGAAGGGCGACCTTCTTTTCAACTGGCGAAACGGCAGTATCGACCACGTGGGGAAGACCGCCCTTTTCGACCACGACGGCGACTACGCACACGTCTCTTTCCTCCTCAAACTGCGCGCACTTTCTCGCGACGTAGTACCGGAGTTTTACTGGCTGGCGCTTAACGGGCTACGGGCATCTGGCTTCTTCGGATCGTCGAAGCTACAGGTGAACGTGACGTACAATCAGAGCGAACTTCGCCGAGTACCTCTTCCCGTTCCTCCGGTAGACGAGCAACGGAGAATCGTGGATGTCGTTCTGAAGCGATACAAGGCAATTGATGCAGCGGGTGAACTTGTAGAACGCGGTCTGGAACTACTCCAAGAACGCCGCACCGCCCTCATCTCCGCTGCCGTCACCGGCAAGATCGACGTGCGCGGCTGGAAGCATCCCGAATCCAAATCCGAACCGGAGGTCGCATGAACGCTGACTCAAAAGAAGCTGCCTTTCAACAGGACATCATCAACCAAATGGTTGCGGGCGGCTGGCAGCTCGGCGACCCGGCCCTCTACAACCGCGAGCTGGCACTCTATCCCTCGGACTGCCTCGACTACGTGAAGATGACCCAGCCCAAGACCTGGGAGAAGTACAGAAAGCTCTACCCAACTTACCCGGAGAAAGCTTTCATCGCCAAACTCGCCACCCAGCTCGGCAAGGCCGATCCGCAGGCATCGGACAAGAGTCTGCGCACCTTTGGCACTCTGGGCGTACTGCGCCACGAGCTGCGCGACAAGTCCGCTTCCTTCAAGCTCTGCCAATTCAAACCCGAGCATGGGCTGAACCCCGAAACGCAGGCCATGTACGCGGGCAACATCCTGCGCGTGGTGCCGGAGTTGGTTTACAGCCCCTACGCCACCGAAGCCCACCTCGAAGAGACCGGCGCAAAAGCCAAGGCCTGGCGCATCGACCTTGTGCTGTTCCTGAACGGCATCCCCATCGTCACCATGGAGCTGAAGAGCGAGTTCAAGCAGGCGGTGCAGAACGCTATTAAACAGTACCGGAAAACGCGCCTGCCCAAAGACCCCGCCACAAATAAACCCGAGCCACTGCTCACGTTCAAGCGCGGCGCGCTGGTGCATTTCGCTGTCAGTCAATATGAGGCGTATATGACCACCAGGTTGGAGGGTGGGGACACACGCTTTCTTCCCTTTAATCAGGGCACTTCTGAGGGCGGCGCAGGCAACGACCAGCCTGAGGATATCAACGCCTACGCCACCGCCTACCTGTGGAACGAGGTACTTGCCCCCGCCAACATCGTGCAAATAATTGGGCGCTTTATCCACCTCGAGATCCAGACCGTGGAGGACTGGGACGGACGCAAGACCAAGAAAGAAACCCTGATCTTCCCGCGTTATCACCAGTGGGATTTGGTCACCCGGCTGGTTGCAGCCAGTCGTGAGGAAGGTCCGGGACACAAGTATCTGGCGCAACATAGTGCAGGCTCCGGCAAGTCCAATTCCATCGCCTGGAGCGCACACCAGCTTTCGTCGCTCTACAACGACCAGGGTGAGAAGGTCTTCCACTCAGTCATCGTGGTGACGGATCGCACGGTGCTCGACGACCAACTGCAAGACACCATCTACCAGTTTGAGCACGCGGATGGCGTGGTGGGCCGCATTAACCGCGACGAGGGCCAGGGTTCCAAATCCGAGAAGCTGGCGCAGGCGCTTGAAAATAGCAAGCCGATTATCATTGTCACCATTCAGACCTTTCCCCACGTTCTCAAGGCCATCGAGGACAGTGTCAGTCTCAAGGAGCGCTGTTACGCAATCATCGCCGACGAAGCGCACTCCTCGCAATCGGGCCGGACCGCGGGTAAGCTCAAGGCCGTGCTGAACAGCGAGACCCCGGAAGAGGAGCTGGAACTCACCGCCGAGGACATGCTTGCGGCCAGTGTCCAGTCGCGTGGGGCTTCCCCCAATCTGAGCTACTACGCGTTCACGGCCACGCCCAAAAGCAAGACCCTGGAATTGTTCGGCCGTCTACCCGACCCCGCTGAGCCG
>JAJDAD010000012.1 GCA_029262055.1 Candidatus Zhuqueibacterota bacterium
CTACTTGATCAAAGTCATTCTCTTTGATTGAGCAAAATCACCGGCACGAATGACATAAACATAGACGCCGGTTGCCACACGCACGCCGGATTGATCCCGGCCGTCCCAGCGTATTTCATGACTTCCTGCAGGCATTGACTCGTTCAACAAAGTCCTGACCTCTTGCCCCATCATGTTAAAAACACGCAACTGGACTTGCGAGTCTTTCGGCAAGTCGTAGCGGATTTGCGTGTCCGGGTTGAATGGGTTCGGGTAGTTTTGGCCAAGAGCGAATGCGGTCGGGAGCGCGCCGCCATTATCCGTGATGCTGGTAACCAACAGCCCGGCCTCGTCTGAAAACTCGCCCTGGTTGCCGTTGAAGTCAAAAGCAACGACCCGATAGAAGAAGCTCTGGCCGGCCGAAACATCTTCATCGACAAAGGACGTCCCGGTGGTTGTGCCGATGGTTGCTGCCGACGCAGCATCAAAGCCGGCCTGGTCGCCACGTACGATGGCGAAGTAATCGAAATCTTCATCCGATGACTCGTCCCACGACAAGGCGATAAAGGAGGACTCTGCGGAATTCTCATCCTCAGAAGCAGCCAGGTTTGTGGGCGCTGTTGGGACCAGGTTGTCAACAGACACACCTCTTGCCGGGCCCGAATCCCATCTGGTGCCATCGGAACCAACCGCACTGACATAGAACCAGGAGTAAGGAGTTCCGTCCTCTGGCGTTTCGTTAAACAGCGTCGGGACGGTTACTGCGTAGTTCGAATTGTTCTGTGCCGGGGCTTCGCCGACAAATTCCCAGCGTCCCGGAGGACCAGCGGTGTCATTTGGCTCTGCGCCGTCGCCAGCCGGGGGCGGATCAATACGACGGAACACCTGGTAAAAGTCGATCCCTTGTGTTCCTGGACGGTCGAGAAAAGAGCCTGACCACGAAACCAGCACCTGATTCCCCTGGTCGTTCGGCACATCGCCGACATTTCCAATGGTCGGGAACGCATTCGCTGTTGTGGCGACATCAATGGTGATGGCGTCGTTTGCGGGCGTCGTAAATGAGTTCGGACCATCTGGTGGGGATACTGCGATAAGCCACTCAGAAGAATTCTCAAACCAGATGAGATTACCAGCCGCATCGACAGACATATCTGCATTGCTGCTGGTTGTTCCGGAACCGGAAATATCTTCGAAGACGACGGTGCTGCCGCCAGTCGCCAGATCATCGATCTTACGCATCGTGTTCCAGTTATTGTCCTTGATCCCGCTCGCGCCCGAAAAATAGACACGGTCATCGGAATTGTTGTCCAGGTTTTCGCCTCTGTCAAGACCAAACCCGACAGGACGGCCGCTACCGTTGTCAAATCCAACAGGAATCGTCCAGTTACGGTCCGTGCGTGCAACCGGAAGGGCGCCGGAAATGTCGTAGCGCTCAACCGCTAGACCCGGCTGGTTACCTGTCGGCTCTCCACCCGTGCGGAGTGAGACATAAAGATATCCGCTATCGTCGATGACGAGGTCGCGAATAAAGATGTTGGCGGTGTCACCGTCGGGAGCGAACACTGCGATTGTTTCAAAGTTAGCCGGGTCAAAAGTATCTGCCTCGCCAATGGCAGCACGGACAACAGTATTGTCCACACCCCAGTAGATGGTCTTGCCGGCACCGGTACCGACAACATCGATACCTAGGCCTTTTTGCGCGGAGTCAGCCACTGTTGTTACGACGGAAAATGTGCTGGTGTCTAAACTCGCCGCAAAGCGATAGACCTTGTTTAGGGGATCCAGGCGATCGGAGTAATAAATCCAGCCATCATCGTCGCTGGTAATCATATAAGGTCGTCCCGATCCGCCATGATCTCGTACATCCCAGGGTGAGAAGCGATCGAGGTTATCCGGAGTTTGTTGGAAACCGGTGCCGTCAGCCCAGAAGTTAAGCGGGCCACGCTTCAGGCCGCCACCGCCGCCGTTGCCGCCGATCGGATGGCCAAAATTCGGTGCTGCGGGATTACGAATCGTGGTCCCGCCACGCGTAAAAATGACGGTTCCGGATTTTGCATAGACGATGTCGTATGCGGAATGCCCGTTGTCATCATTGGCAGTGACCTCAAACGTGTAGTCGGCGGCAGGCACCGGGCTGCCACCATCGTCGTCGCCATGCCAGACAACGACACTAGGCCCCTGGGGATGTGGGCCTGCGTCCAGCCTGCGGACTTCATTCCCACTGCCGTCCCTTATAGAGATGACCACAGAAGTAGCATTCTCGTTCAAGCGAAAAAAGATCCCAACTGCATTGGTACCGTCATTCAGATCGCCATCGAAAGGTGAACCGTCCGGGTTGACAACCTTAACATCCGATGCAAACACATTGGCAAAAACATCCGTGGAACTGATCAAAAATAACAGACTAACCGTGCAGACTACTGCTGCAATAAGTCCTATCTTTTTGAGCATGTTCAGCCTCCATTTTGGTGTGAATAATGAGAAGTGAGAAACCAACGCAATAGCGCTGAGATGGACAAGTTATTAATTTCTGTGCGCCTCCTTTCGATTACGATTTGATTTTTTGTGTTTTTATCAAGTCAGAGTTATGATTGTCTTATGGTAAAGCCGGAAACCCTCAAGCTGTGCCTTGGAATCGTAGCCGGAAGCGTCCGGTTTCCTGGAGTGCGGTTACTGTGTCACCGCACGTACCGACACGTTCTGTAGCCACACGATTGCAGCCTTGTGGCGAACCCATGCGGGCAGTCTCTAATACGTCAAACTCGGCTTCAGGCCGCCTTGGCACAGCCAAGGCACTCCACGACAAAGACCTAGTACTTTATAGCAAACGACACAAACTTGATATCATCGAGGCGGCCAAAATCAGCCCAGCCGAAATCGATTCTCAGGTTCGTGCCGACCGCATCGTAGCGCAAACCGGCGCCAAACGTGGCGCCCTGTTCGTTGTTTTCCAGAAAAAGGCCTTTGTAGCCGCCGCGTAGAAAGATTACGTTTTTAAGACCTACCTCGACGCCGCTGTTGACAAATTCCGTGTTGTCATTGGGTTGTCCGCCATCGGCGACGGCAACGATTTTCAGATCTTCAGTCTGCACCACGCGCCAAGCCAGGCCGAACTTCAGGTTTAGAGGCATATCAAAATTGTCGGTGCGGAATTTAGCCGGGACTTCGGCGACCGCGCCTGTTCCCGCTGTGGCCGGATCTTCGTTGAAGAAAAGGTCACGGCCATCAAGTTGCATCTTGGTTCCAAAGTTGGAAATGGCCGCGCCAAGCGTGACATTCTCAAACGGTGTGTCGTACATTACGCCCAGGTCGAAAGCCGCACCACGCGCAGTAACGTTGAACAGCGATTCCTGCACATATTTGGCGGTGATGCCGATGGAGAAGCGATCAGTGAGATTACGGGAGAAGGTAGCGCCCAGCGAAATTGAATTCGCATCCCAGAGTTGTCCGGTTCCCTCAGGATTGCGGACGGTGCGCACGGGTTCTTCCGGTGTGCGAAAGGAGACAACGTGAAAGCCGAACGAGCCGAGATTGCCGGCATTCAGCGAAAAAGCCGCGAAGTCGTAATCGGTATCCGCCAGCCATTCCGCGTGATTGAAGATCGCTTCACCAGCGCCATTAATTCTGGCCAATCCGGCAGGATTCCAGTAGATCGACAAAATATCCGTGGCTAGGGCGGTATAGGCTCCTCCCATTCCGATGGCTCTGGCCCCGGCGCCAATCTTCAGAAATTGCGCCGCGGTTGTACCTACCCGGTTTATCGAAGTCACGTCCTGGGCATTGTCCTGGGCCAAAGTCGATGCGACAAACACACATGTCAGGAGCGCGGCTAGTAAGAAGTATTTTGTCAAGGACTTCATCTCTTTCTCTCGTTTTGGTGCTTCTCTAATTCCGGCGTTGGCAATGGCCCGCTATGGCTGACGCTACTTTATTATGCCGAACCGGCCAATCTTTGTCCCTATCCCGGGTGCGTCTATATGGTAAATGTAGACGCCGTAGGCTATCTGTTGCGACTCAAAGGTCAACAAACGCCAGGTGGTAAAATCACGATTGTCATCTTTGACAATTGTATCCACCAATTCGCCCACGACAGTATAGATTCGTATGGTACATTTCTGCGGCAGATTTCTGAACTCGATGCGCTGGTCATCGCGGTCGCCGGTGCGAACGCCGGCGATCTCCGCAGCGCTGAAGGCGATATACGGATTGGGCACAACAATGACGTCGTCGAGTGCGTTGCGCGCGTCCTGATTGTTAAAACTGACCGATTGCGTGGTGAATGAATAGCTGTCTCCGGCCTCAAAGGGTTTTTCCGAGAATAAGAGGAAAACGTCACCATCTCCTGGGTAGACGGCCTCGCGAACGATGATCAGCGAGTCGGCCGACCCATCCGCGGTTTTGATGGTATCGCTGGGCGGGCTGAACTTGACGTCGTATGAGGTATCGGTGATTCTGCCCCCGGGCCGCAGCAGGACAACGGTTTCCTGATAATCCCACCTCTGGTTGCGCAGCCCGGCGACTTCGCTGATGAAGAAGTCGACCCGTTCGCCTGTCTGCGTATTGATGACCTTGAACGGCGTCTTGGTTGCGGGCGCACGCGGATTCACTTTGATGCTGGAGTCCGCCGGAGACACCAACTGCCCATCGGCGGTGGTGTCGTAATTCGTAAACTGGAATTCAAAGTCCAGCGCAATTGGCGCGGAATTGCCGACCCGCGACAGGGCGATTGTAGTCGTAGCATCGCTGAAATTCGTGTTCGACTCGATGGTCTTGAAACCGCTGCGGCCGCCGGCGCTACTGACCGGACTGAGCCCGGTTTCCTGATTCTGGACGAAAATCCGCATGCCATCGAAAACCGGATTGTCATCTTCACCGTTGAGGGAGAGGCTGGAAGCAACCGGCTTGACTTTAAAGCTAATATTGAACGTCTCACCGCTCGGCAGGTCGCCTGCGGATATTCCTCGAATCCTGCCGGCCACGAAGTCAAGTTGGTACAGGCCTGGGTCCACAATTGTGCCGGACTGGTCGCTGACCTCAACCGTAGATTCGACCAGGTTGCGGAACAGGAGATTGGCGAAAACCGTATCCCGGGCCACAAATGTGGTGGAGACGATCCGTTGATCCACCACCGAAAAACCGATGGCAGTGGTTTGGGAGTCGATTTCTACCTCTTCAAAATCTACTTCGTAGGATTTGCCATTTTGTACTTCGAACGGGTCAAGGAATTCTAATTCGACCGAGCCGGTTGCATTCCCCGCTTCCAGCGTTGCGGCATTGCCGTTGTTGCCCTGCAGGCGCGCCTCTTGAAAACCGGTGGCCGGCGGTCCGGGCACCACCATGGACGTATTGACGTCAAATGAGAAAAGACGGGTAACTGCGTCTCTTTGAATTGTTCTCTGACTTTCGGTTGGAGAAAGCCCCGCTGCGATGTCCCCATGGTCGTAAGAGGTCACTGCGTAAAAATAGGTCACGCCGTTTTGCACGCTGCTGGAGTCGACAAATGAATGCACCAGACCGCTATTTCTGCCATTGTCAAAGCGCACGCCGCGTCCGACAAACTCTATGTCCGACAAACCTTGGAATTGATTGATCAGGTCAAATTGCGCCGGCACACCGTTGGCCTGTTGCAGCGGCACAGACAAAAAGGGCACGCCGCGCGAGTCGGTAATCGTTTTGGTGTCGTTAAAACTAAAGTCCTGGCTGCGGTAGATCTTGTACCCTTCGAAGTCGAAACCCTTGAAGGCGCTATCCGGGTTGGCCCGTGCGACAAACGGGTCGAAGGATTCTTCTGCCCCGGTGTCCCAGTACAGAGTCACCTGTTCGTCGCCTGGTACCGCCACCAACTTCGGCTTCTTCGGCGCCTGGGCAAAACGGTAATCGGCCTCAAATACTTGCTGCGAGATCTGTGCATTAGACAGCAGGTCGGTCAAATCGTTGCCCAGCAGGAGTGCGATTGAAAAACGGGTACTCTCACCCGGTAGAAGACCGAACGGTCCGGACCCGTAGATGAAGACATTGTCCGATTCCTGCTCGATTTCCGGCTCAGGATCACCCGGCCTCTGGTTAGGCGTCGAGAGTTTGTCCCACATCAACTCGTCATTGCGCGGCCGGTTGTTGCCGCCAAACGTGATGGCGTTGAAGCTTGTGAGCCCCAACTGGTCAGACTCTGCGGTGTCCAGAAAACCGAAATTGGGCTCGCCGCCCAGGAATCGCATCCCCTCCAGGCGGCTTTCTGAAGTAGGTTCACCTGCGTCCAATATGCTGTTGTTGTTAAGGTCAAGAAAATAGCGTTGGTTCGGTTTGCCGTCGCCCTCGCCAAAATCACCCGTGCCGTCGATGCCGTCCACGCCGACATCGTCGAACTCTGCGTCCCAGTCACCGTCCTCATCTCCAGACCAGTGCAATTTCGGCGGTCCGAAATCGCCGATGTCACTCAACCCAAACACGCCTGCATCGTTGAAAGGACTTTCGTCGGTGAGACCATCATTATCGTTGTCAAAGTTGTCGTCTTCCAAGCCCGGGCTTTCCAGAAAACGATACCCGAAATAGCCAGGTATCTTGCCCTGGTCACCACGGCCATCGTTGTCGAAAGCAAACAGCATGTTTTGTTGATCAGGCAGGAAAGCATCGTTGAATACCGAAATAAAACCGGCATTGTCATCGGCAAAATCGTTCGGCCCTCCGACGTGCGGGTCACCGAACATACCCAGGAAGATCTTGTCGAGTGGCTTACTACTGATGTTCGTAATCGTATACACCAGAAAAATCAGGTCCTCCGCCAGGGGATTGTTGAATTGAAAAATCCGCACCTGCAACTCCAACCCCAGCCCACGCTTGGTCGTGTCATCAGGGAAGGGGAAGTAGTCAAATTCCGCATTATCGAAATCGTCCATGATGTGGAAGACCTCTTCGTCAGGAGTGGTAGCATCATCCCCCAGAAATGCCGGCCAGACATAGCGGCCCAGCGTTTCGTTGAACCAGGACTCAGGCCAGCTATCGGGCTTGCCGTCTTCATCGCGGTCCAGATCCGAAAAGGTGGCAAGCTCATTCGATCTCGGATCCGAGAAACCGATGCGTGGCTCCCAGCCCCATTTGTTGGACGTGCCGGGTTCAAAGTCGCCGTCAGCACGTCGGATGAAGCCGTCATTCACGATGTGCAGTGTATCGCCGGCATCATTGAGTACTTCCGCGCCGACCAGCGGGCCAAACTCGAAAGCATAGCCCAGACCAGAAGGCCCGGCCGGCCAAACCAGATCGGCGTTGGCATTGTCTGCATTCGGCGTGGAGATCGAGCCCTGGTTGGTGATCAGAACGCGTATCTGATTGCCGGAGATGATTGCCTGCTTCAGGACCTCGTGATTTGGGTCGTCCTGCAGAGACTTTTTCAGCCCGTCAATTTCGGTGGCCACCGCCTCCGCGCGTTCGGCGCTGGAGAGATGCTTGATGTTTTTAGCGGACTTGTCCTTGGAGTAGCCTGTCTGCTGTACGCCAATGGTTATGAACAAAACACACAGGAGGGACTGAACGGTTCTTTGTATCATATTAGTTTCCACAATTTGGCCAGGCCGTTAGAATTCAAATGTCAGGCCCCAACGGATTTCCCGTGGCGGCGAAAGAAAATCTTCTCTCTGATAAAAATCATCCAGGAACTGCACCGGGAAAAAATTGCTGGGATCTGCTGCGATGGTTTCGCGCAGATTATTGAAGAGCGTCGGTTGCGTGCTTTCATTCAGTGAATTGAGTGAACGGCCCGTGTTCAGGTGGACCCTTCTCTCGATTTTGCTGTCCAGCACATTTTCGAGTTGCATGAAGACTGAAAGACGTGTGGTCTGCACCTGAAAGAATTTTTCCAGCTTCACATCAAGGTTGGTAATGAACGGCCTGCGGCCGCTGTTTACATCGAACTGCACAGCTTGCACCGAGGACGGTACGCTTGGCGTGTATGGCGTACCGGATTGCAGATTCCCAATCGCGCTAATGGCCCAGTTGCGGCGCTTGCTCAGAGTTGCCGTGGCATTCAAGGTGTGCGTGCGGTCAAAGTCTAGCGGCACGAACTCCTGCTCCGACTGCCGGCCGGTGCGCGTGTCGACCGCCAGCTTCAAGGGATCGTCAAATGCGCCTTCGCCGACCTGGAACGTATAGTCGAGCGTACCGGAGAAAATGCCGCCGGGTGAGGGCCGTTTCAGCAGGGCCAGCGTAAAGCCACGCACATTTGCGTAGCTGATATTGGTCACCACATTGAATTCCTTGTCAAGCGCGACGTCGCCGGCAATCACTCTTCGGTTCTGCAAAAGGTTGTTCACGTCTTTGTAAAAGACCGTCAAGTCAACCTTGAAATCGTCGGTGAATTGTTGCTGCAACCCCATTTCATATTGGATGCTGCGTTCCGGCTCAAGGTCGGCATTGCCGAAGGTAGGTGTACTGCGGAAGTCAAAATCCTCGAAACGCGGGTTTCTGTAGATGTTCAAAAACGTCGGATTCTGGTAAAAGAAGCCGTAGGAGAAACGAATGATTCCCTGGTCTGTGATCGGGAAACTAAGGCTTAGCCTGGGACTGATCCTGTGCTTCGCCGAAGCGCTCTCCAGGAACTCCGGGCTTTCTACGCCGGCATCAACCGTGCCCTGCAGGTCGGGATTGAAGACCGCCCGCGTATCGAGGTACTCGTAACGCAAGCCTGCATTCAAGATGAAGCGTTTGGCCAGCTCCATTTTATCAAGAATGTAGAAGGAGGCCTGGACGGGGTTACGGTCGTAAGCCTGGTAGCCGGTAAAGTCCGGATCGAGTGCTGGGAAAGGAATCTTGAACGTCCCGTCGTTGAAATCGAATAAGAGTGTGAATTCTTCAAAGTCCAGGTCGTGCTTCTTGAACTCGCCGCCAAACTTGATCTCGTGACTGGGCAAAACCTGGCTCACGAAGTCGAGTTTAGCCGACAGGGTGCGTGATTTACGCTTTTGCCGGAACAGGTCCATGCCGCCGGCAACGAATATATTGGTTGGCGGAATCTCATGCTGGGAAATGTCGTTGTCCCTGATCGGGAAGTAATCGGAACCAACAACAGTCTCAGCCAGCCCGTCATTGTCCCTGTCCGCGGTGGTAATATTCTCAAACACGCCTTCGGTCCTTCTGGTGAGATTTACGCCAAACTTAAGCGTATAGAAGGTTTTGTTGTTCAGCGTGTGCGTTAGCCCGACGGAGTGGCTGGTGTTGTTTGAGAAAACTCTTGGCCTGCCGTCGGGTGTAAAGCGCCAGCGCCGGAACATGTTTACGCCGCGCGATGTCCGGGGTGAACGTTCACCGTCGTCCAGGATAAGATCATAAGTTAATTTGAAAGTGTTCGTTGGCTTAAAAGTGACTTTGCCCGTGACATTCAGATTGTCCCTGGTGACCATGGGAACAAGCGAACGGTCGCCGTCAGCGCCCGGAGTCCCGGGTATGCCCGCGATGGCGTCTTCGATGCTTGCAGGAATGCCGCCGGGATCGATCAAGACGTCTTCACTGTCAAAAAAGGGCCAATCGTTGGGTTTGTAAATATCTATGCCATAGAGATGGCCGTCATCCTGCTGGCGCACCCCTGATGTAAAAAAGGTCAGCTTGTCTCCGAATAGCGGTAATGGCCCGCTCAGGGTCCACTCCGCCCGCGAATTGTTAAAGACGTCGCGCTCATCGATATTGAAGAAGATGTCCTCGCGCGAGCTGAAATGGTCGCCGCTCCAGAGCTTGAAACTACCGTGATAATCTTGCCCGCCATCTTTGGTCACAAAGTTGATCACGCCGCTGAGTGCATCACCGTATTCAGCGCTGAAGGTGCCGGTCGAGACCGAGACCTCCTGAACCGCATTGGTCGCAAGCCCAACCGCCTGGCCGCTGCTGAACGGATTGTTGATGCCGATACCGTTTACCTGGTAGGCAACCTCGTTGGAGCGGCCGCCGCGGATATGCAGCGCGCCATCGTTACCCTCGATGATGCCCGCCTGCAACGAGATCACGTCCCGAATCTGGTCGACCGGCAAGGATTCGATTTTGTCGGAAGTCACAGCCACCAGTGTATTGGTCAAATCCTGGCGGACTAACGGATTGCGTTCCCCGAAGACTTCGACCGCGGCCATTTCCACGGCGCTGGCATTAAGTTGCTGGTCGATGCGTGCAGTAAAATCAACATTGACCCGAACGTCCCGGACCCGCGTTGTCTGGTAGCCGATGAAGGAGATGGATACGGTATAAAGTCCGGGCGGTACGTTCAAAATCGTGTAGTTGCCATCCACATCCGTGGCAGCGCCCAGCGACGTACCTTCGATTTGAACATTCGCACCTGGCAGACCTTCGCCTGATTCTCCGTCGGTGATGCGACCGGCGATCTTGCCGGTGGTGCCGGCGAGCAGTAGCGAAGTGAAGAACGTGAGCGCCAGAAGGACCGGAAGTATTGGCCTGAGCATATGAATCATCCTCGATTAAAGCCGTCAGTTTGTTGAGTTGATATGAAAGAAGAGAGCAAAATATAACAGAAACGTACAATTTTGTCAAGGTAAAACAAGGCGCAACCACGCCGCAAACAGGAGGTTACTCAAAAAGTACATGAATTTGATAAGATAGTACAATCTCTGCGTATTTATGTTAAAAATCTGTGACTCTGACGCTCCAAAAAGCTTGACATTTTGTGGTGAATTTGGTAAGCTACGGTCGTCTTGAGAGGGTTACTGTCGTCCACAATCCCTTTGCTAACCAACGCATTTCGCTTTTTTTTACCACAGTTATTTATATCATTTATCATGGAGCAGTCACATGAAAAGGCTTTTTGTTATCACTTTTTGCGCGGCTCTTTTTTGTCAATTGCCTGCCACAATCATGGCGCAACCCAGCGACGGAGAGAACAGTTATCGGTTGGTAGGCGTCAACCCGCGCGTTTTGCCAGAACCTGACACAATTAGCTGTAATTCGGGCCGCGGCATTTTCGTGGCTGCTGATCCTGATCTGGATGGTGACGGCAAACCTGAGATTTTGATCACTGAGTACCTGGACGGTGGGCGAGTGCTGGTTTTTGAGGTGGTGGGGAATGACAAGATGGAGTACGTTTGGGGCTCGAAGCGGCTGACCCCCGGAAGCTTTGGGCCCGGTTCAACCCCGCGCTCTGTCTCGGCGGGAGATTTTGACAACAATGGTATGATGGAAATCATATTTCAGGTTGGTGACGCCGCCACCGATTCGCTCAGGGGTGTTTACATTTACGAATTTACGGGTACTGACAACGATTATGGCACGGAGCCGGCAAGACATATCCCATTTGAAGAAATCGACCCGGAGTTCGCCAATTGGAATATAGGGCGCAGTGAGAATCCGTTGACGGTCGAAGATGTCGACGGTGACGGAAAGAGCGAAATGCTGTTTACGCCACGTTCTTTCGGCAATCTCGACACCGGTAATCTCTACATTCTTGAAGTTGATGCGGGAACCTTCGCAAACGGTGACGCCAATGTCCGTCTCGAATACAAATACGAAGCTATGGGAAAAGCTATCGATTTTGGTGACGATGGCTACACCCCGGTAAGTACGGCTGTCGGGGATATCGACAATGATACCGTCAATGAAATAGTCGTGTTGGGTTGGACCAACAGTAATTCCGGCGCCGGCATCGGTTTCCTGGAAGCGACTGCTGCGGATACCTACACTGACGGCAGTGTCGTGCCCATCAGTGAAACCAGTATTTTCAATGTGAAAGCGGACATTGATATCGTCGACGTGGATGGCAACAAGGCCGTGATTTTCGCAGGCGGCTGGTCCAACCAGAACATCCAGCGCGTGTATGCCATCGACAACATCTTTAGCGAGGCCTTCGTCAGTGAATCCGATATCCAGATTATCTCCGAGGGTATCGAGCAATTCGGGATTATGGGCATCGGCGACCAGGATCACGGTGATTCGGAGTCCTCTGACGGCTTTGACATCTACGTGTCAACGGTTCCGGAGATCATCAATCTTGAGTACAACGGCACAGGCGACCTTGCGGATGCCAACAGCTATACCAACAAAGGGAGAATCGGACAGTTCAACTTAGACGATGCTTATGACGTGAGCGACGGATTGTTCAATTCCATTTTTACTTATCCGGGCATGGATATCGATAGCGATGGCAACCGGGACATTGTCGTCGGTTACAAGGGAAGCTGTGATGAACAGGCTGGCGATAGGCTGGCGGGAGAGGACTTCCGCTTTGAGACGTACGGAATTTTCGTATTCGAGTGGGGTGACTCAACCCAATCCGTGCCGGTTACGTTGACCACCGACGTACAAGATCGCCGGTCCGGGTTTACTGTCATCGTGCCCGATGACTACCAGCTAGACCAAAACTACCCGAATCCGTTCAATCCGACGACGGAGATCCGGTTTTCGCTGCCGTTAGATAAGACCATCAGCCTGGTCGTCTACAACTCACTGGGCCAGGAGGTCCGTACTCTGGTGGATGGCGAAAGGCTGAGCGAAGGTCCGCACACCATCCAGTGGAATGGCCGGGACGATTCCGGTAACGAGGTGGCCAGCGGCGTTTATGTCTACAAGCTGGTTTTCGGCAATTTTTCGAAATCACGCACAATGACTCTAGTTCGGTAGATCGGCATGTGATGAAATCACTAACGGCAGGGAGACAAACATGACATCAAGATTGATGCTTTCTTGCGGCGTGTTCATGCTTGCGACTTTTTCAAGTGTGAATGCCCAGACGACGGCGGATGGCTGGAGTGTTGTTGGAGAAATCGGATCAGCCTCAGACCTCATCGGTGTGTGGGAGGTTATGGCTGGATTTGATTTGGATAACGATGGCAACCGTGAATTCTTCTTCACGACTGACCCATCCTCTTCCGGCGGTGCCGGAGACGTGGGGACAGATACTGTTCCGTGGAAAGCCTACTATTATGAAGCAGATGGCGACAACACCTATGTAGAACGTTGGGGTTGGGCGCCACCGATAGCACGAAATGACGGCCTGCGTGGTTTTCCTGCCATGCAAGTCGGAGATGTCGATCAGGATGGCTTGCCTGAGTTCTGGTTTGGTGTGCCAAATGAGGTGGAAAACGATCCACCCAACCCTAAGCGGCTTTATGTATTCGAGCACGACGGCGTCAGCTTACCGACTTCACCGTCTGAGAGTTGGGACCTGGGAATGGCGGATAATTTTAGGTTTATCATTTCCGGAATCGCATTTGAGGATTTGGACGCAGATGGCGACATCGAGATGGTCCTGCAATCCCGCAACGATGATTTTACGGGAGCAGGAGCCGGCAGAACGATGTTGATTGCAAATTCGGGTGGCGTCGACATCGGTATCGGGTTTGGGGCTTTCGCTACCGAGTTTATGGAAACGGAAAGGCTAAAGGGTGGCGGTGTTTACGATCCGCGAATCGTGGACTTCGACCGCGATGGTGTGCCTGAAGTTTGGATTTTTACCTGGGATTTCTTTACTCTCGCCATTTACGAAGCAACGGCTCCAAACACCTACACGCTCCAAACCGAGATCGATGAGGTTTTTCCGGGTATAGATTATGGCACTCGAATGGCGGCACGGTTTTATGATGCCGATGGCAACGGCGAGTTGGAAATGTACACTGCGACCTTGAGCGGTGATGGCGATCCGGGTTCGGTTATTATCTATATGGGCAGTACCGATGATGTTTCGACCCTGACGGCGGCAGATGTCCAGATCCTGGGAGGTCGCAATGCCGATCCCGGCCACCACGGTGGCGCAGTCGGCGACATCGATGGCGATGGTTTGATGGACTACCTCTACATTTCATCCAACGACGCCACCGGAAAGCGCAGTCAGGTAACTCGGATGGAGTACTCCGGCTCTGGAGATCTGGCCGATTCTACCAGCTATGACTGGTCCATCTTCTTTGAAAATACCAACGCGGAGTCAGACTTGCGCGGCATCGCCATAGATGACATCGACGGCGATGAAAAAACCGAGGTGCTGTTGACTAATTTGGATGTGGCAAGCTCCGCTGAGACGATTCTCTACATTCTTGAGAGAGACAATCCGGTCTCCGTGGAAGAAACCCCACAGGTTGTTCGCGGTTTTGCTTTGGCGCAAAACTATCCAAATCCGTTCAACCCGAGTACGACCATTGAGTTCAACTTGGAGACAACCGAGCAGGTCCGGATCACAGTGTACAATATGTTAGGCCAGAAGTTGTCCACTATTGTAAACGAGCGGCTCAGTGCGGGTAGTTACAAAGCCAGTTTTGAAGCAGGCGATTTGCAGAGCGGAATTTTCTTCTACACGATAGAAGCCGGGACTTTCAGGGAAACCAGGAAGATGGTTTTGCTCAAATAAGAAGACATCGGCAGCTCAACACCTATGCGGCTACCGTGGGTTCTCACGATTGCGAGAAATCCAGGGTGGCCGTTTTCTTTTCCCCTTAATGTACTGTAAATCGACCCAGCTCCGGCGCGTATTTTCGTTCTCTCCTGATTTCATGTTCGTAGATCGCCTGACCAAGCGCAGCCAGGAATGGCAGGCCAATCTCGTCATATTCGTAGGTATCATCATTGTAGATCCGGTTTTCATTGACCTGCAGGACTGCCGTCAACAGAAACTCAATTCTTTTGTCAAAATCCACGACATAGGCGTTATCTATCAAGTAGCCATAGGCGGCGCCAATCTTGTTAAAGACCCTGATGTGGTCCGGAATTCTCTTTTTTGACCCCGCAAACATGACGTACTTGCCGTGGCTGTCCGGGTATTGCGCGGTGTCGCCGTAGGCCGGCCATGTGCTTTCCCTGGGCAGCATGGACATATAGGTATAAAGAAAACGGTAGTCGTCCTGCGTCAGATTGAAGCGCATTGCCTCCGCAACCGACTCCGGGAAGAGAATGGCCTTGAGGACAGCCTGTTGCTCGTGCACCGGAAAGTAATTTGAGTAAGTGAAGTCGATGGGACGCTTGACCAGTTGGCCGTTCTGCATGTAAGCTACACCCTGTTTTACGCCTGGAATTTCCACTTTGTAGATATCTGTATTTTGCACCGATGGTTGTGTGTAAAACGTTGTCGCACGATCGTAAAAAGTGAACGGGTTGGTCGCCCGATTTTGTTCGGGCGTGGCAGCTACCGACAGTCGTCGAATGATCTTTGTGCGGGAATAGCCCTTTTGCCAGAGCGACTTGTTGAGGTACTTTTGTCCGAGAAATTCAAAGAGCCGGTTGTAGGCGTCGTTGTCGCTGGCGAGCAGAATTTTCCTGATGTAGTGGGCGATGGACGGCAGGTTGCTTGCCGACGAAGAGTCGGTCAGGACAATCGTCTGATTGCTAAAAGCGCTGTCCACTCGCAGCGCTGTGTACTTGTCCAGTCCCGGAATATTCAAATTATTGAGCTTTTCCAGCGCCAGCGCTGCCGCCGGTAGCTTTACGCTGCTAGCCGGGTAGAAGTAGCTGTCGGTATTTACATATAGCCCGTACGAGGTGAATTGCGGCTTGTTGTTTCGGTCGCGGTCAATCTGGGTGTAAAGCACTTGCAGGCGGTATTTCCCGGCGTCGGCGAGTACGGCGGTCAACACGCCCGGGCGTGCACGCAACAAGCGAATGAGCAGATTTTCGGAGGCGTGCGCCTGGGCCGGCGGCGAAATGCAAGGGCAGGTCATCAGCACGATTCCCAAAGTGAGTAAGTATAGTGGCAAGCGCATCGTACCACAATCTACCAAATGGGCGGGCGGTTGTCAAGGCATACCGGGCACGGCCGTGAGGCAGCACATACGATTTTTCGATAGTGTAGCGCCTCGCCCGCGAGTCTGGGGATTTTGAGCGCCAATGTTTTTGAGCCAGCCGCGCAAAGCACGACGCCATCAGCTGTCCTGCAGTCGCGCTGAAATATCGGGTGAATCTGTTGGCTTTTCTCTTGATGATCGAAAGTTAAATTTTGTATCTTCAACCCTGATTCGGTATGGTTGATAAATACTTTTTGAGGTAAGAGATTTGCCAAATAACAACGTCATCCGTGTCCTTCCTGAGGATTTGGCTAACAAGATAGCGGCCGGTGAAGTCGTGGACCGCCCGGCTTCCGTTATAAAAGAGCTGGTTGAAAACAGCATCGATTCCGGTTCTGACGAAATCACCATCATTCTGAAGGATGGCGGCAAAGGACTCATGCAGGTGGTGGACAACGGTGCGGGCATGAGCGAATCCGACATCATGCTGGCCTTCCAAAGGCACGCGACCAGCAAATTGCTGAACGTGGACGATCTGTCCAAAATTGCTACGCTTGGCTTCCGCGGCGAAGCGCTCGCCAGCATTGCTTCGGTTTCGCAAGTGGAGGCGAGGTCTGTGCAGCAAGGAGAAAAACTAGGCCACCGGCTGCACATCGATGGCGGCGTCATGAGTGATGCCGAGGGCACGGGCGGTGTGCCGGGCACTTCGGTTAGCGTGCGCAACCTGTTCTTCAACACGCCGGCCCGCCGGAAGTTTCTCAAAACCGCTACGACTGAATACCGCCAGATACTGACGGTGTTGAATCGATTCTACCTGGCCTATCCCGAAATTGAGTTCACATTCATAAATGAAGATGAAGTCATCCACGAACTGCGCAAACAGCCGCATGAAGACAGAATCATCCAGGTGCTCGGCAATCGCGTGCGTAACAATTTGCTCAAGATACGAAATGACGGGCCGGTTAAAATAACGGGCTTTGTGGGTAACCAAGACGTGATCCGGCGGTCACGCGGCGACCAGTACATGTATTACAACCGCCGGTTTTTTACCAGCAAAAACCTGGGGTACGCAGTGGTGGCGGCCTACAGCGAGATTCTGCCGCGCGGCTCTTATCCGATTTACATCGTGTTCATCGAGATGCCGACAGAGGAAGTGGACGTGAATGTCCATCCGACCAAGATGGAAATCAAATTTGCCAATGACTCGCTGGTCTTCAGCGCCATTCGCGGGAGTGTGAAGCGGGCACTGGTCTCTGAAAAAGTGATTCCGGAAGTGGCGCCCTGGGATGGTTTCTCATCCCTTCGTGGGCGGGGAACTGCGAGCCAGGGAGCAGGATCCAGGCAGGACGGACAGATGAACTTTGCACAATTGCCGGAGGAGCTTCCGGGTTGGCCGGGCAGCGGCGCAGGCCGGGAAGAAACGGCTGCAACACCAGCCACCACATCCGGGATGCCTGGCCAGGAGGCTGCTGCGGGCAGCCCCAATGCGCTTGTGTATGAACGTACAAACATTTGGCAGGTGCACAACAAGTATATTATTTCGCAGATCAAGAACGGCCTGATCATTATTGACCAGCATGTCGCGCACGAGCGTATTCTGTACGAGCAGGCGCTGGAGAGTTTCGAAAAACGCAAACCCTCGTCGCAGCAACTGCTGTTTCCGCAAATCCTGGAATTGTCGCAGCAGGACTACTCGATCTTGCTTGAAATCCTGCCTTTTCTGGAGAACATTGGCTTTGTCGTCAAGGCCTTCGGCAAGAACACCGTGGTGATCGAAGGCGTGCCATCCGGGGTAAAAATAAGCGATGATGAAGAGATTTTGCTGCAAATCGTGGACGAATACAAGCGCGGCAAAAGGGAGCGCACGGAGATCAGGGAAAACGTGGCAGCCTCGTACGCGTGCCACTCAGCCATCCGCGCCGGCGACCCACTAACCCGGGAAGCCATGAACGGACTCATCGACCAGCTGTTTTCCACCAGGGAGCCGTACTTTTGTCCGCACGGCCGGCCGGTGCTCATCCACATGTCGCTGGATGAGCTGGATAAGCGCTTCAAGAGGCACTAGAAGCGTGCCCAAAAACCGCTTGACATTTGTTGAAATTACCTTATATTCCGTTTTAATCATTTGAACGAGACTGCAGGCGATATGAAGCATCTTCCCGCAAATTATTTTTGGCGCAACTGGTACTGGTATTATTATACCAGTAGTGGGAAGGACAGCCACAGCTCGTCGCGCTAACAGCGCCGGATTTCGGACTACCCAACCCACTACATAAAAACTATGTAGTGGGTTTTTTATTTTGAGGCAAACTATGACGTTCGAGGAATTCGAAAACTATGCCGGACAGGGCAACCTGATTCCGGTTTACAGCACGTACATGGCCGACTTGCTCACGCCGGTCTCGGCCTACCTGCGCCTGCAACAAGCTTCTTCCCGTGCCTTTCTGCTCGAAAGTGTAGAGGGCGGCGAGAAAAGCGCGCGCTTCTCTTTTCTCGGGTTTGAGCCGTTCAGCACGATTCGAGTTTCGGATGGCTGGCTGGAAATTGAAGACGGTCCCCACACCAGGAGGGTGCAAGACAACATTTTCGACTACCTTGCGAAGCGTCTTGAAGAATACCGGCCGGTACGTCCCGACAGTCTGCCGCGCTTCACCGGTGGTGCGGTTGGTTACTTCGGTTACGAGACCATTCGGTACATCGAAGATATTCCGGTGCAATCCGAGTCCGTGCCCGGAATACCGGAAGCCGTGGTGATGTTGTTCGATACAGTGCTTGCGTTTGATCATCTTCGCCACCAGATTTACATCATAAAGAACGTATTTCTGCCGGACGGGGAGACCAATCTGCGGGACGCCTACGCGCAAGCGCAGGTAGAAATCGGGCGGGTTGCAGAGATGCTGGACGTTCAGATTCCGCAGGGCAAAGCTAACGTCAGCCAGAACGGATATTTGGTCGAGTCGAATTTTCGGGAAGAGGATTTCAAGGCAGCGGTTGAGCGGGCCAAGGAATACATTGCCAGCGGGGACATATTTCAGGTGGTGCTGTCGCAGCGGTTTTCCCGCCCCATCGATGCGGCGCCCTTTGCAATATACCGTGCTTTGCGCGTTGTCAATCCTTCCCCGTATCTCTATTTTATGCAAATGGACGATTGCAGCATCATCGGGTCCTCACCTGAGCTTCTGGTCAGGGTAGAGGAAGGTCAGGTGGAGGTTCGTCCGATTGCGGGCACACGGCCGAGGGGTGGCACGGAAGCAGAAGACGCCCGATTGCAGGCGGAGCTGGCTGCTGATGAGAAAGAAAAGGCCGAGCACGTCATGCTGGTGGATCTTGGTCGCAATGACGTCGGCAAGGTCAGCACGCCGGGCTCTGTTGCGGTCAACGAGTTTATGACCGTTGAAAAGTACTCACACGTGATGCACCTGGTTTCCAATGTGCGGGGCAAACTGAAGCCCAATCTGACCGCCCTCGATGCCCTGAAATCCTGCTTCCCGGCGGGTACGGTTTCCGGTGCTCCCAAAATCCGGGCTATGGAAATCATCAGTGAATTGGAAAACGAACGGCGGGGGGTCTACGCTGGCGCCCTGGGCTACCTGGATTTTGCAGGAAACCTGGACACCTGCATCGCGATTCGGACCATTCTAACCAGCGATGGGCATGCCTATTTTCAGGCGGGTGCCGGAATCGTGGCGGATTCGGTTCCACAACGGGAATTCGAAGAGACTGAGCACAAGGCGGCGGCCCTGCGGGCGGCCATCGAGTTCGCAGAAATGGGTATGAAATGATTCTGATGATTGACAATTACGATTCATTTACCTTTAATCTCGTACAGTATTTGGCGGAATTGGGAGCAGACCTGGAGGTCCGGCGCAACGACGCAATCTCCACCAGCCAAATCGCAGAACTTGGGCCAATCGGAATCGTTATTTCTCCCGGGCCGGGACGACCTGAGAATGCAGGCGTCTGCATAGATCTAATTAAGGAGCTGGGCGACCGGCAGCCGATTTTGGGTGTGTGTTTGGGACACCAAGCGCTTGGCGTGGCATTCGGCGGGCAGGTGGTTCGCGCACCTGAACTTATGCATGGCAAGACCTCGAAGGTTTTTCATGAAGGCCAGGGGCTTTTTCACGACCTCGACAGCGGCTTCGTGGCGACGCGCTACCATTCTCTCGTGGTCGAGCGGGCGTCTCTGCCGGAGACGTTAACCGTGACTGCTGAGACGAAGGATAAAACCATCATGGGACTGCAGCATACCAGCCTGCCGCTGTTTGGCGTGCAATTTCATCCTGAGTCCATCCTTACTGACGGTGGTAAACAGTTGTTGAGGAATTTTCTGGATATTTGTGCGAAGCCTAGCGGGGACACGACATGATTCAAACTGCATTGAAAGAAGTCATTACCGGCCGGGATCTGAACCGCCAGCAAGCGTGCGACGTCATGCGTTTCATCATGGACGGGCAGGCCACACCCGCCCAGATCGCCGGCTTTCTCGTGGCCGAAAAGCTGAAGGGAGAGACGTTCCAGGAAGTGGCGGGCTTTGCCACCGCTATGCGCGAAAAAGCTACCCCGGTGACAACCGTACACAAGAATGCTATCGACATGTGCGGCACAGGTGGTGATTGTGCCGGCATCTTCAATGTTTCTACGGTCGCTTCTTTTGTGGTCGCGGCATGTGGTGTGCCGGTGGCCAAGCATGGGAATCGTTCGGTTTCGAGCCAATGTGGCAGTGCCGATTTGCTGGAGTCTCTCGGCGTAAATATCGATTTGACGCCGGCCCAGGTCGGGCGCTGTCTGGATGAGATTTTTTTCGGCTTCTTGCACGCGCCTGCCCTGCACAGAGCCATGAAGTACGCCGTTGGACCGCGACGAGAGCTTGGGATTCAGACGGTATTCAATATTCTGGGGCCGATCACCAACCCTGCGGCCGTGCGCCGGCAATTGCTCGGTGTTTTCGATGCCAAAGTTGCCCGGCTTATGGCTGAAGTCCTGCGTGAACTTGGCGTAGACCACGTTTTGGTCGTGCACAGCGACGATGGTATGGACGAGGTTTCTATCTATGCACCGACAAAAGCCTTTGAAGTACGTGGCAGCGAGATGCGCGAACTGCAGATTCTGCCGGCGCAGTTTGGCCTGGAATCGCCGTCAGGCGGAGCTGCGAAGGGGGGCACGCCGGCTGAAAATGCCCAAATCGCCCTCGATGTCTTGTCCGGCCGCGTTGGACCCGAGCGAGAATTCGTGCTGGCAAACGCCGCCTGCGGCCTGGTTGTCGGCGGATTGACTGACGATTTCGGGCAGGCCGCCGAGCTCGCTCTTGATGCGCTTGATTCGGGGAACGCCCTCAACAAGTTGGATGAGCTGCGACAAATGAGCCAGGTATTGGCAAAATGAGTATTCTAACCGAAATTCTGCGCGACAAGAAGGTCGAGGTCAGCAAACGGCAATCTCAGGTTTCCTTGTCCGCTCTTTTGGGACGCGTAAAAGACCAGCCGGGTGTGACGTCCTTGAGGGAGAAACTGCAACAATCAGAAACCGTTGCGGTCATTGCAGAGATCAAGAAGGCCTCACCATCGGTCGGCGTTATTCGGGAAGATTTTGAGCCGGTTGAGATAGCTGAAAGTTATGTTCGGAATGGCGCAGCTGCTATTTCCGTGCTGACCGACGAAAAGTACTTCTCCGGCAGTTTGGAATATCTGGAGTTGGTACGGGATAACGTTGACCAGCCGTTGTTGCGCAAGGATTTCATCATTGAGCCGTATCAGATTGTTGAATCGCGTGCGGGCGGCGCCGATGCCATTTTACTGATCGTTAGCGCGTTGTCCAAAGATCAGTGCAAAGAGCTGGCCGCGACCGCCAGGGAATACGAGCTGGACTTTTTGGTCGAAGTGCACACTACCGCGGAGATTGAGTTTGCGCTAGGTGAGGAGTACCCGTTGGTCGGGGTCAACAATCGTGATTTAAGCTCGTTTACCACAGATCTGACCACAACTGAGAAGCTCGTAAGGATCGCCCCTGCGAGTACGGTCGTAGTCTCGGAAAGCGGCCTCGGCAGCGGGAAGGATGTTGAGCGCCTGAGCAGAGCCGGCGTCGACGCTGTCCTGATAGGGGAAAGCCTCATGCGCCGGCCAGACCCGGGAGAGGCGCTGCAAGAATTCGTTGGAGTCACAAAATGCCAAAGGTAAAGGTCTGTGGTATCACCAATGCCGATGATGCGCTGCTCGCCTGCGACCTGGGTGCGGATGCGCTGGGTTTTATTTTCTATGAAAAAAGTCCACGCCACATCGCTGCGCACAACGCAAAGGCCATCGTGCAGAGCTTGCCGCCGTTTGTGACCAGTGTCGGGGTTTTCGTGAACGCGACACCGGAGTTTGTGAACGAGGTTTGCGCTGATTTATCTTTGGATCTGGCGCAATTGCACGGCGACGAAACGCCGCAGTATTGCGCCGCGCTGCAGTCTGACTTCCTGAAAGTCTTCAGGGTCGGGCAGAATTTTGACCTGAGCACACTGGCCCAATATCCCACTGCTAAAGGGTATTTGCTTGACACGTACCAGAAAGACGTCTATGGCGGAACCGGCCATACATTTGATTGGTCTGCGGCTGCCGGGGCCAATCAATATGGTTCAGTTGTCCTCTCCGGTGGCCTTTCAGCGGAGAATGTGCGTGCCGGCATTACCGCTGTTGCGCCCTATGCCGTGGATGTTTGCAGCGGGGTAGAAGCTCATCCCGGCAAAAAAGATCCGAAGGAGTTGAAGAGATTTATGCAGGAAATAGAAGCGATGAAACCACCGGAGTTGCAAGTTGCCTAACCCAGAGACAGACATCGCCCTGCCGGACAAAAGCGGGTACTTTGGCGCTTTTGGCGGCAAGTTCGTACCCGAAGTACTGCTCCCCGCCCTCGCTGAGCTGGAAGCAGCTTATCTTGAAGCACGGCATGACGCCGACTTCAAGTCGAAGCTGGAGCAGGAGTTGAAGCAGTATTCCGGGCGAACAACGCCGTTGACCTACGCAGCGCGTTTGACGGAACACCTCGGCGGCGCCAGAATTTTTCTGAAGCGGGAGGATTTGAATCACACCGGGGCCCACAAAATAAACAACGCCCTCGGTCAGATTCTTCTTGCTCAGAGAATGGGTAAACAACGTATTATCGCTGAAACAGGAGCCGGTCAGCATGGCGTCGCGACTGCGACCGTGGCGGCGCGGTTTGGCCTGAACTGCGTGGTGTACATGGGGGAGGAGGACACGCGGCGGCAGGAGCTCAATGTCTTCCGAATGAAGCTGCTCGGGGCCGAGGTCGTACCGGTCACGGGTGGTAGCAGAACCTTGAAGGACGCCATCAACGAAGCGTTGCGTGACTGGGTCACCAACGTTCGGGACACCTTTTATCTTATCGGGTCCGTGGTTGGACCACACCCGTATCCTATGCTGGTGCGGGATTTCCAGGCGGTTATCGGCCGTGAAACGCGGCAGCAGTTCCTTGAGAGAGAAAGCAGATTGCCTGATTACGTAGTTGCCTGCGTGGGCGGCGGCAGCAACGCCATCGGGATGTTTCACCCGTTTCTCAACGATTCCGTGGTACAGATGATTGGAGTGGAGGCCGGCGGGCTTGGACTGCAGACGAACCGGCACGCCGCGACACTATGTTCCGGGACTAAAGGCGTCTTGCACGGGGCCATGACCTATCTTTTGCAGGATGGGGACGGCCAGATCCAGGAGGCGCATTCGGTTTCAGCCGGATTGGATTATCCGGGCGTCGGTCCCGAACACAGCTACCTGAAAGACTCAGGGCGCGTTGCCTACCAGTCGGTCACTGATGCTGAGGCGTTGCAGGCGGTTAAGCTCCTTTCAGAGACTGAGGGCATCATTCCGGCTCTGGAAACAGCCCACGCGCTCGCGTTCACGGCTAAGCTTGCGCAGAAAACCAGCCAGGATCAGGCGATCATTGTGTGTCTTTCGGGCCGTGGCGACAAGGACGTGCGAGTAATTCAGCAGGAGTTGAACTTATGAGGACGTCGCTATGAGCCGGCTTGCAAACTTAATCAGGGACCGGATGGCACAGCGGAAGAAGCTGCTATCTGTTTTTCTGACTGCCGGCTATCCTGAACTTGAAAGTCTGCCGCAATTGGTGGATATAGTCGCGGACAGCGGCGCGGATTTTGTGGAGATCGGCATTCCATTCTCCGACCCGATAGCCGATGGCCCGGTGATCCAGAAATCGTCTCAGGTTGCGTTAGCCAATGGCATCGATCTAAGAAGGATCATTGAACAGATAAGCGAAATCCGAAAAACCAACGATATACCGATTGTTTTGATGGGTTACTTAAACCCAATGTTGCGATACGGGTTACGCGATTTTGTTACGGATGCCCAAGGTTGCGGAGTGGATGGCTTTATCATCCCGGACCTGATTCCGGAAGAGTATGAGCGCTTGCAGCCGGCATTCCCGCCGTCCTCCCCAGGTGTCAATTTTCTGGTTTCGCCAAATACGCCTCTGGCCCGCGCCAAAGCGATCGCGGACCTCACTCACGATTTTGTTTATTGTGTGTCAGTAACAGGAGTGACAGGCGCTCGTGACGGGATCGCAACCGAGACAGTGGCGTTCTTGCAGAGTATTCGGCAGGTTGTCTCCCGTCCGTACTTTGTGGGATTTGGCATATCCTCAGCGCAAGATGCGGCCCGGTTGGCCGGGTTGAGCGACGGCGTCATTGTAGGCAGCGCGATCATCAGGATTCTCGACCGGACTGAGCCGATGGCTGCCCGATTGGGGACGGTTGGTGACTATGTCTCAGGTCTTAAATCCGCATTGGAAGGGTTGTCAGATGGAAATTGCTGATTGGCGCAAGCTCATCGATGAAATCGATTCAGAAATGCTACAGTTGTTGAGTAAGCGGGTTCAGTACACAATTCACATAGGCGATATCAAGGCGGTGAACGGGCAGGCGGTGTACTCTCCAGAACGGGAGGCCATCATCCTGGAAAGACTCATTCTGGAAAACAGCGGTCCGTTAACCGAAGAAGGCGTTCGCAGGATTTTCGAACGCATCATTGATGAATCGCGATGTATCGAAAAACAACACTGCAAAGACATGCAGAGGGAGAAATGAAATGGTGGTTGTAATGGCCGGGAATGCAAGTGAAGAGAGCACGGCCAACGTTATTGGAAAACTGACGGAAATGAACTTTGACGTGCATCGTTCCACTGGCGTCAATCAAACGGTACTCGGCGCCGTTGGCGATAAGCGCGGTCTTGATCCAAGACTGATCGAGGTCATGCCCGGCGTTCAAAAAGTAGTGCGGGTGAGCGAGCCATACAAGCTGGCTAGCCGAACGGTGCAGCCCGAAGACACAGTCATTAAGGTAAAGGATGTGAGCATCGGCGGCGACAAGCTGGTGATGATGGCCGGTCCATGTTCCGTGGAGGGCCGCGATGAGATTCGCGAGATCGCTGCTACTATTGCCAGAGCCGGTGCGAGCGTCTTGCGCGGCGGAGCGTACAAGCCAAGAACGTCTCCGTACAGTTTTCAGGGTTTGGGAGAAGAAGGATTGAAATATCTGTCTGAAGCCGCGACCGAAAACGGCATGGTCAGCGTGTCGGAAGTGATGGAGAGCGGCCAAATACCGGCTCTACTCGAGCATGTCGATATCCTGCAGGTTGGCGCGCGCAACATGCAAAATTTTTCGCTTCTGCGGGAGCTTGGAAAAGTCAGGAAACCTGTTCTGCTCAAGCGGGGTCTGTCCGCCACCATCGAGGAGTTGCTGATGGCCGCCGAATATATCATGGCCGGTGGCAATTTTGAAGTCATTCTTTGCGAACGCGGTATCAGGACTTTCGAAAAGTACACCCGCAACACGCTTGATCTCTCGGCCATTCCCGTGGTCAAGAAGCTCAGTCACTTGCCGATCATCGCCGACCCCAGCCATGCTACCGGCCGCAGGGACAAAGTTGCGCCCATGGCCCGCGCCTCGATTGCCGCCGGTACCGATGGCCTGATGATAGAAGTGCATCAGCAACCGGAAATGGCCATGTCCGACGGGCCGCAATCTCTTTACCCTGAGCAGTTTCAAAAATTGATGGGTGAGTTGGAAATTATCGCACAGGCTGTAGGCAAAAAATGGTAACCAAAGAAAGACAAGAACTACACGCATTGCTCTTATGAGGTTTAAGCGAATCGCAATTGTCGGCGTGGGGTTGCTAGGTGGTTCATTTGCCGCAACTTTGCGCCGCAAAGCTCCGGCGGTTTCAATCGTAGGTGTCGATTCCGAATCAGTGATTCGCAAGGCCCTTGAGCTTGATCTTGTGCACGAGGGATATTCACGCGAGGACGTAGGCAAGGCCACGGCAACGGCGGACCTGATTCTGCTTGCCGCTCCGATTCATCAGATTATCGCGTTGTTACCGGCGATAAGCGGACAACTAAAGCCCGGAGCGCTGGTTACCGACGTCGGCAGCACCAAGACCGAAATCCTCGCTGCAGCAAACAGAGCGATGCCGAAGACTGCGTATTTTTTGGGAGGCCATCCCATGGCAGGTGCGGAACGCAGCGGGGTCGAGCAGGTTGATCCCCTGTTGTTCGAAAACGCCGTCTATGTCTTGTGCAACGAGGAACGTGTCCCCGCGGCGCTGGTAGATGATTTCGTCGAGTTGGTGGAGACGCTTGGCGCAAAGGCTGTATTTTTGGCCGCGGACCGGCATGATTCGATCGCCGCAGTCGTAAGTCACCTACCATATCTAATGGCAGTGACACTCATGAATTATGCCGCCGGTCTAAACGAACAGGATTCTTCCTATTTGCGCCTTGCTGCCGGTGGATTTCGCAGCATGACGCGAGTCGCGTCCAGCCCGTTTGACATTTGGGAAAACATACTGCTGAGCAACCAGGCTAATGTGGTCAAGGCTATGGATGAATTCATAAACGGACTTACGGCAGTCAGGAACAAACTGGGCACAAACGATCTACGCAATAATTGTGACTCGGCCGCGAAAAAACGACTATCGATCCCCAGAGATACACGAGGGTTTCTGCGGCCACACCATGATTTGTATGTCATCGTCGAAGACAAGGCAGGAGAGATCGCGACCATCGCCAACACGCTCGCCCGCGAGAACATCAACATCAAGGACATCGAAGTGGTCAAGGTGCGGGAAAATGAAGCCGGCACCATCCGCCTCGCTTTTGTGAAAGCGGAAGAGCGCGAACGTTCGTTGGAGTTGCTCGCTGCAGTGGGGTTTGAATCACGAATTAAGGACTAAGGAAGTTCATGCATAAACTTATCGAACCTGGGAGCAGAGTGAGGGGGAGCATAAAACTGCCTGGGGATAAGTCCATTTCACATCGTGCGCTCATGTTTTCGGCGATTGCCAGCGGGACCGGCAGGATCGAGAACCTCAGCAATGGCATGGACGTGCACAGCACCATGGCATGCCTGGAACAGCTTGGCGTTAAGTTTGAGAAGGATGAGACCCAGGTTGTAGTACACGGCGTGGGACTGCGCGGCTTGCAAAAGCCCTCCCAAAAGCTCGACGTCGGTAACTCCGGCACAACCATCCGGTTGCTTGCGGGCATTCTCGCCGGCCAGTCGTTCCAGAGTGTAATCACGGGTGACGAGTCTATCCGGACCCGTCCCATGCGGCGTATCATTGCGCCTCTCAGCGCAATGGGCGCGCAGGTAGTCGCCAGTCAGGATGAGTACGCTCCTCTGCAAATCCAGGGAAACCAGTTGCAGGGGATTCACTACCGGCTGCCGGTGGTCAGTGCGCAGGTAAAGTCCTGTATTCTTTTGGCAGGACTTTATGCCGACCGCCAGACGACCGTGGAGGAAATCGCGCCAACCAGAGACCACACAGAGCTGATGTTGAGCAAGTTTGGCGCTTCGGTGCATAAGGAAGCTCTCAAGATCACGGTTCAGCCGGCGGAGACTTTGACGGCTCAGGACATATTCGTGCCCGGCGATCTTTCCTCAGCAGCGTTCTTCATCGCGGCTGCGACCCTGCTGCAGAACTCGGATCTCGTCATCCGGAATGTTGGAATCAACCCGACCCGCAAGGCTTTTCTGTCGCTGCTCTGCGATTTTGGCGCGGACCTGGAAATCATCAATGTCAGGACCGTTGACAACGAGCTAATGGCGGACTTGCATGTATGCTCTGCCCCGCTGCAGGCGATGTCAATCGGCGCAGACATCGTTAGCCAGGTCATCGACGAGATCCCCATTCTGGCGGTGATGGCCACACAGGCGACCGGCCGGACGGAAATCAGCGGCGCCGGCGAACTCAGGTTGAAAGAGTCGGACCGACTGAGGAGCATTGCGTTCAACCTGCAAAGGATGGGAGCTGAGATTGAAGAAAAGAAAGATGGTCTGGTCATTCAGGGACCCGTCAGGCTGAAAGCGGCTGAACTAGAGCCTTTCGGTGATCATCGAATCGGTCTTTCCTTTTCGATAGCGGCTCTCATTGCGGAAGGCGTTTCAAAGATAAAAAACAGCCAGTCCATCGACATCAGTTACCCTGATTTCTTTGACACCATGGACGAAATCGTCGAAAGATAGATCTCATGCCTTTACGCTTTGCTGTCATTGGGCAGCCCATCGAGCACTCGTTAAGCCCTTACCTGCACAATTACCTGCTCCGTGAAATCGGTGAGGACGGCCAGTACGAACGGCGTGAGGTAGCTGGCGACGCGCTCACAGCTGCGTTGGCTCAGCTCAAAGGTCAGGGCTTCCGCGGCTTTAACATCACCATTCCACATAAACAGGCGGTGTTGCCGCTGTTGCAGGAGGTCAGCGAACAGGCCCGGGTCATCGGCGCGGTCAATACGGTTTTGATCAATGAGAGCGGGCTCGCCGGGTTCAATACGGATCATTCAGGCTTCAGTGCCGCGCTCGCCCATCACAGTTATGTCCCGCAACAAGGCCTGGCGGCCGTACTCGGCGCAGGAGGAGCAGCCCGGGCGGTGATTTTCAGTTTGGCCGAAAGCGGCGCCCGGCGCATCGTCACATTCGGGCGGACTCATGAACGTGCCGTCCGCATGGCCGCGGAGCTGTCCGCTGCATTCCCGGACTGTGAGATCACCGCGGAATCATGGGACAACGGAACGATCATGCAGACCGTGCGCGGCGCAGACTTACTGGTAAACGCTACGCCCGTGGGCATGTGGCCGGCAGTTGCGGAAACGCCGTTACAAATAGATTTTTCCTGTTCACATCTTGTTGCCGCGGACTTGATTTATAATCCTCTACGAACTAACTTCCTGCTTGCTGCCGAAGCGCACGGCGCAAAGATAGTCGATGGCCTGGATATGTTTATTTTCCAGGGAACCGGGGCATTGAAAATTTGGCTTGGGAGAGATTTTGACTTTGGCTTTCGGCAGTTGCGCGCACACCTAATCAAACAACTGGAAGAACATGGCAAACATTAATTTTCTAACTGCGGGCGAATCGCACGGACAAGGGCTGGTAGGCGTGTTGGAAGGCGTTCCCGCCGGGCTTCCTATTTCTGAGGAGGAGATTCTGCACGACCTGCGGCGACGGCAAATGGGGCATGGCCGGGGCGGTCGCATGAAAATAGAAACAGACACTGCGCGGATTTTTTCCGGCGTGCGTTTTGGCAAAACCCTGGGTTCGCCGATTTCCCTGCTGATTGAAAACCGCGATTGGCAAAACTGGCAGAGCAAAATGTCAGTGGCGGAGATAGACGAAGCCCAACATGAGGTGGTGGTCCCCCGTCCGGGGCACGCCGACTATGCCGGGGCCATCAAGTATGATCACTCTGACATCCGAAACGTGCTTGAGCGGGCGAGTGCGCGCGAGACTGCAGCCCGCGTGGCAATCGGTGCAATCTTGCGAAAATTTCTGGACGAATTATCCATCAAGGTCGTGAGCCACGTGCTTCAGATTCACACTGCGCGCAGCCCTTTTAGCGTGGCCGCCCTTGGCACAAACAGCAAAACAGAGTTTGAGCTGGACCAGATCAACGAACTGGCAGATAAATCATCTGTGCGTTGTCTGGATTCCGAAGTCGGCGATGCGATGATTGCCCAAATCGATCGGGCGAAAGCAGACAGAGACACTGTGGGTGGGATTTTTGAGGTAGTTGCCTTAAACGTACCCATTGGTCTGGGCAGTCACGTGCACTGGGAGCGCAAACTGGACGCGCGCATCAGCCATGCTATGATGAGCATCCCTGCCATGAAGGGTGTCGAAATCGGCCTGGGTTTTGCGGCTGGCGGCATGCTTGGTTCGGAAGTGCATGATCCTATTTACTACGACAAGGCCGCAGGTGGTTACCACCGCTCGAGGAACCATGCCGGTGGGCTGGAAGGCGGTATTACCAACGGCATGCCCGTGGTGGTGCGCGTGGCGATGAAGCCCATTTCAACGCTCCTGAAACCGCTTGATTCCGTCAATATGCAGACACTGGAGAAAACCGCCGCCCACATTGAACGCAGCGACGTGTGTGCCGTGCCCGCAGCATCGGTGATCGGAGAAGCGGTTTTGTGTCAGGTTCTCGCGGATGCCGTGCTGGAGAAGTTTGGCGGCGACTCCATGACCGAAATCTCACAACGCTATGCAGACTGGCAGAAAACCTCCACCCGATAACCGGAATATCTATCTGGCAGGCTTCATGGGCGCCGGTAAAACGACTGTCGGGAAAAAACTGGCCAGGCTCACGGAACGTACGTTTACAGATACGGACGCTGAGATTGAAGCGCGAATAGGGAAAAGCACTGCCGACATTTTCCGGGATGAGGGCGAGGCGTCCTTTCGCCGGGTTGAGTCGGAGGTCGTGGCGCGGGTTTCCATGCTGTCGAATCTGGTAGTTGCCTTGGGCGGTGGCGCCATTTTGGCTAAGACAAACTGGGAGCGAATTTCTCAGACCGGGCACACTGTTTTTCTGGACTGGCCAGCCGACTGTCTGCTTGCGCGCATTTTGCACGGGGAAGGGCGGCCATTGGTCGAACAAGCACCCCTAACAGACCGTGCAGACCGCCTGCGACGATTATTGCAGGAAAGGCTGCCGTTTTACCAAAGATGTACCATTACAGTTAAGTGCGATGAAGCCATGACGCCGGAACAGATTAACCAACATATTCTGCAACAAATCGAAGAGCTATGATAGAAAAGATAATCGTTGTAAATGGTCCGAATCTCAATCTGTTGGGGGAGAGAGAACCCGAAATCTACGGCGCCCTGACTCTCGCCGAAATGGAAGCAAAGATACAGCAGTTTGCCGCGGATATGAACATCGAAACAAAGCTGTTTCAGTCTAATTCGGAAGGCGAAATCATCGATTTCATTCATGAACAGCGGAACTGGGCGAACGCATTGGTGATTAACCCGGCTGCCCTGACTCATTACAGTTATGCGCTGCGCGACGCGGTCGCGGCTGTCAGCATGCCGACGGTTGAGGTCCACCTGTCAGACGTCGACAAGCGAGAGTCGTTCCGGAAGCACTCGGTTTTGACACAAGTCGTGGCCGGGCGTTTCAAAGGACTGGGTTTGCAGGGCTATCTTCGCGCCATCGAGTTTTTAGTAGGGCAGAGTGTCCAAGATGAATTGCGCGGCTGTATTGAGCGGAACGCTGGCAAAGACCAACTGCTGGTCGAGACTGCGAAACTGCTGAAGGCGCGTTTTCCCAAGTATGACTGGGTGGGGATTTACATGGTGGCGGGCACCGAGCTGGTGTTGCACAACTTTCTGGGGAAACCCACACCGCACGAGCGCATTGCCATCGGTGAGGGCATCTGCGGAGCTGCCGTTTCGGAGCGACACACAATTCTTGTTTCTGACGTAAAATCCGACCCGCGATATATTGCCTGCAGCATTGAAACCCGCTCTGAAATCGTTGTCCCCATCTTCTCAGAAGGCCAGATAATTGGCGAAATCGACATCGACAGCGACCAGCCGGATGCATTCCACAGCGGCGACCAGGAGTTCCTGGAGTCGTGCGCAGAGTTGCTGGGGCCACATCTTTCCGGTGCGTGATACACTGCCAGCTTCATTTTTCGTCTGCATCACCTTGACTGATTGTTTCCTCGACCGTTAATACTCACGAGCACCACCGTGCCGGTTTTTACAGGGCCGGAACAGGGACTTTTGCAAACAAAATAGTCGAGAAGGTTGTTAAATAACTGGAACGATAGTTGCGAATTTATCACCCTTTTTTGTAAATTCACGTATTCTAACCAATACGGTTCTGCAATGATATCACCCCAGAATTATCTCGACGATAGCATGGGTAGTGAATCGCCTGAGGTCGAGTCCCCAGACGAAAACGACGATCGGACCAGCGTCAACCTGGATATTCCGCAAGTACTGCCGATTCTTCCGCTCAGAAACACCGTCGTCTTTCCGCATCAAGTAATTCCCATATCGGTCGGCAGGGACAAATCGCTGAAACTGGTCGATGAAGCCTTGTCAGATACGAAATTGGTCCAATTGGTGGCGCAAAAAGATGGCAAACTTGAGGAGCCAACGCCAAAAGATCTCTATCGATGGGGAACCATCGCGTCCGTCATGAAAGTGTTCAAGATGCCGGACGGAACGCAAAGTGTTATGGTTCAGGGCCTCAAACGCGCACGAGTAGCCGAATTTACCCAGACCGACCCGTTTCTTAAGGGCCTAGTGCAGGTGCGCGAGGAGTTGAAAGCGGAGGGGGTCGACATTGAGGCGCGCGTCTCTAACGTCAAAACTCTGTTTGAAAAAATCGTTAGCTTAGCCCCGTATCTGACTCCGGAACACGCAATGCTGGTTGTCAATACCGACTCCCCTGGCCGCCTGTGCGATATCGTCACCTGGAACCTGAATATCGCAAACCCTGACAAGCAGCAGGTTCTGGAATTAATCGACGTCAAGGAGCGACTTGAAAAATTAAACTTCCTGCTCGCCAAAGAATTGCAGATCCTTGAACTTGGCAGCAAAATACAGTCCGAGGTGCAGGGTGAGATAAACAAGACTCAGCGTGAGTACTATCTGCGGGAGCAGCTAAAAGCAATTCGAAAAGAGTTGGGCGAGGCCGAGGATGAACGCGCAGTCGAAGTCGAAGAACTGAGAGAAAAAATCAAATCCGCGAAGATGTCTGAGGAGGCCAATAAGGTCGCGCTAAAAGAACTGGACCGGCTGGCAAAAATGCCGCCGGCCGCTGCCGAGTACACGGTTTCGCGGACCTATCTCGACTGGTTGATCGACTTGCCGTGGAAGGTGGGCACTGAAGACAATCTTGACGTCAAAGCAGCGCATAAAGTCCTGAACGAAGACCACTATGACCTGGAGAAAATAAAGAAGCGTATCCTGGAGTATCTGGCCGTTCGCAAGCTCAAGAAGGACATGAAGGGCCCCATTCTCTGTTTCGTCGGTCCTCCGGGCGTAGGCAAGACTTCGCTTGGCAAGTCGATCGCCCGGGCGCTGGGTAGAAAGTTCCTGCGGATTTCCGTCGGTGGTGTCCGTGACGAAGCGGAGATCCGAGGACACCGCCGTACCTACATTGGCGCGTTGCCGGGCCGCATCATCCAGGGACTGAAGAAAGCCAACTCGAACAACCCGGTTTTTATGCTTGATGAAATCGACAAAATCGGACAGGATTTCCGCGGCGATCCTTCTTCAGCGCTCTTGGAAGTTCTGGATCCGGAACAAAACTTTGATTTCTCGGATCACTATCTGGAAGTGCCTTTCGACCTTTCAAAGGTGATGTTCATTGCGACCGCCAACCTTGCCGACCCTATTATCCCGGCGCTCAGAGACCGGATGGAGCTCATCGAGCTGCCAGGCTACACCGAGCAGGAAAAAACTCAGATTGCCGAAAGGTATCTGATCCCGAAGCAGCGCAATGAACACGGACTTAGCGAAGAACAAATATCCTTCGAGAAGGATGCGATACAGGAAATAATCCGGCATTACACTAAAGAAGCCGGAGTCCGTAACCTCGAGCGGGAGATTGCTTCGGTTTGCCGGGGCGTGGCGAAAGAGATCGTCGAGGGGAAAGTCGAGGCGAGCCGGATTTCGCCGGAATCGCTGGCCGGGTATCTTGGCGCGATAAAGTTTTTCTCACAGGTTGCCGAGCGCACTTCGCGGCCCGGCGTTGCCACGGGATTGGCCTGGACTGCCTCCGGCGGAGACATTCTTTTCATCGAAGCCACAAAAATGCCCGGCACCGGGCAACTGATCCTGACAGGGTCACTGGGAGATGTAATGAAAGAGTCGGCGCGAGCAGCGTTGAGTCATTTGCGCTCCGAAGCCACCGCACTCAAGATTTCGAATGACCTGTTCAAGAAACACGACATCCACATACATGTCCCTGCCGGGGCAATCCCCAAAGACGGGCCCTCCGCAGGGATTACAATCTACACGGCTCTTTTTTCTCTGTTAAAGAATCAACTGGTCAAAAGCGATCTCGCGATGACCGGTGAGATCACTTTGCGCGGTCTGGTTCTACCGATCGGCGGGGTCAAGGAGAAGGTTCTGGCTGCGCATCGGGCCGGAATAGAAAAAGTCATCCTGCCGGAGAAGAACCGGACTGATTATGACGAGATTCCTGAGGCTGTCCGAGACGATTTGGAAATCGTTTTTGTCAGAGATGTAAGTGACGTCATGAAAACGGCTTTGATGACTCATGTGGAATGATTTGTATCAATCAGGTGTGGTTGGCTCAGGTCAGTACATTTTCGGAGCCAGTTGCGAAAATTGACAAAATTGGCACATCTGTATGATTAACTGATATTTACCCTATATTACAGCAGTTTCATGCCTTGGCACAGTGTTTGATTTCAACTGCGACTCAAACATCAGATTATCTCCATCTGCGTAAACATCTGGGGTCATGCATGAAAGAATTGTTATATTTCTCTTCTTCCGATTTGATGATACAGGTTTTATACAAAGAAGATGTCAATTCAATCAATTATTTTTCACATCGAGAATTGTCTTTTGGAGAGAGAGTAGTAGTGGAACAATACTTGCTAACCAATATTGCAATCAAGACCGAGTATTACAAAAAACATCCTGCGCTCTTGCATTACAACGGTATCAACAGCAGATTGGTCAAGGACCTCAACCAGTTCCATTTGAAGAATACCATGACCACGTTGAAGGAGAAGGAAAAGAAAGTCACAGATTCTGTTCAGAACCTGATCGACGAATCCTTGTCCTCCTACTATTTTGAACAAATCGGTAGTACAATCCTGGAAATCAGGGATGCGGTTGCCGGAACCAATGGCAAGCACGACCTTTTTCAATTCGGCCACAAGCTGCGTGTCCTGGTCGATGCTTATAACTCCCATGCGGCCAGCAAGGTAGAGTTTCGGGATATTATTCCTCAGGAATTGAAGTCGTACTTTGTTTAGCGGGGGAGGAATACCAAATTAGTAAATATCTAATCATTTCTTTGTAAGGAGCTTTTCAATGAGGAAGCAAATAGTGATCACGAGTGTAGCGGCCTTTATGCTTCTCACCCTGGGACTAGCCTCGGCACAAACATCAGGTAACAAAATCGGCATCGGAATGAACCTGGGAGTGAACCGACTCTACGGTGACCGAGGAAGTCAGGGTAGCGAGAACATTGGTTTTGGCACGGAAGCTGTTCTCTCCTATAGAATCCTGCCATTTCTGGAATTGGCCTATGCTCTTGGGTATGGCCAGGTGCGCTACGATGACCCGCTGAGGCTGCCACAAAAGACCACTGATTTCGTGAATAGTGACCTGAAGGGCAACTTTGAAGTTCTGCCCAATAGTCGTTTCAGCCCCTATGCTTCAGTAGGTTTGGGAGCGTTGTGGTATGCCGTGCGCAACCAGGGCTTCGGCCGGGTATGGGATGCAGAGTTCTTTGGTGGTGGCGGACTGCGCTACCGGGCAAGTTCGTCATTTGATATCTATCTCGGCGCAGACTACCGTTACATCACCAGCGACACGTTCGATAATCAGCGCAGCGAAGAAGGTTCAAGCGATGATGGCTACTTCAACGTGCGTTCGGGATTCACTTACCGCCTTGGCAGCGGACGTGACAACGAGGGCGTCATCGCCGGCCAAGAGGTTCCGTTTTACGAAATTGATGAAGAACCGGGCATTGTAGATCCGGAATATGCCGGCATGCAAGCACAGACGTCTCGCCAAAACATCGCCGGCGGCCAGCAAAGCCCGAAAGATATGACTGAGTATGTCAAGCTCAAATCCCGTATCGACGACCTGAGTCAAAAAGTCGACACGCGCGAAAAAGAGATTTCCGTCCTGCAGAGGGATTTAGGGCAACGCCGGCGGGTTCTGTCCTCCCTGGAAAACAAGGTCAGCGCTCAGGGTCCCGTTGCTGTTCGGACTTCTTCTTCCATGTCAGGGTTCTCAGAGATTTATGAAAAGGCATTGACCCACTTTTACAATCAGAACTACTCGCAGGCAATTTCCATGTTCGATCTGCTGTTGAGCCAGTATGCAAATCACAGCCTGGCGAGCAACTGTCAGTTCTGGATCGCGCAAAGCCATCTTGGGATGAGCCAGTACCCGCAGGCGATCGAGGAATTCACCAAAGTTCTGGCGTTTGAACGTTCTTTCAAGAAAGATGACGCTCTGTTCCATGTCGGGAAGACTTATCTGCAAATCGGGTCCGGCGACATGGCGCGCTCGGCCTTCACCCAACTTATTCAGCAATTCCCATACAGTGAGTTCCTGGACGAAGCAAAGGGCTACGTCGCCCGTTTGTAATGACGGGGTAGATTCCTCAGTGTTTTAGACCTTAGAAAAGCAAGGATGCTGCAGTGACAATTAATCGCTTGATTTTATTCGGATTTTTTCACAAGATTAGGTGGCGGCCATCGCCACCTAATTTTTCATTTTGGAGCCTGTGCCATGACTGATCTGGCTGTCTTGATCGCCGGTGTAAGTAGCTCGTATCTTGAGATTTCGAAGAAAATGCTGAAGTTTCACTATCAGGATTGTGATGTGGACTTCGCACATTCAGGGGAAGAGTGCATTGCCAAGGCGCTTGCCCGACAATACGACGTGGTTTTGTTCGACAATGATCTCGGCGATCGTGAAGGCCTTGACATCATTGAGGCTCTCAAAAAGACCAGGTGCGAATCTCTGATCATCCTGATAGAGGAGGGTGATGAGGCCAGGGCGGTCCAGGCGATAGAGCGCGGCGCTTCGGATTACATTCTGAAAGTAAGAGGTTATTTGACGGCGCTGCCGTTTACGGTTCGTTCTATCCTTGAAAAGAACGCTCTCGCAAGGTCGGCAAGCGTGCCGCGGACCAATGTACCTCAAGTGCGACGCAAAGACGAGAGTTTTATTCTTGATCGGCGGGGCCGTATTTTGGCGGCCAACCAGGAGATGCAGAAGGCTACCCATTTCTCCGAGGAGGAGCTGCTCGAACTCAGTTTTACCGACCTGCTGCCAGAGGACCGCGAGAAGTCCTTTTATGACTGGATGGCACTGGTGGGCGATAACGGTAAGTCGGGTAAGGGATTCCACACCGAGGTTGTTGATAAGAAAGGAAACCGGCTCTACCTCGAAGTGACGCTTATTCCCGTAAAGGATGAACACAAGCGCGTGGTTAGCTATCGCGGCCGCATCACTGAAAACAGAGATGAGGAAGAGCAACGGCAGGTCACCATAGCCAGCAGTGAAATCGACCAACTCGATATGCTCAGACAGGTTTCAGAAATAATCACGGGCTGTTACGAGGAGCCACTAAGCGTTTTTCTGGAACGTTTTGCTGAGCTGGTATGCAGGGTTTTTCGGTTTCAAAGATCTACCATCGCGCTGTTGGACAAGCGCAAGAAAGTTTTCGTCAAACAGGCAATGGTGGGCTACTCCGCCTTCCCCATAGGTGACAGCGAGAGAATCGAAGTTGCACATGAAGTGATCGATAGAGTCTTCGACAACCGCTATAAAGTGAAAGTCATCTATCATAACCAGGAACACCGTGATGCCGCGGAGTCCCTCAGTTCCAAATACCCGGAAAGGCGCGGCCAAAAGAGGCGACCCGCATCGGAGTGGCATCAACGCGACCTGGTCCTTGTCAAGCTCGCCAACCGTGACGAGCGTACATTTGGCTACGTTTCACTGGATCGTCCGGTTGAGGGCTGTCCGCCGCAAAGAGAAACGTTTCACAATCTGGAATTGTTTGGGCAACTTCTGTCTTTTGCGATTGAGAATTTTCACCAGATTTCCACCCTGGAAAAGCGATCCCGCCGCCTGAAACAAACTCTTGTGACCAGTAACATATTCAAACTACACCTGAGCCTCAATGACCTGCTCAAAGAAGTTGTCTGGTCCATAAAATTCTCCCTGAACTTCAACCTGATAGCGTTGGGGCTCATCAGCAAACGCAGCGGCAATCTCGAAATCAAAGCAGTGGCATGCGAAGACAAGGTTAAGCTGTCACAATTATACGAGCTCAGATTTCCTCTGAGCGGGCTGACAGACATTTTGCGGCCGGAGTACCATTTCGGCAAGTCCTATTTCGTGCCGGGACCAGAGGCGATCCTGTCCTCGTTCAAACACATTTATTATGGCGGCGAACTCAGTGAATCCCAGAATGGCCACTGGCCCTCCTGGGGGCTTCTGCTTGCTCCGATTAAATCCAAGGATGGTAAAATCATCGGCGCCCTGATGGCCGACGATCCTGCCGATCGGCAGCTGCCAAATAGTGAGACCGTACGTTTGCTGGAAATAATGGCCACCCAGATCGCTGTTGCTATTGATAACCGTGTCTTATACATAAAGGCCAGAAAAGAGAGCGGCACAAACAAAAATGGTGCCCGCGCGGCAAACGCATATCGTCAAAGTTCAAGCTTAAAGAGCAGATTTGTTGACAGATTTTTTAAGTAGTAGAGAAGCTGCATACCCCTCCGAATCACTCCGTGTTTACCTATCGTTGTTTTGTGTTGACTGGCACAGTATCAATGTTTAACTTCTTTGCTTGTGGGCTGGTAAATTGGAGAACATCTGGCACGAATATGCGTGGTAAGAAAATCCTCTTCGGTTTTTTGTCACTTTTGGTGTTGACATGCGCGGACCGGGACAGAATCAACCCTTTGGACCCTGATAACCCGGTCACCCTTGGCCGTCCATCCGGTCTGCGGGCTGTGGCCATCAATGACACGGTTTTCTTACAGTGGGATCGTCTTGCGCTTGATGATTTGGTCGCTATCCAGATTTACAGGCGCACAGATGACCAGGCCGATTTTACGCCGCTGATACGGGTAGACCCCGCTGCCGGATCATTTGAGGACGTAGGAGTCACCTTCGGAGTTAACCACTTCTATCAAATCTCAGGTGTTGGCAGCGATTTTGAAAGCCTGAGATCAGATCAGATCGAAGTCGAGCCGGGGCCGACTTTCAATTGGATCGCGGACAATCTGGATAGGAGACTCCTGAAGCTATCCCATGACACAAAATCGATACTGGAGAGTACATTTGGCTTTCTGACGGTCATCGACGTTGAGCCCAACCCTGTGAACGGCGAAGTCTGGGCGTTGGATTTAGTCGGTTTTGCCAGAGGAGATGTCGTTAGGGTTTCGCCAAATGGCGAGGTCGTACTGCCGCTCATTCGCTTTACAAATCCCACGGACGCTGCAATCCACAACTCGTCCGGATCACTGTGGGTAGCAGATACCGGTGACAGCAGTGTCGTAAAAATCGACGCTGAGGGTGTGGTTCAACTCCGAGTAACTGGCTTTGTGCAGCCGATTTCGGTGTCCGTGGACCAAAGTACCGGTACCTGCTGGGTAGCTGACCGGGGCCTCGGACAAGTTGTCCAGATAAATGAAGACGGCACGCGCGGGGCAGTATCGCAAACTAACTTCCGTGCGCTGAAATCCGTATCAACCACCTCGAATGGCGGAACGGCCTGGGTTTCAGATAGTACCGCAGTGGTCAGGCTTAACGCACAGGGTTCGGTGGAGACGGTCCTTACTGAGCAATTCAGTCACGCATTCAAGCTCGCCACAAACCGCAAGACCGGCGAATTGTGGGTTCTGGACTGGGGTCTTTCGACCGTCAGTAAATTTCTGGTAACCGGGGAACGGGTGTTGAATGTTGCTGATGTCGCAAACCCGGAAGACCTTTCAATCAATCTTTTTGATGGAAGTTGTCTCGTGGCCGATACGTTGAATGACAGAGTTCTGTGGATTGCAGCAGATGGCCAGAGTGTACGAGTTGTGCGCGAAATGCGGCGGCCCATTGCACTTGGAGTTCAAAACGAACCTGAGGGGTGAATCCTTTCCTGAATTGTACCGTAGGTAGTCCTGTACTCTTCAGTAACTTGCTGTTAGTGGTCCAGGAGGATCAAGAAAGTGATTGGGAAACCCCTCATGAGAAACGCGGTTGTAACGCCGAACCTGTGGCAGGAAGCTCAATGGTTGCAACCAGGCATAGTTCACATGTTACCAGGAGGAGTTCATGGAAGGGTTTGAAGTAAACAAACGCGACAATGACAATGTCGCGATCCTCAATCTTAAGGGTTATCTGGATGCGCACACAGCGCCAGATCTCGAAAGCGCGTTTCAGCAGCTGATAGATACGAAGAGCTACAATATTGTAGTTAATTTTGCGGACCTGAGCTACATAAGCAGCGCCGGGCTTGGTGTTTTTATGGGATTTATTGAAGATATCCGAAAGAACGGGGGTGACATAAAGCTTTCCAGCATGAAGCCGAAGATATATCGTGTTTTTGACCTGCTGGGCTTTCCCACGCTTTATGATATTCTTGACGAGGAAGAAAAAGCTGTGGCAAAATTCAAAGATGCCGGTGAGCAATCTTAATGAAGCTTCATTGCCGGACAATTGCCGCAAAGGATGGTGAGTCACTTGCCTGAAAAGCAGAAAACTTACCAGCTGAAGCTGCCCAGTCAATCAGACAACCTGGCGCTGATTCGTGACATGGTGAGCAAAATTGCGACGCAGGTGGGATTCGACAACGACGAGTCGAGCAAGATCGAGCTGGCCGTTGATGAGGCCTGCACCAATGTTATCAGGCATGCCTACCCGCAAAGCCCGGGCCAAGTCATTGACGTACTCATCAAGGTGGACGCAAACAAGCTGATGATTACTGTTTCTGATAAAGGCAAAGGCTTCAACCCCGACACCGTCAAAGTCAGCGACCTTGCTGAGTCCATCCGAGCCGGAAGGCGTGGCGGGCTCGGTTTGCGTTTGATCAAGACGTTGATGGACAAAGTCGACTTCCAGATTCAACCAGGGACTAAGAATCAAGTCAAAATGGTCAAGTATTTTAGTTGACCCTCGCTCTATGAGCAATCCACATGACGATCTGAAACAGCAATACGAACTGCAAGCTTTGTTCGATCTGAGCAAAGTCCTCAACTCTTCCCTTAATCTTAATACCATCCTGGACACTCTCTTGCTGACCCCAATGGGGAAACTCCTCATCGGGAAAGGTATTGTCCTGATCGCCAAGACAAATAGTACCTACATGATAGAAACGGCCAAGGGTCTGAGCCGCTCTCTCGTAGGCAACATAATAGAAGTCGAATGCATGCCGTCTGCGCCGTCTGCTGTGGCCGACCTGCCGCCTTCCACCTCCAAAGCTTTTTTTGACAAAATCGGGATCGCTCTTCTGATTCCGATTCGCCATGATGACAAGGGCCTCGGGCTGGTGGGTTTTGGCAAGAAAGGCATCGCGGGCGAGTTCACGGACTCGGACTACGATTATTTGCACTCGCTCAGCAACATAGCGGCAACCGCAATACAAAACGCGATTATCTTCGCAGAGCTAAATACGGCAAACCGAAAGCTGGAAAAAAAGGTCCAGGAACTAAACACGCTTTCCGAAATAGAACGTGAGCTCAACTCGACCTTATCGACCCTTAATTCTGAACGCGTGGTGCATTTGCTGGCCTACTCGCTCATGGGCGAACTCATGGTCAACAGGTGCCTCATCTTCCTGATCGAGGATAGCCGGCTCATCCTGTCATTGAACCGGGGTATGCCGGCAGAAGCGGTGGAGCACATGGCAGAGAGCGAATCAGTTGTGCGTTTCTTGATGACGCTTAGGGAGCCCCTGCTAAAGGAGCAATTGGAAGAAAATGATTTGACGGCTGAGCTGGTGCGAACGGGGGTGTCCGTGCTTGTGCCCATGATGCTCGAATCAGAGCCCAAAGGCATTATTGCGCTTGGAGAAAAAATAACCAAAATGGCCTTTGTGCCTGACGAGGTTGACTTCCTGTCCATGCTCGGCAATTGGTCCATGATTTCGATCGAAACCGCCCGGCTGATTGAACAAGAAGTTGAAAAGAAAAAGCTGGAAGAAGAGCTTAGGATCGCCAGTGAGATTCAAAAGCAGCTTTTGCCGGAGCGATGCCCACAAATCCCCGGTTTTGACGTCGCAGCAGTAAACTATCCCTCTTTGCAGGTCGGAGGGGATTACTACGATTGCATCAGACTAAGCGACGAGGAATACCTTTTCTGCATCGCGGATGTGTCCGGCAAAGGCGCTCCTGCCGCGCTACTCATGTCCAACTTGCAGGCCAGTCTGCATGCCCTGGCCAGCACTGACATGAGCCTGCCCGAAATCACCACCAAGATAAACAACATCATCCATCGCAACACCTCTTTCGACAAATTTATTACCTTCTTTGTGGGTATTCTGAATGTACCTCAACAAACGTTCACGTCTGTAAACGCCGGCCATAATCCGCCCTATCTTTTCCGTTCGGATAGCTCGTTTGAGGTATTTGAAACAGGTGGCCTCATCCTCGGTATGATGCCTAATGTTCCATTTGAGGTTCAGACAACCGCACTTGCGAAAGGCGATTGCATCGTCATGTTTACCGATGGTATTTCCGAAGCGATGAACGTAGACGATGAGGAATTTGAAGAACATCGCATTGAAGCGTGTCTCCGCAAACATGAGCGGAGTTCTGCGGCCGGGGTGCTGACTTCCGTGATCGAGGCGGTGAAGGAGTTTTCGGCGGGCAGCCCGCAGGCTGATGACATAACGCTCCTGACGATAACCGTTGCATAATGCCCAGTCCCCTGTAACCAGTTTCTACCCATAAAAAGCGGAACGCATGGTGGCCACCATACCTGCTGAAAAAGAATCCTTGAGTCGTGAAATTGGCCGTGCAGGACTGACCGCATTGGTCTTGAACGGTCTCATCGGTGCCGGCATTTTTGCGTTGCCGGCGTCGGTTGCGGCAGGGACAGGGATGTTCAGTCCGTGGATGTTTCTGATTTGCGGCTTGCTATTCTTGCCCGTAGTGCTTTCTTTTGCCAAAGTAGCCTCCTATTTCAGTGCCACCGGTGGTCCGGTCCTGTACGCCCGGGCTGCATTTGGCCCGTTTATCGGATTTCAGACGGGGTGGCTGCTTTACCTGGGGCGCGTAACGGCGCTTGCCGCCAACAGCAACGCTTTGCTGAACTACGCGGGTTTGCTGTGGCCCTGGCTTGGCGCCGGCCTGGGCAGGGCATTCGGAATGGCAGTTTTTTTCGTTCTCCTTACGAGTGTGAATGTCGCCGGCGTCAGACGCGGAATGGCAGCCACAAATGCCCTGGCGGTTTTGAAATTACTGCCTTTGTTGTTGTTTATTGCTGTCGGGATTGGCTATATTGTGCCGGAGCCGTTTTTTACCGCCGCCATCCCGGCAGGTGGGGAGTTCACCGCAGCATTGCTCCTCGTGGTGTATGCGTTCGTCGGTTTTGAAGGCGCTCTGGTGCCGGCCGGCGAGTCTCGCGACCCGCAAAGAGATATTCCCAGAGCGCTCGTGCTGACGGTGTGCACCACTGCCATCTTTTATGCCTTAATTCAAACTGTGTGTGTGGCTGTTTTGCCGGACCTCGCCGTTAGTAAGACCCCGATCTCCGATGTCGCGAACGCAACAGTTGGTTCGGTTGGCGCTTTGGTCATGACATTTGCCGCATTCTTTTCTATCGCTGGAAATCTCTCTGCTATCATGATTGCCGCTCCAAGGATGACATACGCAATGGCCAGGGACAAAACGCTACCACCGTCTTTTTGCACCGTCCACGAGCAGTATAAGACCCCTGCCTACTCGATCATCTTCTTAGGCATTCTCGGGTTTGGAATGGCCGTAAGCGGAACCTTCGTTTGGCTTGCTGTTATGAGTGCCTTGACCAGGATGCTTGGCTACGGTGTCAGCATAGCATCGTTGCCGCTCCTGCACAAGCGTTTCAAGAGCAAAAGAGACTTATTTAACCTGCGAGGTGGATTCGCAATTCCCGCAGCCGCCCTGGCAATATGTTTCTGGTTAGCGCTGCAAGCTGACTGGAAATCCTGGGGGATGGCTGCTGTCTTCGCTGTCGTTGGCGCCGCTCTTTATCACTTAAGCCGATCAAAATTTCAAAATGGTCACGGTTGATCTTGTCTGGATTTTCTTATGGCAAAAATACTAGTTGTAGACGACGAAAAATCGATTACTTACTTGCTGTCCGAGGTGCTTCGTAAGGATCAGCATCAGGTCACAGCCCTGTCCGATGGCAAGCTGGTAAAGGAAGAGCTGTTGAAGAATGATTACGATCTGGTGGTATCCGATCTGCACATGCGCGAAGTCGGTGGCATCGAAGTGCTGAAAACCGTAAAAGACCGGGATGAAAACACGGAGGTTCTGATCCTGACCGGGCACGGAACCATCTCAACGGCAGTCGAAGCCATGAAACTCAGCGCGTTTGAGTTCCTGACAAAGCCCATCGATATGGACGAGTTCCGGGTCAAGGTGCAAAAGGCGCTTGAACGCCGCAATTTCAAGATTCAGATTGCCAAGCAAGAACGAAAGATCCAAAGTCAGCAGGAGATGATCAGAAAGGACCTGGAACTGGCTGAGCAGGTGCAGCGCAGTCTGGTGCCGGAACAGTTGAGTTTGCCAGAATTGGACGTTTGTGTTAAGCACATGCCGATGATCGGCGTCGGCGGTGATTTCGCGGATATCTACTTTGACGGAGAAGAAAGCGTCTATCTAACACTGGTCGATGTCACCGGCCACGGCATAACCGCAGCTTTGCTGGTGAACCGGGTATGCAGCGAGATCAAGAATCTCGTACGCGAAAAGAACGATCCCGCAAAAGTACTGTATACGGTGAACAACTTCATTTTCGATTCGTTTGAAGGCATGGCGATGTTTCTCACCATGTTTTGTGGTGTGCTGAATCTCAGAAAGAAGACATTCGTTTACGCGGGAAGTGCGCATCCGGCGGTGATTTTGTGGCGGAGTCGTGAAAATAAGTTTCTAAAACTTGAGTCGCAGAACATCATCATCGGTTACGAGAAGCGCGAACAAAGCCGGTTTATACAGGATGTTGCCATGCTTGGCGCTGAGGATAAGATTTTGATGTACACCGACGGAATCATCGAGGCGGAGGATGCGGCAGGGAAACAGCTCGGCATCAACGGTTTCATCAATTTCTTTAAGTCGAGCATATACTTGTCCGCGTCTGAGATCCTGGAGACAATCTTGAATGGCATCTATGAATTTAGCCCAAATCCGATTAAAGATGATGTTTATTTGATTCTCGCAGGGCTGAAATAGCCCGGAATTATCGCAAGGCAATCGAGGTTCATATAGTTATCCACTTACGCAGGACAGGTTGCATCAGATGAGATTTACGAAAGACATAGCATCACAGAACGGGCGCGTGTCCCCTGCCGGCGAATTTGAAGAAGTTAGTACGCCTGCCCGACGCCCCAGGATCCTTGACCGCCTGCGCAGTGACAATCCCAGACTGAACCTGATTTTGTTCCTGGCGACCTGCCTGACGACGTTTGTGACCGGCTGGTTGCCGCGCTACGACTGGCGGGCCGGACTTTGGTACAGTGTGGCCATCGTTTCGATCCTGCTGGCCCATGAAATGGGGCATTACCTGATGTGCCGAAAGTATGGGATCCGGGCAACACTGCCGTTCTTCATTCCCTTTCCACCCCTTTTGAACCCATTTGGCACGCTGGGGGCGGTGATAAAGATGGAGTCAATGATCCCCAGCAGAAAGGCACTGTTCGATGTTGCCGTCGCGGGGCCGCTTGCCGGATTGGTCCTCACCATTCCGGCCATTTACTTTGGGGTGAGTTTTTCGGAGATCGTGGAGTCCAGCACAATCGGGGGCGGGACCGTATCTTTGGGCGAATCCTATCTATTTGCCAAAATATCGAACTGGGCCGTGGGCGTCTTACCCGAGCATCAAGACGTTCTCTTGCACCCGCTTGCTTATGCTGGTTGGGCCGGTCTCTTTGTAACCGCTTTGAACCTGTTGCCGATCGGTCAATTGGATGGCGGGCACGTGATCTATGCTATGTTAGGCAAACACCATCGTCCCGTGACACTTCTGGCTTTGGCAGGATTCGCGGCAATTGCAGTGTTCAAATATCCCGGTTGGCTCCTCTTGTTGGTCCTTCTGATTTGGTTTGGACATCGCCACCCTCCGACGCTGGATGAACGCCCCATCGACCTCAAAAGAAGAGTAGTGGGGGTTTTGATGATCGTCATCTTCCTGTTGTCATTTACGCCGGAACCGATCAAACTGTAGTGGCTGATTGCTAAATTCCTGACATGGAATTTGTATCTAAATAACCTGTTCTCTATATTTTCACCCGGTTAACCTATGTTTGCTCACATGTGGAACGATCATGACATTTGAATTCCCCCACCGCATTCCTCTTGCTCAGCTCCCGACTCCGATAGAAAAATTAGAAGTTCTGACAAAAAGCCTGGAAGGGCCGCAGATCTATTTGAAGCGCGATGATTATACCGGGGTCGGACTGACCGGCAATAAGGTGCGGAAGCTGGAGTTCCTGCTCGCACAGGCGATAGCAGACGGATGTGATCATGTCATCACGTGCGGTGGCTACCAGTCCAATCATGCCAGAACCACCGCGGTGGCGGCAGCCAAGCTTGGCCTTAAATGCCACCTGGTCCTGCGCGACGGCCCCACTGTACCATTGGAGGGCAATTTGTTTCTCAGTCGCCTGTTCGGCGCTGAAATTGAATATGTAACACCTGAACAATACATGCAGGTCGATGAAATCATAAACGGTGTGGCTCTAGATATAGAATCAGACGGGGGCAAGGCATTCAGTATCCCGGAGGGGGGCTCGAATGAAATAGGAGTAATGGGATACGTGAAGGCTGCAGAGGAAATAGTCCAGCAGTTAGGCAATATGGACTTGCCGATCCATCACATCGTGGTGCCTGTGGGTTCCGGAGGAACCTATGCGGGCCTGCTCCTGGGGAAATACATTTTTGATTTGCCCGGACAGGTGCACGGCATCAATGTCTGTGACGACAAAGCGTTTTTTGTCCACAAGACGCAGAGTATCCTGGAGAAGGCTAATAAGCGATACGGCTTGGGTCTGAAGGTATCCAAGATCGAATTGAGCATCATCGACGGCTATGTCGGGAAAGGATACGGCCTCAGCAGTCAAAGTGAAATCGATATCATCAAAGAGGTAGCGCGCAAAGAAGGTGTCATTCTGGACCCGGTCTACACGGGTAAGGCGATGCTCGGCCTGGTGGATCAAGTAAGGAAAGGTGCTTTTAAGAAGGACGAAAATGTTCTTTTTATTCACACAGGCGGTGTCTTCGGTCTTTTCCCGAAAAGGTCGTTGTTCTTTTAGAGCGATCGCGATTCCTGCTCCCCTCTGCCGTGCGTCTTTGGCCACGGTTTCTCCTTCCTCTCTGCCCACGCGTTACATAATCATTCGGCATGCGACAACTGTCAGTAACAACGAACACTTCGGCGATAGGACTGCCCCGCCTTCGGTAGGATGTGCTACTTCAAAAAACTGCCTCTGCACATTGAGTTCGGGGCCATTTGACCGGGATTCCTCTGTTGACAATCTTATGTAGCTTTGATATAATTGGGCAGTCAGCAGAGCCGTACAGTTTGTCTTTAGGAGCTTAAGTGAAAATAGGATTCGTAGGACTCGGGATCATGGGAAACGCCATGTCCCTGAATCTGCTCAAGGCTGGATTTGATCTCATTGTCTGGAACCGTACGCAGAGCAAAGCGGACGCGGTTGTGAAAGAAGGCGCCATTCTGGCCGGGTCTTTACCTGAGTTGGCAGAAGCATGTGATATTGTCATCACCATGGTCAACGACACTCCTGACGTTGGAGAAATTCTTTTTGGCCAAGATGCTTTGTGTTCCGGTCTGCGGCCCGGAAGTGTAGTCGTAGACATGAGCACTATAAGCCCCGAAGCCACTGAAGGCTTTGCGGCCCGCCTGCAAGAGCAGCAGTGTGAGATGCTGGACGCCCCGGTGTCTGGCGGCGACATCGGAGCCAGAAACGGTACACTGACGATCATGGCAGGCGGCAGTCCGGAGGTCTTCGACCGGGTTTTGCCCCTGTTCAGAGTCATGGGGGGCAAGGTGGTCCATTGCGGCGGACACGGTGATGGGCAGAGAGTGAAAATGATCAACCAGGTTCTCTGCGGACTACACGCTGTGGCATTGGCCGAGGCATTCGCCCTTGCCGATGAAATGGGATTAAATCTCGAAGTCATGCACGAAGTTGTCGCAAGCGGAGCGGCCGGCTCGTGGGCGTTGGATAATTACGGCCCACGCTTGCTGCGGCACGATCTCAATCCCGGTTTCAAGCTCGGCATGCAGCAAAAGGACTTACGCATCGCAAACGAGACGGCGAACAAGGCGCAGGCGGAATTCAAGGGAACGGAGTTGGCTTTCGAGTTGTTTACGGCGGCGAAGGAGCGCGGATGGGGAGAGCTCGGTTCGCACGCGCTGATCAATCTCTACAACAGCAAGAAGGCTCTGTGAAGAGTTTCTTGCAGCGTGCACTGCTTTTCGCCGGTGCTCGCCCGAAGTACCACGTCGCTTTATTCTTTTCCCTTGCTTTGACAGGTGTTTTCCTACTGCCCTTTTGCGATGCCATGTACAATTGCGGTTGCACTTTCCCTTGGGTGGGTGCGGCTGATTTCTGCAATATTCGGATAGCGGATTCCGTGCATTGTCCCTGGTGCGAAGATCGCAGCCTCGTACTTCAGGCGCTGCCGTTTCTGGCCATTATCCTGGCTCAGGGTCTCGCCTTGCACCATCTGGAGAAACGGCGGAGTTCGAATCTCTTGATGCTGCTGTTCGTGTCTGCGTTGGTTTTTCTAATTGTTGGCGCGTTCAGCGGATACGTTTTCAAATTGATTGACAGTTATCCTTACTTCTTCAGCGAATGAGCAGGTTGAGCGAAAAATCACGCAAGGACCGCCTGTTGGTGATTGGCGGAAATGCGGCAGGAATGAGCGCCGCCAGCAAGGCCAAACGGCTGAGACCGGACCTTGACGTTATTGCCCTGGAAAAGTCGCCGCACGTTTCGTACAGCGCGTGCGGCATTCCGTATTTTGTCTCGGACCTCGTTCGCGATCCCGGCCAGCTTGTCGCCCTGACCCCGCAGGAGTTTCAGACCAAACGTGGAATCCAGGTCTGCACGCTGCATGACGTTGTCGATATCTCGCCCGTCAAACGCCGGGTCACGGCAGTAGACTTGGCAACTGGACGTGAGGTTGGTTTTGACTACGACCGGCTCATGATCGCCGTCGGGGGCCGGCCGCATCTGCCGGCGCCGTTCAACCCGGAAGCCGCGAACGTCTTTAGCATTCAGACGCTGCAGGACGGCATCAGGATAAAGCAGTATATCGATACGCACCGGCCCCGCAGCATCGTGCTTATCGGCGGTGGATACATCGCAATGGAAATGGCCGAGGCCTGCAGGCTGCGCGGCAGAGACGTCACAATTCTTGAAAAAGCACCGCGCATCCTACCGGGCTTTGACGACGTGATCGCCGGGCACGTTGCTGCCGAGCTATCCGCAAATTCCGTGCGCGTTGTCACGGACGTGCAAGCGCTGGACACGAACGGGGATGGAGCCGTCACGAGCATCAGCGCAGGCGCTGGTTCGTTTGACGCGGACCTGGTTCTGGTTTGTGCCGGCATGAGACCAAACACCGATTTGGCGAAAATAGCGGGCGCACGTTTGGGCAAGACCGGCGCGATCAAGACTGATTGGAAGATGCAAACCAGCGCCCCCAATATCTATGCCGGGGGTGACTGTGTCGAAGTCAGGAATCTGGTTTCCGGCGGCAGTGACTACATACCCCTTGGCACCACGGCGAACAAGCATGGCCGGGTTGCCGGTGAGAACATCGGCGGCGGAACCGCGACCTTCAAGGGCGTAGTGGGAACCAGCGTCTTCAAAGTGTTCGGGCTGGAAGTTGCTCGTACCGGGTTGGCACTGGCGCAGGCGCGCGAAAGCGGGTTTGACGCTGATGCGGTGACCATTTCAGAAAACTCACGGGCGGCATACTACCCCAACGCGCAGAAGGTGGTGTGTCGAATCATTTTTGACAAGCGGACCGGCCTGTTGCTGGGCGGGCAAATGCTGGGCAGGGAAGGCGTGAGCAAGCGTATCGATATTCTGGCGGTGGCGCTTGCAAACAAGATGACATTGGAAGAAACTGCCAACATGGATCTGAGCTACGCGCCGCCTTTTGCGCCGGTTTGGGACCCTGTTCTGGTCGCCGTGAACGTCGCACGAGGCAAAATGCAACGATGAGACGCAATGCACCGGGATCCTGATTTAGAGAGAATTATATCGAGGAGAACAACAGATGGCTGACCTTAGTTTTCTGCATCGAGAAATAGACGATCTCAACACGCAGGGACTGTTCAATACCATTCGCACCATCAACACGGCACAGGATGCCTGGATCAAAGTAGATGGGCAGAAGGTCTTGAACATGTGCGCCAACAACTACCTGGGTTTTGCCAATCACCCTGACTTAAAACAAGCCGCACAGGCGGCCATCGAAGAATTCGGAGTTGGCCCGGCGGCGGTTCGTTCCATTGCCGGCAATATGACCCTACACGACGAGCTTGAGCGCAAACTTGCTGAGTTCAAGGGTGTGGAAGCAGCGATCTCATTTCAATCCGGCTTCAACTCCAATGTGGCCACGGTTCCCACCTTGATGGGCGCCGAGGACGTCATCCTGTCTGACGAATTGAATCACGCAAGCATTATCGACGCCTGCCGCCTCTCGAAAGCAAAAACTATCAGGTTTGACCACTGCAGCGCATCTTCGCTGGAGGCAAGGCTGAATGAGTTCAAATCTGCACGCCGCAAGCTGGTGATTACAGACGGCGTTTTTAGCATGGATGGCGACATCGCACCCTTGCCCGACCTGGTGGCGGTCGCTGATCGTTTCGGCGCTATGGTCATGGTAGATGACGCGCACGGCGAGGGGGTCATGGGCAATGCCGGCCGCGGCATCGTCGACCACTTCGGGTTACACGGGCAGGTCGACATTGAGATCGGTACGCTTTCCAAAGCCTTCGGCGTTGTCGGTGGCTATGTCTCCGGCAAGAAGGCCATCGTTGACTACCTGCGCCAGCGTGCCAGGCCTTTTCTGTTTTCAAGTGCGGCCACTCCTGCCGATGTTGCGGCGTGTATCAAAGCCATCGAGATTCTCCTCAAGTCCGGGGAATTGGTCGAAAAACTGTGGGACAACACGCGCTATTTTCAATCGAAACTTACCGGCCTGGGATTTGACCTGGGTGTGACGGTCACACCGGTGACGCCGGTCATGATCGGTGATGCAAAAAAGGCTAAAGAGTTTAGTGCAGAACTATTCGAGAAGGGTATTTTCGGGATGGCGATTAGCTTTCCGACCGTCCCGCGCGGGAAGGACAGGATCAGAGTCATGAACTCCGCAATCCATTCGAAAGAGGATCTTGACTTTGCGGTAGGCGTTTTTCAAGAGGTTGGCCGAAAGATGGGTTTGATCGAATAAACTGAGCTGATTTGCAATGGTAGACGCCAGGCATTCATAGTCAACAAGAGAACGAAATGAAGACGAGAATACAACAAATAGAGGGGTCTTCCTTTGCTGCCCTGTCCGACTCGAACCACTGGGCGGTGCTTGACACCAGCGCCAAAGACAACGGTAGTGACGGCAGCACCGGACCTATGGAGATGGTGCTCAATGCCCTGGGCTCATGCGCAGGAATCGATATTCTACTTATTTTAGAAAAAATGCGCGCGACAGTCACCGACTTTCAAATCAACATCGAGGCCGAGCGAGCAGATGAGCATCCGAGAGTTTTCACCAAGGTGCATCTGGAGTTTGTGTTTCGGGGAGAAGGCATCAAGGAGCGTGATGTTGAGAAAGCCATCGACTTGTCTCTCAGTAAATATTGTTCAGTGGCCGGAATGGTCGGCCAAACGGCGGATATTCGTACTTCTTTTAAAATAGACTGAGTCGTTTTTGTCTCAGTTCGTGAAATAATTGTCCAACAATCAGGAAGATAGATTATGCCATCATTTGATGTTGTTTCCCAAATTGACATGCACGAAGTAACAAACGCACTGGACCAGGCCAATCGCGAAGTTTCTACCCGCTTCGACTTTAAAGGGTCCGGGGCACGCTTCGACAGGGCTGAAGAGGAAATCACAATGTACGGCAACAGTGAGTTCCAGTTGAAGCAGATGCTCGATATCCTGTACACGAAAATGACTCAGAGGAAAGTCGACCTGAAGGCCATGCACGCTGATGAGCCTGAGGAGTCCGGAAAAGGCGCGCGCCAGGTGGTCCATATCAAGCAGGGTGTTGATTCCGAGACAGCGAAAAAGATCGTCAAGCTGATCAAAGACAAGAAGATGAAAATCCAGGCAGCCATCCAGGGTGAGCAGGTCCGCGTGACGGGAAAGAAGCGCGATCACTTACAGGAAGTCATCGCGATGCTGAAGGAATCGGATATCAATATTCCGCTGCAGTACGTCAACTATCGTGATTGAAGGATAGACTCAGGAAGCAACAATCGCTGTCTCCCATTGCAGTCGATTCGTTCAGGAGTGTGGTACGGCTTTTCCAGGGAAAGAGCCGTTCCTCATATCAACGCACGTTCTCGCGGGGGAGAACTGCGAGTCCAACCAGCGACCAGGTTTAGGATAAATCTATGAATTTCGGTTTCATTGTTGACAATCGTAAGTGCATCGGGTGTCATGCGTGCACCGTGGCCTGCAAGTCCGAGCACCGCGTACCCGTTGGCGTCAACCGGACGTGGGTGCAATACATCGAGAAAGGCAGGTTTCCCAGCACGCGCCGGCTGTTTTCCGTGATGCGCTGCAACCACTGCGAAAATGCGCCCTGCGTCGAAATCTGTCCGGTCACGGCGCTGTACACGCGCGCTGATGGCATCGTGGATTTTGACAACCGGCGGTGCATTGGTTGCAAGAGCTGCATGCAGGCTTGTCCGTACGATGCACTTTACATCGACCCCGACACTCACACCGCAGCAAAGTGCAACTACTGCGCGCACCGCGTCGACATTGGCCTTGAACCCGCTTGCGTCAATATTTGCCCGGAACATGCGATCATTTCCGGCGACATGGACAATCCGCTCACCGAAATTGCCATGTTGCTGGCCCGGGAGCAAGTGACTGCAAGAAAAGTCGAAAAAGGCACACGTCCCAATCTTTTTTATATCAATGGGGACGAATCTTACCTGAAGCCGGGTCAGGCCACGGATTTAGACACACATCTGTGGAGTGAGCAAACCAGCGGCGTCGGTCACTTTGCGAAATACGCCGAAGAGCGGATTGCGCAATCGGATCCGGTTGAGTTAGCAGCCAGGCTGACGCATCCTGAGAATCGGAGCCAAGAACAACCGGGCGCGAGTAGCAATCTCAACGAATCGGCCAGCAAGATTTACGATTCTCCCGGCAAAGGAATCCTCTGGGGGTGGGAAGTCTCCGGATACGTCTGGACCAAGGGGATAGCTGCCGGGGCCTTTCTGGTGCCGTTCATCGCAAAGGTGCTCAACCTTGCGCCCGTCAGTGCGTCTGTTCAGTGGGATGGTGTCGCGTTCGGACTGATCTTCCTGATTCTGACCGGAGCGCTGCTGATCATGGACCTCGACCGGCCGGCGCGATTTTTATACGTCCTGCTCAGGCCGCAATGGCGATCGTGGTTGGTCCGGGGTGGATACGCGATCTCGATTTATGGGTTCTTCCTGGTGGCCTGGTCGGCAAGCGCCATTCTTGGGTGGGAACGATTGCGGATGATTGCGACATGGGGGGGAGCCATATTCGCAGTATTTACTGCGGTCTACACGGCCTTCCTTTTCGCGCAGGCCCGGGGGCGCGATTTTTGGCAGAGTCCTGTCCTGTTTTTGCATATGCTGACGCACGCCTTTATTGCCGGCAGTAGTGTGTTCGCGGTAAACGCGCTCTTTACTTCATTTGAAAATGATTGGGCCGGGTTCATACGGCTTGTGCTCGGCTTGGGGATTTTGTTTAATCTTCTGATTATTATGCTGGAACTAATGACCGGTCACGCCACCGTCGACGCGGAGAAAACCGTGCGGATGATCGTGAGCGGAAGATACAAGCGTGTGTTTTGGGGCGTCTGCATCTTGTTAGGGAACGTACTGCCGTTGGCCCTGGTTTTTTCTGGCGGCGACAGTACCATGGGAGGCGCCGGCCTGCTGGCGTTAATTGGAGTCCTTTTTACAGAACATATTTGGCTGCAGGCGCCGCAACGAGTACCGCTTAGCTGAGTGTGCTGTTACGGCACTTTTAACCGACGAGGAGTCAATGTCACACAAGCATCGTCCCGGTCTTATTGAAAAAATCGCGGAAACACTGCGCCTGATCCCGAACCTTCATGACGATCCCGGGGAGGCGACAGCGCGGCTGACCGAGCCCGGTGATTTGACCAGCTACCCGCCTCCTGATAAGTGGGATGATTGGGTTGAATACGAAGCCGGCTCCTGGCCCCGCCGAGACCCGAGGCACTACATGGTGGTGCCGACCAATTGCTTTAATTGCGAGGCGGGCTGCGGGCTGCTCAGTTACATAGACAAAGAGACACTGGCAGTGCGCAAGTTTGAAGGCAATCCGTTTCATCCCGGCAGCCGGGGACGGAATTGCGCCAAAGGGCCAGCCACCATCAATCAAATCGAGGACACGGATCGCATCCTTTACCCCATGAAACGTGCCGGCAAGCGCGGCAGTGGCAAGTGGCAACGAGTGAGCTGGGATGAGGTTTTGGATGATTTGGCGGCTAAGTTGCGCAAGGCGCTTGAGGAGAGCCGAAATACCGAGATAGCCTATCATGTCGGTCGCCCGGGCCATGAGGGGTATATGGATCGCGTTTTAAAGGCATGGGGCGTCGACGGGCACAATAGCCATACCAACATCTGTTCCGCCGGCGCACGCCTGGGATACGCCTTGTGGCATTTTTATGACCGCCCGTCACCGGACCACGCCAACGCCAGGTTCATTCTGCTGATCAGCGCTCATTTGGAGTCGGGCCATTATTTCAATCCGCACGCCCAGCGCATCATAGAAGGAATGATGAGCGGAGCGAAACTTGCCGTTATGGACCCCCGCCTCTCCAACACAGCAAGTATGGCGGACTACTGGATGCCAACCTACCCCGGTAGTGAGGCCGCGGTGCTCCTGGCCATGGCAAAGATCATCCTGGAAGAAGATCTCTACAACGAAAGCTTCATGAAAGACTGGGTCAACTGGCAGGAATACCTCAAAAACGATCATCCCGGCGTGGCTGTGACCTTTGATAACTTCATCGCGGCGCTCAAGGACGCCTATCAGGAGTATACTCCCGAGTTTGCTGAACAGGAAAGTGGCACTCCTGCGCACGTCATTATCGAAGTTGCAAGAAAGGCCGGAGAGGCGGGTACCCGTTTATCGACCCACAATTGGCGTAGCGCCGGCAGCGGCAATCTTGGTGGCTGGGCCGTGGCGAGATGCCTGCATTTTCTGAACGTCCTGACGGGTAGCGTCGGCACGGTGGGTGGCACATCCCCAAGTGGTTGGAACAAAGGCAAGCCCAACGTATTCGACAATCCGCCCGCGCACAAGTTCTGGAATGAATTGCACTTTCCCGACGAATACCCGCTTGCTCACTATGAGATGAGTGAGCTTCTGCCGCATTTTCTGAAGGATGGTCGCGGGAAATTGGCAGCTTATTTCACGCGGGTGTTTAATCCGGTCTGGACTTACCCGGACGGCTTCACCTGGATCGAGGCGTTGTGCGATGAAAGCAAAATCGAGTTGCACGCCGCCCTGACTCCAACCTGGAATGAAACGGCCTACTACGCCGATTATGTATTGCCCATGGGACATGCCAGCGAGCGTCACGACTACATCAGCTATGAAACGCATTCCGGCAAATGGATAGGGTTTCGCCAGCCCGTCTTGCGGGAAGCCATGCGACGGATGGGTAAAGAAGTGGAGTTTACCTATGAAGCCAATCCGGGAGAGGTGTGGGAAGAGGACGAGTTTTGGATCGAGTTGTCCTGGCGCATCGACCCTGACGGGAGTCTTGGCATCAGAGAGCATTTCATTTCGCCCTACCGTGCGGGCGAGAAGATCACAATTGATGAATACTATCGTTTTATTTTCGAACACACGCCGGGCCTGCCCGAAAAGGCCAGGCAAGAGAACCTGTCAGCTCTTGACTACATGCGTAAGTACGGCGCTTTCGAGGTAGAGGCTACCTGCTATAACAAACATATGGAGTCCGTAAGCGCCGACCAATTGGCCGGGACGGTAGTGAACCCCGAGGGCCAGGTAATCTCAAAGGAAGGAAAAGCGGTCGGTGTGCAGGTGGATGACCAGGCGAGAGTTGGCTTTCCGACGCCCTCGCGGAAACAGGAGTTCTACTCCCAAACCATGGTGGATTGGGGCTGGCCGGAATATAAAATTCCGACATATATCAAGAGTCATATTCACGAGGAGCAGATGGACCGGGACAAGGGCGACTTCCCGCTCATCCCGACTTTTAGGCTGCCGACATTGATTCACTCGCGTTCGGGCAATGCAAAGTGGCTGACCGAAATATCGAACCGCAATCCCATCTGGATGCACACTTCGGATGCGGACAGGCTGGGTATTGCGACCGGCGACCTGCTGCGCATCAACACGGAGATCGGGTATTTCGTCAACAAGGTTTGGGTAACGGAAGGGATGAAACCTGGTGTCGTCGTCTGCTCCCACCACATCGGCAGGTGGCGTCGGGCCCAAGATAGTCCGGGGAACCGTTGGGCTACCAGTATGGTCGATATCGAAGAGTCGGATAAGGGAAAGTGGCGTATGCGGGTGCTGGATGGCATCAGGCCATATAAGAGCGACGACGCGGATTCGGCCCGTATTTTCTGGAGCGATGGCGGCGTGCATCAGAACATCACGCACGCAGTTCATCCTGACCCGATCAGCGGCATGCATTGTTGGCATCAAAAAGTCAGAATCGAAAAGGCTCATCTTGAAGACCGGTGTGGTGATGTTTTTGTCGACACGGACAAGTCATTTGCCGTCTACAAGGAATGGTTGCAAATGACACGCCCCGCACCCGGTCCGGACGGCCTGCGGCGGCCCCTGTGGTTGAACCGCCCGCTTCGGCCGCAAGAAGCACAATTCTATTTGCAGCAACAATGAGCTAAAGTTCTCGCCGGAACGGCCCGTTGCCTCAGAATAGAGGGTTTCCAATGGCTTACTCGCATGCGGAGCGCGGATCCCGGATGACCATATTTCTGTTGAATTTGGTCAGTGCTTATACTATATTATGAGTCTGTTATTTGAACATATATACTGAGCTATGTTTTTTAAAAACAATAATTTGTCGACGTTTTCTGTAGTGCTCCTCTGCCTGGCTGTCTGGGCACCCAGCGCACGCGGCCAGTCATCCGGCAAACAGGAGAAAAGAGCATATAATCCCAAAGCGGCGGATCTGGTCATCCAGGGTTCCATCCACGAACTTAGGGGGGATTACGAAAAGGCGCTCAATTCTTTCAATGAAGCCCTGATTTACGAACCCAATTCCGCGTCGATTTGTTATTCCGTGGCGAAGAACTACGTTTTGCGCGGAAAGGTCGATACTGCCGTTCAAATGCTCAAGCGCAGCATCGGAAATGACTCTGACTACGTTGATAGCCGCAAGTTGCTGGCAACCATCTACCACCGGCAGGGGAAGCTCCTTCTGGCCAAAAGTCAGTTCCTGGCTGTCATCGAACTGGATTCCACTGATACCGAGGCTCGCCTCAACCTGGCTGCAATCTACCTTGCTCAGGATGAGAAAGAGATGGGTGCCCGCCAATACCAGTCTTTGTTGAATGCCGGCCAGCTAAGCGGTGAGGCACATTTTCAACTGGGCAACATTTATTATCAGCAAGAAAAATACGAGGAAGCCCACAAGGTCTTTCTGAGTTACATCAAAGATTACCCGGAGCTCGAGAAAGGATTTCTGGCGCTCGGAGCATTGTTCGTTGCTAAAAAGGATACTCTCTGCGCGCTTGCCTGGTACACAGAAACCATTGACGAGAACCCAGACTTTGATGCGGTCCGGGAGGAGTTGGCCGGTATACATGTCGCGATGGATGATTGGGATGCCGCGATTTCATTGTACCAGGATGTTCTGCAGCGGGATAGCACCAGCACCATGGCCAGAATCAGACTTGGGGACCTGTATTTCACCAAAGGAGACACCTCCGACGCGATCACAGTGTTTCACCAGTTAACCGAGTCGAATCCCGATGAGTGGCGGGGTTATTATAAACTTGGCCAGATATACTTCAGCGGCGGCAAAATGGGGGAGAGCATTCCCTATTTTGAGAAAACGATTCAGTTGAACAAAGCTTTGCCCGATCCCTGGTTCCGGCTTGGCCTTGCGCATCAACAGAACGGCGATCTGAATGAAGCGGAGTCCTACTATCGCCGGGCACAGGAACTGGCGCCGCAACACCCAATTACAAATTTCTATCTGGGCAGCTTGCTTTTACAATTGCAGCGCCATGAGGACGGCATCGCCTTCCTGATTAAGTCCGATGAGGAGGCCCCGGACAATGCAGTTACTTTAAGTGCGTTGGCTGCCGGATATGCCGAGATTAAGGACTACACCAGAAGCGATGAGTACTACCAGCAGGCGCTGGAAATTGAGCCCGAGAACCCCACGATTCTCAATAATTACAGCTACAGTCTGGCAGAACGGGGCGAGCGACTGCAAGCCGCCCTGGAGATGACCCAGCAGGCGCTTGCGGCGGAGCCGGAAAACGGTTCCTTCCTCGACACCATGGGATGGGTCTATTTTAAATTAGAAGATTTTCACAAGGCTTTAGAGTTTATTAGAAAATCTGCGGAAGTGCGTGATACGTCTGCCGAAGTGCTGGAGCATTTGGGCGATGTATACGAAAAGCTTGGCCAAATGGATCTGGCGATAGAAAACTGGCAGAAGGCGCATGACTTGGATCCCGAGCGCAAAAGCGTGATCATCAAGTTAGGGATAAACTAGATTCTCCCGTGCAGAGACCCGTCGATTTTTTCTTTTCCAAACATGCACGGCTAACGATTGGTCTCGGCTTGGCCTGGTTTCTTAGTAGTTGTGCCGCTACTAGTGAAGTTCCGCCGCCGAATCTCTCCATTTTCACCCCCGCAGACATCAGCACCAGAGTTTTGCGAAACTACAGAAAACTCGCGAGTTTTGAGGGACGGGCGCGCATAATCATCGAATTGCCCGGCCAGGGATACAGAGGCACCTCCAAGGTTTATATGAGTTTCCCAGACTCGGTCTTTGTAAAGACCGAGGCGATACTGGGCATTGATGTGGGTGCACTGTTTCTTGATGATCGGTACTTTGCCGCCTATGCCCCGAGAGAGAATACGCTTTACTATGGCGAGGCTTCGGGCTTCGACCTGCACGACTTCCTGCAGATAGAGATCGAAACCGAAGAACTGATGGAGGTCTTTGTGGGATTGGATCAGATTGTACCTGATTCCACTTATGAACTTCTGCAGGATGGCAGGGAGACCATTCTCTCCGGTACCACGCCTGCGGGCACTGTCAGGTTCTGGATCGATCCCGGCAAGATGGTCGTGACCAAGAGTGAAGTGATCGACCACGCGGGGCAGACCATTCTGAAGCGGGAGTTTCAACGGTTTGCGAAGAAAGGTGGTGTATATCTGCCACGGACCATCAAGATTACCCGGCCGGTTGCAAAAGAAAGATTGACCGTGGTTTACACAAACCAGAAAGTGAACAAGAAAATCGCGGCATCGAAATTCAGCATGAAAACCAGCAAGAACGCCAAACGCGTGTACTGGGGTGACAATCGTCCTCGCGTGGAGCGGGGACAAAAACGCAAGGAAACAGATTAGTCTTGAATGAACAAAAACCAGAAATCTCAGTGCTCATACCTCTGTACAATGAGGTTGAATCATTACAGGAACTTCATGAGGAAATTACCGGCGTAATTGATTCATTAGGGCGTTCGGCCGAGCTGCTTTACATTGACGACGGCTCGACGGACGGTTCGTTCGACCTGCTGAAAGAGTTACACGCGCAGCGTCCCGGTGTGCGTGTTTTTCAGTTTCGCAAAAACTATGGCAAATCCGCCGCCCTGGCTAAAGGCTTTCAAGAAGCACGGGGTGACTTCATCATTACGATGGATGCCGATTTGCAGGACGACCCGAAAGAAATCCCCGCGTTAATCGCAAAGCTCGAAGAGGGGTATGACCTGGTTTCGGGCTGGAAGAAGAATCGCTTTGATCCGTTCGTCAAGCGCACAACTTCCAAAATGTTCAATCGGGTGACCTGCCTGTTGACCGGCTTGAAAATAAATGACATCAATTGTGGCTTGAAGGCTTATCGCCGGGAGGTTACCGAAGCGATAAGTGTTTACGGGCAACTCCATCGCTTTTTGCCCGTGCTCGCGCAATGGGAAGGGTTTCGCATAACTGAGATCGTTGTGCATCACCATGCCCGCAAGTACGGCGTTTCAAAGTTCGGATTTTCCCGTTTCACGGCCGGCTTTTTTGACCTAATCACTGTTCTGTTTATCACCAGGTACACGCGCCGCCCGCTGCATTTGTTCGGGTTTGCCGGCCTGCTGTCTTTTCTTTTCGGGTCAGCTATCAGCATTTATCTGGCCATCGAGCGTTTGTTTTTTAACAAGTTTCTTTCAAACCGTCCTTTGATCTGGTTGGGTATTTTGGCGATAATTGTCGGCGTCCAGTTTGTTTCTATCGGTCTTCTGGGTGAGATGATCACCGAGAGCCGGAAGGGACAAGTCGACTACGCAACCAGGAATGTCCTCGAATAGGTGAATCAAGAATGATTATCCGATGCAAAACTCCATTACGGCTAGGGCTTGCCGGTGGTGGCACAGATGTTTCCCCCTACAGCGAGCAGTTCGGCGGGTACGTCTTGAATGCCACCATCAGTATGTATGCGCACTGCACCATTGAAGTGACCAACAACGGGCTGGTTGAGTTTTATGCCGCAGATCGCAAGGAGTCATTTGAGTCAAAGGCGGTTGAACATCTGAAGATCGATGGCAACCTGGATTTGCACAAAGGTGTCTACAACCGCGTGGTCAAGGACTTCAACAACGGCAAACCGCTATCGTTTCGCATGACCACCTATTCCGATGCGCCTGCCGGTTCGGGATTGGGCTCATCTTCGACGCTGGTCGTTACGATCCTGAATACTTTCGTCGAATGGTTGAAACTGCCACTGGGTGAATACGATTTGGCGCACTTGGCGTATGAGATCGAACGGCACGATATCGGACTTTCGGGAGGTAAGCAGGACCAGTATGCGGCCGCGTTTGGCGGATTCAATTTCATGGAGTTTTACGAGGACGACAGAGTCATCGTAAATCCATTACGGATCAAGAAGTGGATCATGGACGAGCTTGAAGCTTCCATGCTGTTGTTCTTTACTGGTGTTTCGCGGGAGTCTGCACACATCATTGACGAACAGACCAAGAATGTGACGGAAAAGAAAGAGAAATCCGTCCAGGCCATGCATGAACTAAAAGCCGACGCGCTTGTGATGAAGGAAGCCCTGCTAAAAGGCGATATCAGGCGGTTCGGCGAGTTTCTAAGCAAATCCTGGGAAGCGAAGAAGAAGATGGCGCAAACCATCACCAATGATAGGATCGACCATATCTACGAAGATGCGTTGGGAGCCGGTGCCATTGCCGGAAAGATTTCCGGTGCCGGCGGCGGTGGTTTCATGATGCTGATGATGGACCCGGTCTGCAGAGTTGACGTTTTTGACCGCCTTTTGCAGTACGAAGGCAGGATCTACAAATTCCAGTTTACCAAACAGGGTACCGTAGGGTGGACCCTGCGTCAAGACTGACAAGCAAGGACTGAAGTGGAAACAATCATCCTGGCAGGAGGCCTGGGCAAGAGGCTGCGCTCCGCCGTCTCGGACGTTCCCAAACCGATGGCCCCGGTAAATGGCAAGCCGTTCCTGGCTTACGTCTTATCCTTTTTGTCGAACCAGGGAGTCAGCCGCGCTGTTCTCGCCACCGGATACCTGCATGACCGAATTGAAGATTACTTCGGGACGGAGTATCAGGGGGTGAAAATATCCTATTCCATTGAGCGAGAACCGCTGGGCACAGGCGGTGGCCTGCTGTTGGCCATGTCGAAGTTGAAGCAGGAAACTGCCTTTGTGGTAAACGGGGACACCTTCTTCGATGTCGGGCTGCAGGAGATGCAGCAGAGACACCTGGCAAACGGAGCTGATCTGACCATCGCGTTGAAACCAATGCGTGACATATCGCGCTACGGTGTGGTCAAGTTTGAGCAAGACCGCATCGTCAGTTTCGAGGAAAAGAAGCAAGTCGCCTCTGGTCACATAAATGCCGGAGTTTATGTGGTAAGCAGTACGTTGTTCCGGGAGGTCGACCTCGGCGACAACTTTTCATTTGAAGAAGATTTTCTGAAGCCCCACCTTCCGGCCCTGCGCGTCTGTCCCTTCCTTTCTGACGGTTACTTTATCGACATCGGCGTTCCGGAAGACTATGAGCGGGCCCAACTCGAGATGAAGAGGTATGGGTAAGGCCCTTTTTCTCGATCGTGATGGTGTCATCAACAAGGACATCAACTATCTTTACCTCCCTGATGACTTTGAGTTCATCGACGGCGTCTTCGATCTGTGCCACGCGTTCCTGGCGGCGGGCTACCAGATTTTTGTGATAACCAACCAGGCCGGGATCGCGCGCGGCCTTTACACGGAGAAGGATTTTGCAGAGCTGACGGAGTGGATGCTCGATCAGTTTTTACAACGAGGGATCAGCATCACAAAAGTGTATTTTTGTCCCTATCATGCTACTGCCGGAATCGGAAAATACAAGCAAGACTCGCAGGATAGAAAACCGAACCCTGGTATGCTTTTGCAAGCCAGGGACCAATTTGGAGTAGCTCTTGCGTCATCCGTTCTCGTGGGGGACAAAGAAAGTGATATCGAGGCAGGGATAAATGCTGGAGTCGGCACAACCATTATATTTGCACCTGAAAAGAAGCCTTGCGACACCAGGGCTGACTTTACAACCTCGGAGTTATCCCAGATCGCCAACCTCCTCAAGAATCAGAAAGTCAGGTAAGGGTTTCTTGGTACTTTTCAATCACTGCCGCTTGCGGCCTGAATTATCGCACCACTGGTCCGCACAGGTGCCTGTTCCATGAAAATAGTAATCGTATCCACCGCATATCCGCTACGTGGTGGCATAGCACAGTATACCGGCATATTGTACCAGCGCCTCAAGCAACGTGGCCATGAGGTCAAGGTGATAACCTTCAAGCGTCAGTATCCGTCGTTCTTGTTTCCCGGAAAGACGCAGATGGAGACCAGCACCGAACCCGGAGTGGTCATTGCGAGCGAACCCATCTTAGACTCCATCGGGCCAACAACATGGCTAAAGGCCGCTCGTCTGATTCGCCAGTACGCCCCGGACCTGATCATCTTCAAATTCTGGATGCCGTTTTTTGCACCGTGCTTCGGCAGTGTGGCATGGCTTAGCAGACGCGGGATGAGGTCGAAGGTCCTCTACATTTGTGACAACGTTATTCCGCATGAAAAAAGACCCGGGGACATTACTCTGACAAAATACGCCTTCCGCAGCGCGGATTTCTTTATTACTCAGTCTGAGGTGGTTAGGAAAGAACTTCTAGCCTTGTTGCCGGAGGCGAACCAGACCTTGGTTCCGCATCCGGTTTACGACATATTTGGTGAAATCCTGCCGAAAGACAACGCCAAGGAACGCCTTGGGCTGCAGGATGAGCACATTATACTCTTCTTCGGATATGTTCGTGATTACAAGGGGCTGGACCTGGTGCTGCGCGCATTGCCGTTGATTTTGCAGAAGGTGCCTGTACGGCTCCTGGTTGTTGGGGAGTTTTATTCGGACCGCAGGCAATTCGATGACCTGATTGCTCAATTGGGTTTAGAGGAACAAGTTTCGGTCTACGCTGAATTTGTTCCGCAGGAAGAGGTGAACAAGTATTTTTCGGCGGCCGACGTTGTGGTCCTACCGTACAAATCGGCAACGCAAAGCGGGATTGTACAACTGGCCTATCATTTTGATAAACCTTGTATTGTAACGGACGTCGGCGGGCTTTCGGAGGTCGTGCTTGACGGCAAGACCGGCTTTGTCGTTCCGCCCGATGATGTCACGGCGCTAGCTGCGGCCGTCAGCAATTTCTATGTTGAAAAACGTGAACCAGAGTTTTCACGAAACGTTAGTAAGGAAAAACGCAACTACTCGTGGGATCGGATGCTCGATGCCATTGAGGAGTTTGCCAAAACAATGGAGCCCGAAGAGGTTGCCTGATTCTACTCAAGACGAACAGGGTTGCACCATAAATATTCCGCCCGAGCTTGCCAGCGAACTGGTAAATATCGTAGGCAATTCCACCCGTTTTGAGTCGGTGGAGGACTTTGTCGTAGCTGTCTTGGGGGAATTCCTTTCCTCCGGATCAGATTCAAGCAAGGGAGATGACAAGGAAATCCGCAACCGGCTCGGGGAACTCGGCTATTTGTCGTGAACGTTAAAGTCAACATAGTTTTAATCACAGCGGATTCATTGCGAGCCGACCGCCTGGGATGTTACGGCTGTGCCAGGCCGACTTCGCCGCACCTGGACAGATTTGCTGCCGAAAGCGTACGTTTTTCGCAAGCCATTTCAAACGGGCCCAATACGCCGCACGCGTTTCCCGCCATCATGGCAGGCCGCAGCGCGTTGCTTTCCCCCAGGTTGGGTTTGTTTGACGCTCCGGTGACCCTGGCTGAAACCCTGCAGCAGGCCGGATACCAGACCATCGGATTCAATGCCGCCAACCCGTACGTTTCCCGTTTCTTTTCTTATGACCGCGGCTTCGACGAGTTCTACGACTACGTCGATTTTGAGATCCCGGCACTGGAATTTTCAAATTCACCTGACAGAAACGGCGGGCCGGCGTCTTCAGTTTTGGCCATTCCGGACCTGGACGTCGAGCGTTATCTCGTTTCCGAGGAAGGAATTAAGGGCAAGGCCTACCTGGAAAGCAGCATTAACCGCGATGTCTGCGCTGCCATCGCGCGCCGCAGTGGCGGGCCGTTGTTCCTCTGGGTGCATTACATGGATGCTCATTATCCGTACGTGCCGCAGGCACAATCACAAATCGAGCTTGGGTTGTCACCGATAAGCAGGGAGGAGAACCTTGCCCTGAACATCAGAGTGCGCGAGAACACGGCTTTGTCACCGGACATGTTGGATAAGGTTGAGGGCCTGTACGACGCGGCTGTGCATCAACTGGACTGCAGTGTCGGCGCCTTGTTGCAATTCCTCAAGCGTGCCGGACTATATGAAAACTCGTTGATCGTGTTTGCAGCCGACCACGGCGAGGAGTTTTTGGAACACGGCGACTTGCAACATAAGTCTAAGCTGTACGATGAGCTGGTCAGGGTTCCACTTCTGGTAAAACGGCCTGCGATGGACCGGCCGGAGGTGCGTTCCGGGGTCGTCAACCTTTTGCAGCTTGCGCCCACGCTGCTTGCGGAAGCGGGAGTCCCGAGTCCATTCCCGGCCGATTCCCTCTTTGCCGTAGACAGTAAGCAGCCGGTTTTTTCGGCGGCCGCTTATGGCGTAAATGGCGGAACACCGGTTGATGCAGATATGTTCAAGACAGATAGACTGGCCAAACGGTACGCGCTCCGCAACCTGCAGTGGAAGCTGATTTATGATACCGGCTCCGGAAAGTTTAGCCTGTTCAACCTGCTGCTTGATCCAGCGGAACAGAACGATTGTTTTGCGGCGGAAAGTGAAGATCACCCGGACCTGCGTACCCGGCTTCTCGAGCGGATTTCCGAGCTCGAAATGGCCAGAGTACGAATGCAGGCACGGCGGTTCCGCAAGTCCTTTGACACGCTGGCGGCAACAGAAGCATCTGACCTCGACGCTTCATTTGTGCAGGGCACGAACTAATGGCAACGAGAAATTGGAATTCGGGGATAATGGGAATCGACTCAGGACAAAATTTATGATATACGGTTTATCATTGAGAAGAAAACGACAACTTATAATGGCAACGTCAGTAAGCATGGCAATCATTTCATTGCTGCTGATTAATCTGAAAGCGAACAATCCAAGGTTTGGGACGCGTGAGGATATGGGCAAGATCGAGCACCACCGGCTTTCAGAAGCGTCCGGTTTGGCTGCCAGCAAGAAGAACCGGAACATCCTTTGGATACATAATGACTCCGGTAAGCGAGCGAGAGTATTTGCGATGGACAGGCATGCCCGGCACCTTGCATCATACCAGTTGCCTGGGGTCAAGATGAGAGACTGGGAGGACATCGCTGTTGGGCCAGGGCCGGACTCGAGCGAGTCCTACATCTATATCGGCGATATCGGAGACAATGGAGCAATTCACGGGATAAAGTATATTTACCGTATACCTGAACCCAAGGTCGCCCACGATGTGCAAAAGCATCCCATCCAACTGCACGAGTTTGACAGAATAGCGTTTCGCTATCCTGATGGCAAACGTGACGCTGAGGCTCTATTAGTGGATGCCGGCACGCGTGACATTTATGTGGTTTCGAAACGCGAGGACCGGGCCCGGGTCTACCAATTGCGGTATCCGCAATCCCTGACTGAAGTAACTACCGCAGAGCACGTGGCGTCGCTTGAGATCAGCGGGGTTGTTGCGGGTGACATTTCAGGGGCCGGCACGGAACTACTGCTTAAGACGTACAACAAGATTTATTACTGGAAAAGAAAAAGTGGAGAAATCTGGGCCGATGCCTTGCAGTCTGAACCCGTCGTTCTTCCTTACATATTAGAGCTGCAGGGAGAAGCGGTTTGCTGGGATTTGTTGGCTGTCGGCTATTTTACCACCAGTGAGGAGTTTGCGGGATTCCCGGCGCAATTGTACTACTACCCGCGGGTTAATACTGAGGCGGCCGCAGGGCACTGACGGATGACGTTTCCGGCGCTGGACGGGAATATCTTAGACAGTATGGAGGTATTGCCGAAAGGGGAGTGCTTTTCTCAGGACAATTCAGTTTAAAAGCGGGTTATGTTTATGTTTAGATCATTTGCCGCACTTGCCGGGGTGCTGATTCTTTGCGGGCTTTCGGCCTGCTCGAAATCTGCCGTGGGACCTGATGAGCCCACGCCGCCCGGGGACAAAATTGTATCTGACGATGTCGAGGTCTACTCGTTCAGAGTGGTGACCGAGTTTCCGCACGACATTGATGCATTCACTCAGGGACTTGTCCTGGAAGACGGCGTGTTGTATGAAGGCACCGGACTGCGCAGCAAATCCACTCTGCGACGGGTTGACTTGCAGACTGGAGCCGTCCAACAGAAAGTTGATTTGGCGCCGGGCCTGTTTGGAGAAGGAATCACTGTGTTTGGGGACCGCATCATTCAACTCACCTTTACCTCGGGCAGGGGGCTGGTCTACGATCGAGAGTCTTTTTCGTTACTGCGGGAGTTCACTTATCCGACGCAAGGTTGGGGCCTGACACACGACGGAAATCGCTTGATCATGAGCGATGGCACCTCCAGCCTGTACTTTCTTGATCCCGTAACATTCGCGCGACTAGATAGCATAGAGGTCCGCGACGAAAATGCCCCGGTCACACGGCTGAACGAGTTGGAATACATCCAAGGACTTGTGTTTGCAAATGTCTGGTTAACCGACCTGATTGCAGTTATCGACCCAACGACCGGCATCGTCGGCAACTGGATCGACCTGACAGGACTGTTAAGCCCTGGGTCCGGGAGCACTGCCGATGTACTGAACGGCATCGCCTTCGATTCAGAGTCCTCAAAGCTGTACGTTACGGGGAAGCTCTGGCCGAAACTGTTTGAAATCGAACTTGTCGCTATCCAATAGAGCTTCCCCAACAGGCACAGCCGGATCGGAAAAGGGTTGTTTGTTTACCTGCTGTGCTGTACCTTAGCCGGTCAAAATCCTCGCCACCGCGAACACCGTATGGGATATGAAGAACAAGTTTGAATACGTACTGGATACGTTTGGGACTGTTTTTGACCTGAGCCAGATCCGACACCAGATCAGCTATGGCGTGTCTGACGGGTCGAGGGTCCAAATCCGGCAGAGTTCTGGTGATTTCTTTCAAGAACATGAGCCTTTGAATCCAGACCGTTTGATTTGGAAAGACTGGTCAGGGACAAAGATCCCGTTTCTTTTTGAGACGCAGGATGCGGAAATTCTCTGCACCTCTAACGGGGGGACAGTCATTAATTTTGACGTCGTTGCCGCGAGTTTCTTTTTTTTGAGTGGCTGGCAGGAATACACGTGCCGCGAGAAAGACCGGTTTGGCAGGTTTCCCTTCACCCAGAGCATCCAGCACAAAACCGGGATGGTAGCGATACCGGTCGTGAATTACTATTTCGATATCCTCAAGACGGCCATCGAGCAGACATTCGCGACCAGGCTAGAACGAAAACTTTGGCCGCAGGCTGATTTCGCCACTTGCATCAGCCACGATATCGACAAATGTCAAAGCGGCTGGCGTGAAGGCAGCCTGGCGGAAATTCGGCGTGGAAACATCCTGGCGCCGGCACGACTGCTTTCAAACCGGTTGTTTTCGAACGATGCGTGGTTCAATTTTTCGGACATTATTGCGCTCGAGAAAAGCCTCGGGATTCCGGCCACTTTCTACTTCCTGTCGCGCAAAGGAAAGCACGGTGGGGTCGCCAACGCCGACTATGATATTGCGACCTCTGAACTGCACCAAGTCCTGAAGGAGGTTCAGACAGCCGGCAGCGAAGTCGCGCTGCACGCGAGTTACGGCACACATCTTGACCGGGCGCGCTTTCTGGAGGACCGTGACCGCCTGGCCGAGCCATCGGTGGGTAGTCGTTTTCACTTCTTGGCGTACGACACGGCCCAAACCCCGTTACTTTTGGAACAAGCCGGAGTGCTTTATGACTCGACCTTGGGCTTTTCCGAACACTACGGTTTCAGAAATGGCTATTGCTTTCCCTTTCGTTTGTATGACATCGCGAATGACCGGCCGACCCTGGTCTTGGAGATTCCGTTGAACCTGATGGATACATCATTGCATCATCACTGGTATATGAATCTGACCCCTGAGGAAGTTGTCCCGGCTGTTCGGAAACTTGTCGGTGAGATAAAGAAGTTTGGGGGCTGTTTTACACTCTTATGGCACAATACGCATTTTTCCAGGTACAAGTATCGTGGCTGGAGGCAGGTTTTTGTCGACATTGTGAAGCTGGCGCAGGGTGAGGGTTCAGCGTTTTTTTGTGGTCGCGAT
>JAJDAD010000111.1 GCA_029262055.1 Candidatus Zhuqueibacterota bacterium
GCTACAGGCTTCCTTCCCACAAAGCCTCACGGCTTTGCAGTTGCCCTTCGCTAATAGTTGCTGTACTTTAGAAGACAAATACAGGAGTTCACCTATAGGGGACTTACACCCCAGTAGTTCATGCCCATGCCGGGCGTACCACTCTTGCTTCAGCCGACCGAGGGGCGCGTCCTTTTGGGCTTGCTTTTTCGAGTTTTCAAGGTTTATTTTGTTAATTGAGTCGGCGCTCATTAGCCCTCGGCGGCTGAGAATCAAGTTAGCGCTGGAAATCAGCGTGGTGTATAGAGACTGATACTTCATATTCGGTATGCTTTCAATCATGAAACTAATTTGCGTCATATTATCAATTTATGTGCTGTTCCTTTCAACAGTATCATGTTGCTCTGATGACAACTGCGTTGATGAAGTGGAAACAGTGAACGTCGGTGATCACAGACATGACCCTGACGACGATGAATGCAATAGTTGTTCACAATTCCTAACTTGTGGAAGTTGTTCAGGTTTTGTGTTCTTAAGCTTGCATACTTTAAGAGTCTATTTGGCGATTGAGACATTAATACCATTTTACACTTCCCTATCGACAAATGACTTCATCGCCAAGATTTGGCAACCTCCCAATTTAGGTTAATGAAAAGACAAAGTGATTTTCCCGCAAGCATGCTTAGCGTAAATCACCTTCTGCCATTAACTTAAATTAGGGATAAGTGAAATGACAAAGATAATTTTGCCCTTGCTGGCTTTGATATATTTTTCTACAGCCTGGAGCCAAAACAAATTTCAAGCAATGATCAAAGATGAAGAGAACAAACAGCCGCTGGTTGGAGCCAATGTGATTTTGGAAGGCACTACCATTGGTGGAAGCGCAGACCTAAATGGTTTCGTAGAAATTCAGAATATTCCTGACGGTAAACAGAAAATCATTTTTAGTTACATCGGCTACCAAAAAAGATCTGAAATATTCAATTTTCCGCTATCACAAAGCGAGCCAGTGGAGATTTTGCTTCATGCCGATGTGGAAGAAATGGAGCAAGTAGTTGTTTCGGCAACTCGGTCAAGCCGAACTATTGCGGATATTCCAACCCGCATCGAAGCCATTTCCGGCGAGGAGTTGGACGAAAAGGGGAATATGAAACCCGGGGATATTCGAATGCTGCTTAATGAGAGCACCGGTATCCAAACCCAGCAGACATCGGCAACTTCATACAATTCAAATATTCGCATTCAAGGCCTTGATGGCAAATACACTCATATTTTGAAGGACGGCTTTCCACTCTATTCTGGATTTTCCGGAGGATTAAGTCTTTTGCAAATTGTTCCGCTCGACCTAAAACAAGTGGAAGTCATTAAAGGCGCATCTTCAACCCTTCACGGTGGCGGCGCGATTGCCGGGTTAGTCAACCTTGTTTCCAGAACCCCAACTGACGTCAGGCAACTAAACGTCATGCTCAATGGAACCTCCGCCTTAGGCTTGGATGCCAGCGGCTTTTTCGCCCAAAAGTCCGGGAAAATTGGAACAATAGTTTTTTTTTCATACAATTTGGGCACGCCGTACGACCCGGCAGACATAGGCTTAACAGCTATTCCCGAATTCAGGCGTTATACAATAAACCCGAAATTGTTTGTTTACTTTAACGATAAGACAACCCTTAACCTTGGCTTTAACAGTACTATCGAAGACAGAACCGGTGGTGACATACGATATATCGAAGGCAAGGCGGACAGCGTTTATTCTTATTTTGAGAAGAACGAGACGATTCGCTTTAGTACGCAATTTGGACTTGACTATCGAACCGCCGAAGAATCAAAGTTTTCGTTGAAAAATAGTGTGAGCTACTATGACAGAAGCGTTGAAATCCCTGATTTCAAATTTGCTGGCACACAGGTATCTTCATTTAGCGAAGCGAACTACAGTCATGTCAGTGAGCAGTTTGAGTGGATAGCAGGACTTAATCTTTGGACTGACCAATTTACCCAAGACCAACTTGACACGTCCGAAGTCGTGGATTACAATCATATAACCCTTGGCGCTTTTGTCCAAAACACACTGAAAGCCTCTGAAAAAGTCAGCCTCGAAACTGGCCTGCGTTTCGACCATCAGAACGAATATGGCAGCTTTGTTTTGCCCAGAATGGCGCTTCTTTTGAAGATTAACCCAAAGCTGACCCTCAGGCTTGGCGGCGGATTAGGCTACAAAACGCCCACGGTTTTTACCGAAGAGGGCGAACGCCTGCAGTTCAGAAATGTGTTGCCTATTGACATTGAAGGAACAAAAGCCGAAGAATCGATTGGGACAACTTTTGATACAAATTACCGCACGCCGCTTTCGGAGCAGATGACATTTAGCATTAATTCCCTGCTGTTTTACACGCGGGTTAACGAGCCGATTTTACTTGCGCCCAATTCTTCGGGGTTGTATGAATTCCAACAGCCCAAGGGATTTATTGACACCAAAGGCATTGAGACCAATATAAAGCTAACTTATGATCATTTTAAACTATTTGTTGGTTATACGCACGCCAATGTCAAGCAACACTATAACGGTAATACGACCACATTCCCTTTGGTCGCCCGGCACCGGCTGAATAATGTTTTGATTTACGAAATCCACGAACAGTTAAGAATTGGTTTGGAAGCCTATTATTTCAGCCCGCAAATCTTAAATGACGGCAGAACGGGTAGACAATATTGGATTCTCGGCCTGATGACCGAAAAAATCTGGGAAGACTTTTCAATATTCCTGAATTTTGAAAACTTCCTTGATACGAGGCAAACAAAGTTTGAGAGCATCTTTACAGGCTCAATAACCAATCCTACATTCAATGACATTTATGCACCCGTGGACGGGTTTGTTGTAAATGGTGGTTTGAAAATAAGATTCTAGATTTGTAGCAAAGGGTGCAATGAGCTGGCGCTAACAATTCATTCACCCGACAAAAGGGCGACGAATTTTGGGGCACGTTCAGTGCTTTCTCAAAGCTCATATTTGAGTATCAGCCGAGTGCTCTTACTCCCTTTTTCGGGTGATGATCGTGTCATATGACTCGCGATGGATAAAGGAGATTTTTTTTGCACGAAGAAAAATTAGAACATGGAAAGAGTACCACTCAGAAGATAGGCTTGATTTTAGGCCCTATTCTGTTCTTCATCGTGTTATTGTTCTTCAATTTTGATCCGGAAAATCCTGTTTTAACCCGCATGGCCGCGGTGGCAATTCTCATGGCTGTGTGGTGGATAACGGATGCTATCCCCTTGTTTGCTACCGCTCTGCTGCCAATGTTGCTTTATCCATTATTGGGTATCCTGAAAAGCAACGACACTGCTCCAATCTATTTCAATAGTACTATTTTCCTTTTCATTGGGGGATTCATGATTGCCCTGACCATGGAAAAGTGGTACCTGCATAAACGGATAGCTCTCTTTATCATAAGATTGATAGGTGGAGGACCTAACAAAATTGTCTTAGGTTTTATGATAGCTTCAGCATTTTTATCTATGTGGATATCCAATACGGCGACCGCTATTATGATGGTTCCCATTGGTCTTGCCATTGTCTTGAAAATGGAGGAGAATTTTGATATTGCAGAAACACGCAAATTCACAACATCTTTAATGCTTGGCATCGCCTATGGATGTTCCGTGGGTGGTATTGCTACTTTAGTCGGAACTCCTCCAAATCTTTCATTTGCACGGATTTTTCAAATTACATTTCCACAAGCAGATCCGGTAGCATTTGGCACATGGTTTATTATGGGCCTGCCGATATCTGCGGTTATGATAGTCGTAGTCTGGTTAATACTCACCAGGATGTTTTTTCGGGTGCCATCGAACTTAACTGTTGACAGGTCTATTGTAAACAAAGAGTACAAAGAATTGGGTCCCATAAGTTTTGAGGAAAAGTCGGTCCTCATGATTTTTTCGTCGACTGCAATTCTATGGGTGTTTCGAAAAAAGCTAATCATAGGATTTATCTCGATACCAGGATGGTCTCAACTACTTTCCCATCCAACACTGATTGATGATGCAACTGTCGCACTGTTTATGGCAATGCTTATGTTCCTAATCCCAACTCGAACCAAAGTCACAAAATATTCTACCGTTATGGGACCAGATGTCATCCTAAAGCTTCCCTGGAATATAGTACTCCTTTTCGGCGGCGGTTTTGCTTTAGCAAAGGGATTTCAAGTTACAGGACTTTCAGCATTCATTGGGAATAAATTTAGCGGTCTTGCTGGAATGCCACCCATTGTTATGATTATCATTGTCTGTTTCGGTATAACCTTTTTAACAGAACTTACATCAAACACTGCGACAACGGAAATGATTCTTCCAATTCTAGCATCGGTTGCTATTGCGATGAAAACCAATCCTCTGTTGCTTATGATTCCTGCAACTATTTCTGCATCTTGCGCTTTTATGATGCCAGTTGCAACTCCGCCCAATGCAATTGTATTCGGGAGTGGACGAATCAGAATTTCAGAAATGGCAAGGGCCGGTGTATTTATCAACATTATTGGTATCATCATAATCACGATGCTTTTTTATCTCATCGGAACCGTGGTATTCTCTATTGAGCCAGGTGTCTTTCCTGAGTGGGCGCAACAATTAGAGCTGCATTAGATCAAAAAACACCGTTCGGGCCTGTAGCTAAATCAATTGATTGCAGAGTAGAAATACAATTCTTCACTGTTATTGAAAGTATGGATAGAAACAACGTCATATAACAAGCGGATCAACCTTGCTTTTGAGCCGGCGGTCTTGTATTATCATGCAATCTGAAGCAACCAGCGATCACGAACAGTCAGAAAGCAGCAAGTCCACTTACCAACCAAGGAGAATGACATGGCGGAAGTAATCGATGACGTTTCAATCACCTATGAGGAAGACGGCACTGAAATCGTCAAAGAACTGGACAAGGAAATCCTGACCAGAGGCGCGTGGGCCACGGTCGTGTTTAAGTACCAGGAGTGGGACCGCAGGCGGGAAGAATATTCGGATGTGCGTTTTTCCATAAGACGCTATCGCAAAGTAAACGGGGAGTATCGCCAGCAGAGCAAGTTTAACATATCGAGCGCAAAGCAGGCGAAACAACTTATTGAAATCCTGAATCGTTGGGCAGGTGAAACGGCTCCTGCGGCGTAAGCGGGTTAGCGCCGTGAATTGCACGGTCTGCCGCGGCCAGCCCAAAAGACACTCTACACCAATGTCTTGAGTGGGAATGGGCACTTTCTCTCAATGCGACACTAACAGTGCGCATAGATAGGTAGTGCGAGTTTCATAACGTACTGATTAGAAAGTACTTGCAGAGCGTCATCGGTATCTCGTTTCCGGTATGGTGCTTGCATAGTCACGTTTGCAGTATATTTAAGCGGAGACTTGCAAGATGGCGTCACGAGATACAATCATTCAGCAAATAGAAAGAACCGTGGACGGCCGGTATGAGGACTGGCAAATCGGACTGACCGATGACTCGGCCCGGCGCAAAGCTGAATTTGGCAACCCCCTGTGCTGGCTCCAGTGGCAGGCAGAATCGACTGCCGATGCTCTGGAGATCATAGATTACTTTGTCACATGCGGCATGCGGGGGGTCGCGCGAGTGGTCCCCAGCGGAGAATCTGTCTTTATTTTGTTGGTAGACAAGTCCACTACCGCTTGATTCCGGGCATCCCACCGATCCTCTTCACTGGGGTTGGCTGTTCCGTCCGCTGGGAATGTCTGGCTGAAACAATACTGAGGGCCAGGCTATGGTCAGCGGTGTCCTCCCCAATGTACGTCTGTAGGTAATTACAACAGAACCAATTTCTGTTTAATCCGTTTTTAGGCGCAGGCGCGCCTTTTTCTCAGCGCCGCAGCCAGGTTGCGACTCGGTCATGCGCGACCATGGGAGTGTGAAGAGAGCCAGTAAGCGAGGATTGGAATGTTCAAGAAGTTCAAAGAGGACTTTGTCGTTGAGGACGATGAGGTCGGCAAGATTCATTTCAGGCGGAATCCCCGCTGCAAACGCATGACAATCAGGCTGAAGCCATTTGCAGGCATCGTCGTCAGTTTGCCGGTCCGAACAAGCGTTCAAACGGCAGTGCAGTTTGTAGCCGCGCAAAAAGACTGGATTGCGAAGAATTTGCCAAAAGTCAAAGAGCAGGAAAAAAACGCGACCACATACGACGGTAGCAGCACCCTTCACACAAGGCAGAGGCGCTTGCAGGTAGAGGCATCAAAAGTGGCCAGCCCGTTAGTGACGATATCGGCAAAAGTCGTACGCTTGCAATACCCGGAAGACTGGCCGCTTCTCAGTAACAGGGTACAGGAAGTGGTCCGCTGGGCAATGGTGGAGGCCTATCGCCTGGAAGCGAAAGAGTACCTGCCGGGCCGCTTGCGCTCTTTGGCGGATGAGCACGGGTTTCATTATAACAAGGTTTTTATCAAGAATCACAAGTCCAGGTGGGGGAGTTGCTCTTCAAAAAACAACATAAATCTGAGCCTGCACCTGATGCGGTTGCCGGATGAGCTCATCGATTATGTCATTCTGCATGAATTGGTGCACACAGAAATCAAGAACCACAGTTCAGCTTTTTGGCACCGTGTGCGGGAGGTATGCCCCGGCTTCGAGAAACTTCGGCAGAAACTGAAGCTCTACGACGCCACCATCTGAAGGGGCTTGTCGTCCTGTCCGGCGGTCTTGCGCAGATTTATCAGCAAGCAGGCCACCGCAGCCATGCCGAACATGCCTGAGAGTCCCAACACAGGTTGCGTGACATAGCTGAGGCCCGGGAAAGCAGTAAAAAGAAAAGGCGGAAGCAACAGCGGGCCTACCCGTGAAATTGCGGCTATATTAATGAGCCAGAAAGTAGTGTTGACCAGTTTCGGACTGGCGACTGCCTTCTTCCCGAAGAATCCCGGTAGCATTCTGGGCGCCATCCCGAAAATCAGTTGCGTGATGAAGCCAAGCAGATAAGCGTGCCGCACCACGTCCGTACTCACCGGTACTGAAACTCCGGCCAGGAACAGAGCGCCGGTCACCAGTTCCAGGCTTGCGGCCAGCGCGAGCCAGGAATACGAGCTGTAGACCAGACGTTCAAACCGTCCGAACTCCCCATAGTCAGGCAAGTTGGGTCTTGTTGCTTTCCGTTCCGGACCCGGCTGGACCACGCGGTTCACGGTCCACGGAGCACGCCGCCTGGTCAAGACATCTATTCGCCAAATAAACCAGATGATCACCAAACCCTTCAGCGCTGAGCCTGCCGCTGAAAGTTGCAGCGGCAAATCAGAGTCAAACCGTAGTGTAGGCGGCAACCTGGGCAGGAGTTGCAGCAGGACCGCCAGAGCATACAGCCAGGCAATTTTTGGCACGGCCCAGTCGACTGCGGGCAGGCGCAAGAAAAGCGGGAACAATCGGATGGAGAATGCAAACGCGACCGGCAGCAGGACAAGATTGATGAATGTCTGAACGGCAAGTTCGTTCCAGTTTGGCGCTAACAGGACACCACCACTGGTTGTCATGGCGACAGTCAGCGCAAGGACCAGGATAGGGTAGACCACCCACCCGGTCAGCATGAGCAGGAAGAACGGTCTTATCGACTGTAGTGGCAGCCGTTGTCCGGGGTTGTCAATTTTGAAGATCGTCTGCACAACCGTGAGGACATAAAGCAGGCAGCCCGCCGCAACCATTGTGGCTGCCAGGCTGACCAAAATGCTCACCGGTCTGAATGCCCAGACCCCGTCCAAATAGGGGAGGGCCGAGTGCGCGAAGAAGCGCAACGCAAGCCCCAAATAGATCAGCCGTAAGATTGCGTGGCTTCTCCTGGCTGATTCTATCGGAACACCCGATAGTCGTGGGATGAAATACAGACTGACACCCATAATAAACAGTCCTACCCAACCTACCAGTTGCAGATGGCCATGCACCTGAATATAGGTATTGAACCCTCTCCCTAAGGGAAAGCCAAAGCCAATGACTGAAATCACGTGGGCGCCGAGCGCGAAACCGGCAAACAACGCCAGACGCAAAGACCACCAAATGTAGTTCGCTGCGAATGGCCGATGGGTTGTCTTTGTATAGGCTGTCATAGGTTTTCGATATCGATTGGTTCGACCTGGTCTGCTGGTGAAAAGCCGAAGATTCTCGAATAGAAGTACAACTCTGCTTCGAGCGAACGTCGGATCGTTTCAGCCTTTCTAAACCCGTGCTGCTCGCCCGGGAAAGTCAAATAGGCAAAGGGTAACTGCTTGTCCCGCAAGGCGGCCACCATCTTCTCGGATTGCTCCGGCGGGACTATTTTGTCTTCCAGGCCCTGCATGAGGATGATGGGGCAGGACAGTTTATCCGTATGGTAGATCGGCGATCTTGCCAGGTACGTGTCCCGCTCCTCGGGATAACGCCCCACCAGCCGGTCCAGGTAGCGCGCTTCGAATTTGTGGGTGTCGGTCGCAAACGAGGTTAGTTCACTGATGCCATAGTAACTGCAGCCAGCCTTGAAATAGTCCCGGAAAGTAAGCGCGCTCAGGGTTGTGTATCCGCCCGCGCTGCCTCCGGATATAATGAGCCTGCGGCCATCGACCCTGTCCGCCTCGACCAGGAACCTGGCTGCGTTGACGCAGTCGTCGACATCGGTGATACCCCATTTGCCATCGAGCCGTTGGCGGTATGCCCGGCCATAACCCGTGCTGCCGCCATAGTTTACATCCAGAACCGCGAAGCCTCTGCTGGTCCAGAACTGGATGCGCAAATCCAGGGCAGTGCTGGTCGCACCGGTTGGGCCGCCATGACTCTTCACGATCAAAGGGGGCAGTTCCTCCCCGGGAGCCGTGCAATCCGGGTTTTGCGGCGCGTAATAATAGGCGTGCGCGGTCATTCCATTTTCCGTTGGGAATTCGATTGCCTCAGGGCGTGAGAAGTATGTCGTGTCAAAAGAAGCTTCACTGGAGCGCCGCACGATCTCAAAACTGCCGGAGGTCAAATCCAGGAGCACGACAGCATTGGTTGAAACTGGAGAACCCGCAATAAATGCGGCCTGGTCGCCATCCGCGCAAACGCCATCGATGTGCGTGAACGGCAAGTCGAAGACGTGCAATTGCGGTTTGTCAGGATCGAGCAGCCCGAGTTTGCTCTTGCCGTCTTCAAAGAAGGAGACGACGACGCGGTTCCTGGCGGCGACGGCGTAGGTCGACATGCCGAAAACCCATTGTGGCAGGCCAAATTCTGCATCTCTTTCCAACAAACATTCGGCGCTGTTCTCGTCAGCCCGGCAGATATTCCACCACCCGCGTGCGTCCGACACATAAAGTAACTTCCCATCAGGCGTCCATTGTGGTTGAAATATGGACTCTTTCGGCCCGCCAGCTAACTTTCTGACATCGCGGAGTTGGCCGCCATCGTCGATGCCGGCGAGCCAGAGCCTGGTGGCATCCCACGGCATATCCGGCTGATTCCAGCTCAACCAGGCGAGTTTTGTGCCGTCAGGGCTCAGCGCCGGGGAAGAGTAGAAGTCATCAGCAGACATCAGGACTTGAACGGTCTGGGCACCGTCCAGCGCAACACTCACCAAGGAATTAACCACGTGGCCTGCACCAGGACTGTGATCCTCAAGTATGCAAACGAGCCGGTTTCGGTGAGGGTCATAGACACCGTCGGCAAACCTTCCATTTTGTAAGTGCGTGATCAAAAGGGGGGCCGACGTTTCATTTTGCTGGTAAATCTGCTGGTCCTGGTCATTGATGAAACACAGGGATTCCCCACAAACAGTGTAAGCCCCACCACCGTACTCATGCACGCGCGTACGGGCATTAAATCCAGCCGGCGTCAAATCCACGAGATGGTCGTTTTTGTCCCGTCTGACCACCACATTACGGCCGTTATCGGTCGTTCTGCCTTCGACCCAATATAGGATCCCACCCTGCAGGGCAGGCTGGCTTAAGCGCAGAGCATCTTTTGTAATAAGAGCCGACGAGATAGGAGACTGCCAGCAGCCATAACGAGCGACTTTCGGGCCACGCGCTTTACTTTGCATATTTACGTCCATCTTTAGAAAAAGTGCAGAATGGTACGAAATATTGGTGTGGCGATCAAGCAGCTTTCAAAAAGGAAATTGAACCCGTGCTGGTCAGCCGGCACGGGATGATCAGAATTAGCTCTTTGCGGCGGGATAAATATGCCGCAACCGGCTCAGTGTCTCCGGGATGCAGAAGGGCTGACAGCTTCCTGAGGTTGGGTCAAGATTCCTGCAACTGTTTGTTTTCTTCTGTAATGCGTCTGTGGTGCTCGATGGCATCACGCAGTGCCTGCACAAGAATGTCTGGCGGGCATGGCTTATCCAAGACACCAAAGAGCTGGCCCTTGCTGGTGGCCGCTGTGACGTCTTCCTGATGCGCATGGCCGGTGAGCAAGATCCGTACGCTGTCGGGCCAACCTTTGTGGACCTCGGATAAGAATCTGCCGCCGTCCATTCCGGGCATGCGCATGTCGGAAACCACGACCGCATAAGGCCCGTTTTCAGACATCATTTGCAAACCATGCTCTCCACCCAGTGCTGTGTCGAGATCGAACTCGAGGCTGAGATAGCGTTTGTAGCTTCTTAAGATTGCGGGGTCGTCGTCTACAAAGAGGATTTTCGGTGTCATAGTCAGTCGCCTTCGTGTTTGGATTCAGTGCAGATTCTCTGCCATGTAGACACCTGGTCGGTCATGCCCAGACCAGCCAGGTATTCCAGATTGATAGATGCCGGAGGGAAGGTGTTTTCATTGTCATGCTGATTCACTACCGCGTCAGCAGCATGCACCGCAGTTAGGGCGCGAAAGTTCTTATCCGTGCACTTCTGTGGCTGGTGGTGGAATGCCACAGCCTCAACAATATTCTTTGGCATTCCCCAAAGTCCTAACAAATATGCCCCGACTTCGGTGTGCGTGGACCCTATGACGGTTTTTTCGGCCTCCAGAAATGTGATGCCTTTTGTCGCTGCAAAATGCACAGCCTGTTTGTACTCGACCGGTAAGTTCTCTGCAAGCACCAGCTTGCCAATGTCGTGCAGCATCCCCGCAATCAAAGCATCGTCGGTTGTGTGTTTCTCTTGTTTCTCATGAACTGCGATGTTCTGGGACAGGGAACCCACCGCCAGGCTATGATTGGTAAACTTCTCAATCGACAGAGGTCCGGGCTTATCCTGGTCAAATGATGAAAATATCTGCGCCGAAAGGACCAGTCCCCTTAATATCTCCGCTCCCAGTAGCTTGGCTGCATGGATGGGATCTGAAATGTGCAGAGGGAGTCCAAAGAATGCAGAGTTCACCATCTGCATCAACTTCGCGGTCATCCCGACGTCCTGCGAGATGATCTTACCCAACTCTTGCATTGTGACATCCGGTGATTGTAGCGCTTGTGTCAATTCCCGGTAAGCAGTCGGCAGGCTGGGAAGAGAGCGCAAATCCGCAACCAGTTTCTTAAGGTTTGCGTCTGCCAACAGGTCGTGAAGGCTGAAAGCCCGTGACAAGACATCCTTCAGTTTTTCACCATCCACTGGCTTGGCAAGAAACTGGTGGGTTGCGTCAATCGACTTGAGCACCAATCCACCGTCCGGGTGGCCCGACAGGATGATTCTGATGAGAGATGGATATCTTCTCTTTGTTTCCGCGAGCAGCGTACCGCCATCCATACCCGGCATCATCATATCCGAGACAATGACGTCAAAAGGTGCGGTTGCCAGGACTTCGAGTGCCTCTTCTCCGTTCTTTGCGAAATGCATGTCCCACTCGCCGGCCATATCAAAGAGCATTCTTTTGAGGCCACGCAGCAGCAAAGGGTGGTCGTCAACAAACAGAATTCTCTTCTTCATCGAGGGGCTAATCTCTTTCCGGCACAACCGGCAGGCGGATGAAGAACGTCGTTCCTTTTGCCGCTCCGGTCTCGAATGTAATCGAACTACCTGACCTGTCGACCACCGCATCATACGCTGTGGCTAACCCCTGGCCCGTTCCTTTGCTCATTTCCCTGGTTGTGAAGAAGGGATCGAAGGCTTTCGAACGTATGTTCCAGGGCGGCGATATTACTTGATTTGCGACGTTTGTGGGGATTATTCGGAGCATACACAACAACTTCATAAGGCGTCCTGTACAACAGCCAGTAGTTCATCCGGGTCAAATGGCTTGTAGAGGCCGTAGCGAGCACCAAATTGCTTCGCCACTGTCATGAAGTGCGTGCCTACGTATGCTGTAATGGCGATTATTGGGAGATCAGGCTTCCTTCTGGCGATGCTCCGGATAATCTGCAGTCCGTCTACTTCCGGCATGACAATATCAGTGATGATCAGATCAGGCGGATCGCTGTTGATAATGGCAAGTCCTTCTTTTCCATCATTGGCGGTCACGACCTCGTAACCGCTCACTTCAAGCGTTCTACGGATTGAGTTCCGGGCGCCTTCGGCATCTTCGATAATCAATATTTTTCCCATTGCGTTGTCCCGTCAGAAAAAACTGATCATACCCTCTCGGACGCGTCTGCCGTAACCCCTGTTCATATTAGACGGATCTTCGTCCGTACTATATTTATCGACGCAAGTTACACGCAAATAAACGGTCACGCCGGGAAACGCGACAGTTCTTGTCGTGTCTGCCGAACAGGTATTCCTTGAATGTTCTGGTTTTTTGCCACATTTTGTGGTTGTGAACTTATCGCGTGGGGACGCGTAAGAGTCTTGCTGTACCCGATGCGGGTGAATTGCCAGTGATATTGTCCAACTTTCGGAAATAGGAAGGAGCTCATGTCGTCAAAAAAGAAGCCAGCTGTCTGTATCATGGACTGTCCCGATTCGTGCAGCCTTGAGGTGCAGGTGGATGCTGCAAAAGTCACAAAGATCTCGGCGTCCAGGTCAAATCCGCTCACACAGGACTTTATTTGCACAAAAGTATCCCGGTTTGCCGATCGAATCTACTCCCCGGACAGGGTCCTCCATCCGCTCAAACGAGTCGGGCCGAAAGGAGCAGGAGAGTTTGAGAAAATAAGCTGGACCGAGGCGCTGTCCCTGGTCAGCCGCACACTTTTGTCGGTCAAAACGGAGTTTGGCGGAGAGACGATCCTGCCATTCTCCTATGGCGGCTCCAACGGATATCTAGGGCAAGATACTCTGGACCGGGTCTTGTTTGCCAGACTGGGCGCCTCGCGGCTGGCCCGCACGGTTTGCGCGGCTCCGACCACTGCTGCTGCCCTGGGAATGTACGGCAAGATGCCGGGGACAGCTTTCCCGGATTACGAATGTGCGAAGTTCATTCTCATCTGGGGAGCGAATCCCAAGGCTTCCAACATCCATTTGGTGCCGTACCTGCGCAAGGCGAAAAAGGCCGGCGCCAAGATCGCAGTGATTGACCCAATGCGCAACTTCAGCGATGCTGAAGTAGACTTACACCTGCCGGTACGGCCGGGGACCGACCTGGTTGTTGCGCTGGCAATGGTCGATTTTTGGCGAAATAACAATTTGCTTGATTATGATTTCATCAATCAAAATACAAAGGGCGTGGAAGTCCTGCTCGCTGCTGCCGCGGATTACCCTATTGCCAAGGCGGCCCAGATCTCAGGTCTTGCGGATTCGGATATTGAGAGGCTGGCCCGGCTGTACGCGTTGCATGATCCGGCGGTGATCAGGGTTGGCTGGGGTTTGGAGAGAAACCGCAACGGTGGGCAGGCCGTCGCGGCGATTCTGGCCATGCCGGCTTTACTGGGTAAGTTCGGCAGAAAAGGCTCCGGATATACCTTGAGCAATGGTGGCGCGTACAGGATCGAGAGCGATTCACTCCTGGATTTTCCCGACTGGGACACCCGGACCATCAACATGAATCAACTCGGTCAGGTGCTGGTGCAAGAGAAGAGTCCTCCGATCCAGGCCCTATTTGTCTACAATTGCAATCCGGCCGCCACCATTCCAAACCAAAATTTGGTGCTGACCGGCCTGGCCCGGGATGACTTGTTCACCGTGGTTTCGGAGCAGGTCATGACCGACACAGCAAAGTTCGCTGATATTGTCTTCCCTGCCACGACATTTCTCGAGCAGCTGGAAGTCCATGGCGCCTATGGAGCCTACGCACTGCAGTATTCAGAGCCGGCAATTGCCCCGTGTGGCGAAGCAAAATCCAACCACCAGCTTTTTGGAGAGTTGGGGCGGGCATTGGGCTTTAAGGATGAAGCATTCAAATTGTCTGAGGAAGAGATGGTGGGGCGAGTTGTTGCCTGCACCGACGGTTTTGCCCATCGGCCCAGGTTTGAAGAGTTTAAGGAAAACAGGATAGCGGTGCCGGACTATGAGGGCGGTACACCGATACCATTCCTGAATGTTGTTCCCTGGAGCGATGATGGGCTGGTTGATTTATCTCCACCTGTCCTGGGCCAGAGGCCTTTCGGGTATATTCCGCAAAACGACACGGCTTATCCACTCGCGCTCATTTCGCCGGCAACAAATGCCCTCATAAGCAGTACCCTCGGCGAGTTCAACTTTCCGGAGCTTTACCTCTTGATGAACCCGGAAGATGCCGCTGCCAGAAACCTGCAGCAAGGCACCGAAGTCCGCGTGTACAACCAATTCGGTGAAGTCATTGTAAAGTTAAGGACCAGTCCAAAATCCGCCCTGGCGTAGTGCTGATGCCCAAAGGCGCCTGGCGCAAGTCTGCGATAAACGGCTACACGGCAACGGCGTTGGCGCCGGATACAATATCTGATGTTGGCGGGGGCGCCTGTTTCAATGACGCAAGGGTTGAGGTAGCGTCCTTCCGAGGGTAACATCTGCTGTCTGTGCGCCCCCTCCATGAATCCTGTGAACTGACCTTTCACTTCACGAGGACAGATTTCCTCCTCTGATAACGGGGTCGCATCCCGGACAAGGCATGAGTGTGGTTCAGGAATCACGCGTGGGGCAGGTTCGCAATGATTGGGGAAGACGGCAGATAGGAACAAGAATGCGTGGCGTCGTGGCAAGATTGTCGAAAATGCGAATGAACACCACGATGACAAAGGACGAGAGCGCCGACTTGACAGCCACCATATATGGGCAGAATGGCCGCATATGGTGACCTTTCGTCCGATTCCACGATCCTTGAACGGAATGATGACTTGCACATAAGACATGTAGTTACAGATACTTATGTTATTTTATGGTGATTGGTACAAAATTTGATAAGCTTGACATCTTGAGATTGATATCATTGCAGCGATTACATCGGGGATAAGCAATCATTCGGGTAGGTGCCCAAGACATGGGAAGTACAGCCGGAAGCTCTAAAGGAAAAGATGTCTAATGGAAAAAAAGAACAAGGGCCACAAAGACAATAACGGACTCGGCAAAGACGGTGTCATATCCCGACATGGCGGGGCAGTTTTGTTGAAAATCGTCGAGGGTGTTGCGCCTGTTGTTGGAGACCAGTTTTTTAGTTCTCTGGTGCGCAGTCTGTCGCAGGCGCTGGATGTTAAATGTGCTTACGTGGCGGAGTTGACTGCGGACAAGACCCACTTACGGCTCCTGGCGTTTTGGGGCGGCACTGAGTTCGTTGAACACTTCGACTGTGATCTGCTCGTGTCTCCGTGTGGCAAGGTTCTGGACCAGGAGATTTATTATTGTTGCGAGGGACTGCGAGAGCAGTTTCCAGATGACAAAGGTCTTTCAAAGCTCAAAATTGAGAGTTGCCTGGTGCTGCCGTTATCAGCAAAAGGAGGAGAAACGCTGGGCGTGCTTGCCGTTTTCGATGATAAGCCGCTGGAAATCCCACCAGACGACCTGGCCATTGTAAAAATATTCGCGAGCCGAACCGAAGCGGAGCTTGAAAGGAAACTTGCGGAGGATGCTCACGCCCGCATCGACGCCAGGCTTACGAGCATTCTGTCAACGGCCATGGACGCCATCATCACAATCGACGGCAATTATCAAGTCTTCCTCTTCAATCAGTCTGCCGAAAATGTCTTTCGGTGCAAGCGGGACGCGATGATTGGGAAGTCCTTTGAGAAAATGCTTACGCCAAAATTCAAGAGCCTGTTTGAGCAATATGTCGAATCCTGTACGAGGAAGCAGGAGCTTCTCTGTTACATTTGGGCATCGGAAGGAATCGCCGCCTGCCGGTCCAATGGTGAAGAGTTTCCGGTCGAAGCGACTATCTCCCTGGCAGTGGAAGAGGATGCCAGGTACTACACGGTCATCCTGCGGGATATCAGTGAGAAAATCAGTGCCCACAGTGAAATACAAAAGCTGCTGATCGAGAGAGACTACCTACAGGCAGAGATGAATGCCCACAATAATTATGAGGACCTGATTGGGCAAAGCCCGACGTTTATCAAGATTCTTGAGAATGTCGAAAAGGTTGCGATCACCGACACGCCGGTCCTCATAACAGGGGAGACCGGCACCGGCAAGGAACTGATAGCGGCCAAAGTCCACAAGCTGAGCAAACGTTGCGAGCGCGCCCTGATAAAAGTCAATACCGCGGCGCTGCCCGCAGGCCTGGTGGAGAGTGAGTTTTTCGGGCACGAAAAAGGCGCCTTCACCGGTGCTGTCAATAGAAAGCTGGGCCGGTTTGAACTGGCGGATGGTGGCACGATCTTTCTTGACGAAATAGGGGATGTACCGCTAGACGTCCAGGTAAAGCTGCTGCGCGTGCTGCAGGAACACGAATTTGAACGAGTTGGCGGAACCGAAACGATGCGGGTCAATGCGCGGCTGATAGCCGCTACCAACCTCGACCTCAGGAAGGCCGTCGGGGATGGCAGATTCCGGGATGACCTGTACTATCGCTTGAATGTTTTCCCGATTCGTGTCCCACCATTGCGGGAGCGTGTCGACGACATTCCCATGCTGGTGCACTACTTTATTGGCAAACACAAGAATCGCCTCGGAGTGGACTACAAAAAGGTCGATGACCGCACAATGGAACGCTTGGTACAGTATCGCTGGCCCGGGAACATCCGGGAGTTGTCCAACGTCATTGAACGAGCCATGATTATTTCCACCGGTTCCAGGCTCCGGATTGAGTTGGAGGATACCATAGTTGAGCAGCCCTCAGTCAAGATGGAGGATGTTGAGCGCAACTACATTCGCAAAGTTCTGCAGGAGACAAACTGGGTGATCAATGGGCCCAGAGGTGCCGCACAAATCCTCGACCTGCACCCGAACACTCTACGCAATCGGATGAAAAAGTTGGGGATTGAGCGTTAGACGCGCCCGTCCGCTTTTAGGGTCTGGCCCCGGGAGTCGGACACGCTCTATGGACGCCGGCGGCAGTTGTAGCAACCTCTTAATCAATTCCAACTAATTCTTTGCTATCTGGATAGCTTGGCCCCCACTCCTTACCTTGGCTCACGCATAAGGCTGGCCAGAAAGCGTAATTGCATCCACCATCTTGCTTTTCTTGTGTCTGGAATAATCCCGCCACACTTTGTGTATAAGAATATGTCCACTCCGCCATTCTAAATCCCCGGAAGTGTTAAGGGGATGAGTCGAAGCATTCCGATTCCCCTACTGTTTTATTCCGCAATCAGTTCGAAATATTTCTCAAAGGAGGATGAAATGAAGGGAGCGTTTTTTGTCGTGTTGCTCAGCCTTGTCGTCATCGGTTGCTCTGCAGATGACGCTGTTACACCATCAGATACGACCAGGTTTGTGGAATTCCGTCTGGTATCGGATGCAATTGACGGCGATTCACAACGTATGACCCTGGTGAAAACAGGGGAGCAATTGCATCTGGGAAGTGAAGTACTACTCGACCTAAGTGACGTGGAGCGGGCCGAATTGGTCTCCAATGATGAAGGCAAATCCTATCTTGTATACCTGATTCTTACAGACGAGGGCAAGCGAAAATTCAGAGAAATTACAGGTGCCAATTTAGGACGCCGCCTCGGGGTTGTTGTTGACGGCAGGCTTGTGCAGGCACCAACGATTCTCGAGCAAATAAATTCTGGTAAAATACCCGTGTTCTTCCAACTCGATAAATCGGAAGCAGAAGAGGAGAGTGGACGAATCAACGCAGTCTTAGCGGATCTGGGATAACGGCTGCCTCAGCCCCTGATGCGCAATGCCATAGTGTCGCCGACAGATCTCCTTGTTATATCCATGTCTTGCCCCATCCGCTAAAGCTGTAGGTCTTGCTTCCCGTTTAGACGGCCTCCGTCGGATGCATACCGCGACGCTACAGCGTTTCGCACTTGCCCGCCCGGTCACTGGACGCAGGAACGTCCGCGTCTGCCACGCGGAGCGTGGGAACGAGGAATAGCAAGAATAATAAGGTGATTGATGTGCTTCATAGGGCAGCCTTTCGGATATTCAAAAGATCGTTTTCTTATGAATGGATTTCAGACTTGCTCAAACTGATTTTTGTCCGTGTTGAGCAGGTCTGAAATCCTACCATCGTAACCTATTTCATCAAAACCATCCGCCGTGTGGACTGAAATTCGGCTGCTTTGAGCTGGTAGAAATAATTCCCGCTCGCCACCTGTTTGCCAAAATCATTCTTGCCAAACCAGACAACTGAATAGGAACCGGCGGATCGTTGGGTGTTGAGAAGTGTCCGAACATGCTGACCCTTCAGGTTAAACACCCGGATGCTAACATCGCCGTGGCGTTCGAGCGTAAAACGAATTGTGGTAGAAGGATTAAACGGGTTGGGATAATTTTGATTCAGAGTAAAACCAACCGGGATGTTTTCATCGATTCTCTCAACTGAGGTGAGCACTATTGCGTTGCGGAAAACGCCAGCACCTAAGGAACCTGCAAGCATTTGTCCGTTGGTTTTTATTGTAAGCGAACCGACATTTATATTGTCCAAGCCATCGCCTGTCTCTATCCAGGTGTCGCCATTATTCGTTGAAACGGCAACATCCCCAAACATGCCGGCAAAAAGGTCGCCCGAAGCAGCAACAGCCAAAGTCTTTATAGACGACGCGGGCAATCCCTGA